>JAFGAY010000059.1 GCA_016933425.1 Pirellulales bacterium
CCCAAGTGGACGCGGCGAGTGTCGGGCTTTTGGTATTGGCTGGTGAAGCCGATGGCCAATCGGGCCGGTGGTTTTAGTTGGACCTTGCGTTCGAACTCGCGGAGCGTCATGGCGAAGTCGGTGATGGCGTTGGTCGATTTCCAGGTATCGACCGCCACGACCTCGAAACGCATCCGGCAGTGATGCTCGAAGATTTTGGATGCGTCGTTGACTCGCTGCCTGAGCCGGGTTTCCCAGACTTGACGGACGGCCGGTTCGTCTTCGTCGACGAGAATCATGACCGGCAGGACGCCGACGTCGTCGAGCGGTTTGGCGCGGGCCGGTGGTTTCGCGGCGGGCGTGTTCGCGGCGTCCGCGATTGCCTCGCCGAAACGTTGTTCGACCAGGTTCACGCGATGCGTTCCGGAGAAAGTGCAAATTGAGTCGGGCGTGATTTCGCGGTCGGTGATAGCGCCTTGCGTCGAGAAACGAACCTTCGCGGGACCGCGCGCGACCAGGGGCAAGACGTCACCGGCCGCGAGGCGATAGGCTTGGACTTGTTCACCGTTGGCGGCGATGGCGAACGTGACGGCGTCGTCGGTCCGGTTGGCGAAGACGATGACGCCGGCTTCGGCGCGCAAGCAGGCCAGGCATGTTGGGATCAGCGTAAGGATGAGGGCGAAAGGCCGTTTCATGGCGCGGGAACGCCGCGCAGTCGCGGCGGCTAACAAGGATTTTCGCCATTCGGCTGAAGTGTTGGAAGGCCGAAATGGTGCAACGCGACAGGCCATGGTCGCATTATACCATGGATGAGTCGGCTGAAGAAAAAACGAGGCCGCCCGGGGGGACGTTGCCGGCACCCCCGGGGCAGCCTCGTTTGTCGGTTCGAGTCAAAAATGGGCCGTATCAGACGAGCTCTTTGCGGACCGCCCAAACGGCCGCTTGGGTCCGGTCGGAGACGCCGATTTTTCGCAGGATGTGCTGGACGTGCTCTTTGACCGTTTCGTAGCTGATGTGGAGGGCCTGGGCGATTTCCTTGTTTGTCAGGCCGTAGGCCAACTGGCGGAGGACTTCGCTCTCGCGCTGGGTTAGCGGGACCTCGATGTCGGCGGTCAGTCGAGGGGTGGCCAGGGCGCCGGTCACGCGGCGGAGTTCGTCGCGCGTCCACGCGCTTTCGCCCGAGGCCGCTATGTGGATTGCCTTGATCAGCTCGTCGCGCGAGCAGCCTTTCAGCATGTAGCCGCTGGCGCCCAGCGCGACCGATCGAGCGATGTAGGTTGGATTATCGAACGTGGAGAGCATCAGGACGGGCATTTCGGGCTTGTCGAGTTTGATTCGTCCCAAGGCCGTTAGTCCGTCGCCGCCGGGCATGCGGATGTCCATGAGCACGAGATCGGGATCGTTTTCCAGAGCATAGCGAATCGCCGCCTCGCCCGTGGATACCTCGGCCACGACCTCGATGTCGGTATCGGCCAGCAGCGTCTTCAGTCCATAACGAACGACTTCGTGGTCGTCCGCGATCAGTAGTTTGATCTTGCTCATTCGTCACTCCCATTTACTTACTGGCGCCGTTTTCCCAGCCTCACGGGAATCGGCGATTCCACGAGGATCCCGGTTTTTTTGTCCCTGGATCGCTCTTGATCGGTGTTCAACTCACAGCCGATGGGTTGAGGAACCCTTGAACGAGGGTGATGCCGTTGGGGGTTGCGATCTTTCCCCAAAACGTTCCCCCTTGTTCGTGCCTCTCCAACCCACCTACAATCATAGCAAAATTCTTTCCTGGGGGGAGGCCCCTATCAGAATTTGGGGGAATAGGCGGGGGATGTCAAGCGGGTTCGTTGGGCGCCACGGCGAAAAAATGGATTTTAACGGTTAAATGGTCTCAGAACGTGTTTGGTAATGCGCGAGACGCGATGGCCACTGGCACAAAGTTGGGGGGGTGTGCGGCTTGGTAGTCGCCAAACCTTGTTCCACCGGGACATGCCCGGTGGGGTTAATGGTTGCCAAAATGAATTTCAAGACACATTCTCAGGGCCAAAGGCCAAATCGACCACCACCCTCGGGCAGGCGTTTTTTTTCCACCAGAGCCAGCGGTGTTGAATCGCCGGCGAGCGGTTGGTTTTGCACTGCGTGGATGGAGCGGCCCGACTGACTTCGATACGATCGTATCGAATCGTGGGAGTGTGTAAAGGTGCCCCCTTAAGAGAGGGGCTCTATGTGTGCTGAAGGATTCGTTACGGCTGGGTTTTTCTTCGCCGGCCGCCGGCCGCGGCCAGCGCCGCGGCCATTGAGATCAGCAGAGCGGTGGTTCCCGGTTCGGGAACCACGTGGATCATGAAATTGGTGTCGTCTTCCAGGTCCCAATTGGGGACCCCGGCCGTCGATGTTTGGACCGAGCCGTCCGGGCTGAGAATGACGTCGTGGTAGGTGACGGGCGTCGACACGGGGCCGGGCCGTTTGATGCCGAGCGGCATCACGCTGACGTTGTCCAGCGCGTGGTACAGCATGGACAAGCCGGCAGTTTCCGAGAGGACCTCGATTCCCGAATTGTCGGCTCGGATTTCCGAGATGAGAAGGGGCGATTGTCCGTCGCCGATTCGCAGGGGCGCGAAAGGGTTGAGAACCGTGTCGAAAAAGTCGTTGTTGCTTTCGTCGAAGCCGAGGATGGCGTCGAGGGAGTAGCCGTTGGCCGCGCTGAGCACGTTTGTGATGATGGCGAGCGGATTGTCGCCGGCCTCGCTATTGGTGGGGCTGAAAGGATTTTTGGGATCGTTGACGATCAGCGAATCGACCTCGACCAGGGCGAAGGCCGCGTGGTTCCAGTCGTTGAAATCGTTGGCCGAGGGACGGATTGCCGGATCGAGCAAGGAATGGAGGCTGTGCGCCTCGCCGGCGTCGATGGCGCCGTACTCGAGGATTGTTCCCCAGGTTCCGAACGGCCGCTGGCCCGTCAGTTTCAGGGCGAAGACACTGAACAGTCCGGCGGGCGACGGATCGACGTCGTTGACTTTTTCAAACTGGAGGATGCCGACGATTTCGTCGCCTTCGTCGAGCAAATCGTTTTCGTTTAAGTCGAAGATGACCGCGCGGCTGTTGTCGTTGAGCGTGCTCACCCCGTTCTCTTGCGCGATAAGGTCGCCGAGGACGGATGCCCCGGCCGAGGAAGCTAGTAATCCCCAAACGACGATTAACGCCAAGCCGAATCTCATAGTGTGGTAATCTCCTCGTGGTGCGAATTCATAGCGCCCGATTGGCGTGCTTCAGCCGAGCCGGCCGGGCGTTGGCCCATGCCGTGTTGGCCGAGACGTGTGGAATCCGGCCAAACAGGGCGATGTATTTATCCAAATAGCCTCAATATCCTATTCTAACAGCAATGCTTGGTGTGCAGCAATGGTAAAAGGCATCAGGCTTAGTAGCCTGGGGGGGGTGTATGTGATCTCTTGTTCCGTAACGGGGGTGCGTGGCGTCTTGATGAGCAATGCCGTAAGGCCGGTTTCAGGATACGGTCGATCCGCAAGGCATCGCTTGAGTGGCGCCGAAACGTGGTTTAGTCAGGGGGGTCGATCATGCGTTTTGGGTTTCGGCGCGATCCAGATTTTTATCTGGGAAACCGGCCTGTCCATTCGCAGGATAAAGACAAGAGCCGCGCGAAGCGCGATCCTGCCTTACTGCTTGGACTGATGCTTCCCGGCCTTGCTCCGGCCGGGTCTGTTCCGTTGGGGTGGGAAGTCGAAATTGCCCTATGCCGCCGCCCTGGCCCGACGGCGACGCATTACGGCGCGGCCGACAAGGCACAGCCCGCCGACCAGCAGTGCAATCACCGTGGAGGGTTCGGGCACGCAAATCGTATCGACCACGATCTGGTCGACGTAGATTTGGCAATAGCGGGGAAGAATCCAAATGGTCTCGAAGGTTGGATTCGGTTCCAGCAGGAGGTCGTAAGTGTCGTGGACGTAGTACTCGTCCTGAATGAGTTGCTGCACGTGAGTGAATTCGATCAATTCAGAGCCGTTATCGGCCACCACGTCGATCCACGGCTGCGGTTCGGGCGTGGTCAGGCCTCCGTCGTGAACGATTTGCAGGCGGATCCATTTTTCGGGCCGGGCGACCGGATCGTTAGGGATGTCCAGCGAAATCGAACCGCCGACACACCAAACACCGTCGTGTCCGAAATCCTCGGCGAGCCAAAACGTGTCTTTTTTCGGATAGTTGAACTCCCCGTAAATCGTCGCCACCGGATCGCCGTAGGTGTTTTGGTCGATGGTGGGCGGAGCCGGGTTGGCGTTGTTGGAGAATTCCCAGATTTGAAGCGTCGAGTTGGGCAAACCGCGCCAGTCGGGCGGAAACAAATCATCGCCCAGGACGGACGTCGTCACGAGAACCATGGAAAAAGCCAGGCTGAGCGCCAATAGGCATGGATGTTTCGTCATTGCTACTTCCCCCCTCTCAGAAGAATCATGGAAACTAAATCAATTTTTATTGATTGACCGTTTCCTAGCTAGAACTGCATCGTGAGGTAGTTTACCAGAATTGCCAGATGGCCGCAACCAGAATGCTTTCACTAATTGCATAAATGCTGGAATTTGCCAAACGCACCTTGATGAGGGTTTTTGTTGGTTTAACGCAGGGAGACGGGTTTTTTTGGGGTTTCCGTAAATGCCCAGGTTCACAGGGGCATTGTGGTTGATCGGTCATTTACCAACTTATTGGGGGTGGCGAGGTGCGTGGGAGCAGAGCAATAGGGCGTTTTTTGAGGAGTTGTTGCCTGGGGCCAGTTGTTCGCGGCAAGGTTGTTCGCGGCCACTACGGAGCGTGGGCGTCCAGGGGTGGTCGTTGGGGCTCAGGATTCCGCGAGTTCGATGGTTCGGGCCATCTCGCGGTTTTCGCGATACCAGGCCGTCGCGTGGTCGAGTCCTTCGTCCAGGCCGATCCGGGGCGTCCAGCCCAGTAGCTTTCTGGCTCGGTCGATGTTGGCCCAGGTTCGGGGGACGTCGGCCTTGTGGGCCGGGCGTTGGTCGATGCGTGGTTCGCGGCCCAGCAGCAGGCCGAGCTTTTCGATCACGTCTCGCAGGGCCACGGGCCGGTCGCTTCCCAGGTTGATGACCGTATGGCCCAGGGGGTGAATTGCGGCAATCGTTCCCCGTGCGATGTCGTCGACGTAGGTGAAATCGCGTTGTTGGCCGCCGTCGCCGAAAACGATGATGGGTTCGTTTTCGGCGATATGGCGGACGAAACGAAAGACGCTCATGTCGGGCCGGCCGGCCGGACCATAGACGGTGAAATAGCGCAGGACGGAGACGTCCAGGCCATGGAGGTAATGGTAGCTGTGGGCCAGCGTTTCGGCGGCTATTTTTGATGCCGCGTAGGGCGACAGCGGCCGGCTCGTGTCGGCGTCCTCGCGATAGGGGACCGGATTGTGCTCGCCGTACACGCTGGAAGTGGAAGCCAGGACAAACTTGGGTATCGCCAGCCGGCGGCACGACTCGAGCAGATTGAGCGTGCCTGTGCAATTGGTTCGGTAGTAAAGTTCGGGGCAAGCGACCGACGCGCGAACGCCGGCTCTGGCCGCCAGATGAATCACGGCGGCGAAGTGGGGCTTGGCGGCCGCATCGACCGCGGCGCCGGATTCGTTTTGCAGGGTATCTTCGAGGGCCTTGCCATCGGCAACGTCGGTTGGCCGAAACGTAAAACCGGCGAGCGTCTGGAGCCGGGCGAGCCGCCACTGTTTCAATCGCCGATCGTAGGCGTCGTCGAGATGGTCCAGCCCGAGGACCGTGTTGCCCTGGCCGATTAAAAGTTCGACAACCTTCGAGGCAATGAATCCGGCGCAGCCGGTCACCAGATAGTGGTTGGTCATGGCTACGCGAGGGGGCGGCCCAGGTCGAGGAACATGCGATAGGTGCGATCGTTTCCGGCGACGACGAGGACATAGACCATGCCGTCGGATTGCCAGGCGGCGGTGGCTTTTCCGCCGGTGGCTTGCCGCGGGCGGCTGGGGGGCGAGGCGGCGAGGCTCGGGATCGAGCGTCGGCAGGGCATGACGAACAGCGTGGCGCGGGCCCCTCCGGCCGTCGACATTTCGTAGGCCACGGCTTTGTGCCCGAGAAAATTGTCGATCTTTCGCCATCGGGTGCTAGGCAAGCGGCGAATCTCGCGGCTTAGGGGGTGCGACGCGAGGACGTTTTCCGAGAGTGGATTGCCCGGCGGCATTTGGCCCGCGATGAATCGTTCGACGGCCGCGTCGATGATCTGCGCCGTGCTGTATGGTTTGGGTTGCCAGAACACGGTCAATCCGACGGCTACGACCGCGACGGTCGCCGCGACGGCCGCGGCCGCGATCCACCGACGTCGCGAGTGGGCGTTTTTCGACGCGCCGGGCGGGCGGGCGGGGCGTGGTTCGCCGGCGTCCGGGGCGAGTTCATCGGCCGGGTCGACCGAGGATAGGGCCAAGCGGTCGAGGATGCGTTGGCCCAGTTCATAGGGGACGGGCAGGTCGAGGACGGCCTTGCGCAATGCTTCGTCGGCCCGCCGGCTCGAGTCGCGCAGCTCGACCAACTCGGGACGGCCGTCGAGCGGCGCGGCCAGATCGGCCCGCGCGCAATCCGAGGCGTTCTCGCGGCCTCGGCCGGAGAGTTCAATGGCCTCGAGGATGGTCGGTCGTGGGCAGGGTTTGTCCTTCATGATCGACGTTTTTTGCTTACGGGCGTCGTCGGGCAATTGGTCGATGGCTGTCCGTCATCGATGAACAGGGTTGCTTTCAGCTGGGCCTTGGCGCGTGCCAGGCGGCTCATGACGGTCCCGATGGGTATCTCCAGTTGCTCGGCCATTTGTCGGTAGGAACAATCCTCGAAAAAAAACATGACGAGGACCAACCGAAAATCGGGCGGCAACTCGTCGAGGGCTTTTTGGAGTTCCTCATGGTCGATGGGCGAGTCGGGGGGCGTTTGCTCGGGGATATTCTCCAAGTCTAAAAGCAGGTCGCGGGCAGGTCGCGGGCGGTTTTTGCGGAGCGACTTGCTGAAGACGTGCCGCAGGATCGTAAACAACCAGTTTCGCGCGGCGGCCGGCTCGCGAAGCTGATCCAGTTTGCGCTGGGCGATCAGGAACGTCTGTTGGGTCAGGTCTTCGGCGTCGGTCTCCCCCCCGGTCAACCGATAGGCGTAGCGATAGACAGCCGCATGGTGCTGGGCAACCAAGTCGGCAATGTCTAAGGCTCCGGCGACCTCGGTCATGGTCCTTCCCCTATCAAGAGACCCTGCATTGGTGAATTATTCCCGGGATTTCTGAAAAAAGGCCATTTTGACAGTC
>JAFGAY010000355.1 GCA_016933425.1 Pirellulales bacterium
CGTTCGGCAAATGGACGTTGGACGACCATGGTGTTTTGACGCGCCAGGGCGGCGGGGACATTTGGACGGTCGAGGAGTACGGTGATTTTGTCCTGGATTTGGAATTCAAGGTTGCGGCCGAGAGCAACAGCGGGGTGGCGCTGCGTGTTTCGCCGGCGCCGCGTCGGGGAGGTCCGGCCTGGTATCGCGACGGAGCGTTGGAAGTTCAGATTCTTGGGCCCAAGGGCCACAAGGATTCGGCCCGATGCGACTGCGCCTCGATTTACGATCTGGTGGCGCCGTCGAAGAACGTGCAGAGAAAGCCCGGCGAATGGAACCGCTATACGATCACGGCCAAGGGGAGCCGAATCCAAGTGGTTTTCAACGGCGAGCAGGTCGTCGACATGGATCTGAACCAGTGGCCCGAGGCCCATAAGAATCCCGACGGGACGCCGAACAAATACGCGAAGCCGATGAAGGATTTTCCGCGGCGCGGCGTTATTTTGCTTCAGGACCACGGGCAGCCGGTTTGGTTTCGGAACGTCTACGTGAAGAAGTTGGATTGAGGGCTGGTTTTTTTACCACGGAGGCGCGGGGGCACGGAGGGGATGGGTTTTTGTTGAGATTTCAGCCGAATGGTGGAAATTATTGTTAGCCGCTGCGTCTGTGCGGCGTTGAAACGTTGATTCCCGACAAACGCCGCGCAGGCGCGGCGGCTAGTGCGTTCTTCAAATAAATGTAGCGAGTGTGATGCGTATTTCACCGCCACTGCGGGCTTCCGCCTGCGGCTATTATCCTAGGAAAGACGCTATACGTATCAGAAGACCGTACTAGAGGCCGAATTCGGCGAGGAGGGAATCGAGTCGGGCGGCGAGTTTGGAGGGGAGCTTGGGGTGGAGCGATCGATCGACCAAACCGACTTCGATCAGATCGCGGAGATGGACGCGGTCTTGGTCGCGGAAGGATTGGAGTTTCATTTCGACCAGAGCGGCCAGGGGGACGACGGGAATTCCGGGAGCGAGTTCGCGGCAGTTTTCGACGGCGGGGGCGGGGCTTTCGTATTCGGGCCGGATCTTTTCGCCGGCCCAGACCAGGTGAACCGCGTGGCGGGGATTAGGCGCGGGACGGTCGAGGAACATGCCGACGCCGAGGACCTCGAAGTAGTCGAAACCAACAGCGTCGGCGGCTGCGCGGGCACGTGGGAGAGAGGCGTGGTCAAGAAGGACGTCGACGTCCTTGGTGGTGCGCACGGCCGCGGGATCTTTGGTGGCCACCCAAAGCGCGACGGCCTGGCCGCCAACCACGGCGAAGGGGATTTGCGTCTTGGAAAAAGCAGCGCACACGCGCTGTAAGCGTTCCGACACGTCTTCCAGCGCCATGAGATATCTGCTCCACGCGTTGTCGAGATCGGTAGTGGGAAGAACCATGGCATGTGCCCAGGGTCGCTCGTTTACGATGGTGCGCCTACTATCCTATCGAATGAAGCACGCTCGGGCAAGTTGATTTGGCACAGTTCGACCCGCGAGTGTGCTATGGCCGCGGCTCAGTTCGGGCGTAGATGGTGGCGAGGTCGTCTTGGAAAATGTTTTTCCAGAGCGGCGATTTGGCGAGGGCGTTGGGGAGCGGGCCGGAGAGTTGACGGCGCCAGACGATCAGGTCGACGCCGCGGTGGTCGAGTGTTTCTTGCCAGCCGGGGGCGGTTTGGGCGATGAGGGCGTAATCGTTCCAGACGTCGTCGCCATAGAAGTCGATCCGCGGATCAATGAAGATCTTGATTGGTCCGTCGAGATGCCAACTCAGGTAGCCGCCCCATTCCATGGGGCCCAGCAGATTGCCGTTGAGACCGCTTTGCTTGAGGAATTGCACGGCGGCGGCCGGTTCGTCGGGTGCGAGGGCGGCGCGTTTGGCCGGCGGCAAGAGCGGGTTGTAGGCCCTGGTCCAGGGGGTTGACAGGAAGGCCAGCGCGGCGAGCACGAGCAACACGACGGCGCTGGCCGTCGAGCGTTCTTCCGGTTGGGAAGGCGTTTTGCGCAATCGGGCGACCAGGGCCGAGAGGGCCGGCGCTATGGCCGTTGGCATGGCTAGGGCCCACCAAATGACCATCCGCTGGGCGCGGCACGCCAGGAGGGCGAACGCGACGAGCAGCAACACCTCGGCGGCGGTCAGGCGTTTTCGGCTGAGTGGGAGGATAAGTATGACCGCCAATACCGACACGACAAATGCCGCGCCGGCGTAGGTGGCCATCGAGGTGGGGAGCCATTCTTCGATGCCCCGGGCCGCCGACTTGGAGGTGACGCCGAGGATGTAGTCGAATGTTTTCTCGGGATGGGGATTAGCGAACATGGCGGCCGCGGCCACCACTGCGGCAATCAGACAGCACCGGGCGGCCCGATCGGTCCACGCCGCGCGAAGGCCGGCGACTCGCCATGCCGTCCAACCGCTTGCGACGAAGAAGAGGCCCGGCAGGATGACGCCCAGTGGGAACGTGCCGTGGACGTTGGTCCACGCGAGTTCGACGGCGGCCACGACGGCGATGGTTGGCCAGCGGTCGGGCCAGGTCCAGAGGGCGGCCAGTTCGACGGCAAACAGCACGGCGGCGATTGCCTGGGTTCGCACGCCGAGATTCGACGCCGAGAGGGCCAGCGCGACGAGTCCCAGCGCGGCCGCGGTCCGGGCATTGCCGCCGCGCCGCCAGGCGATCCAGGTAACGATGCCGATGGTTGTCGCGTAGCAGAGCCCGGCGGCAAACTCGGCCAATGGAAAGCCGCCCGTTTTGAGCAGGCCGAACAGGGCCAGTTCGGCGAGCCAGTTCTGGTTGACGATCTCGCGGCCGGTGATGGTGAAGGTGAAGGCGTCGTGGTCGACTAGGGCGCCGGTTTGCCACATGAGCCGCCCACTGGCCGCGCGATGCCAGAAATCGACCGGAAACTCGACCAGGGTGCAAACATAGACGAACGTCAGCACGGCGGGCAGCGCGAGCCAGACCGGGGTCATCGTGGTCTTTGGGAGTTTCATGGGGGGTGCGGGAGGTAGTTATCAAGCCGTGAGCCACGGGCGCTGAGCCGGTGGGGATTT
Source organism: Pirellulales bacterium (assembly GCA_016933425.1). Lineage (GTDB taxonomy): Bacteria > Planctomycetota > Planctomycetia > Pirellulales > Thermoguttaceae > UBA11386. The sequence continues at coordinate 3,055 of JAFGAY010000355.1, forward strand.
TGGGGACCAAGCGCGGTCATTGTAGACAAGGTTTCGCGACCGGCAAAGGCGAATTCCCTTGCAACAGAAACGGCGGGCCCGGGTCGACCGAGCCCGCCGTGGAGTTGTCCATGAGCGTCGAATGTCGTGAAGAGAAAAATTATCGACCGCCGTAGTATCCCCGGGCAACGCGACGGCTGTTAAGCCACCGCACGGTGTTGCCGTAGAAATGTCCGGGCCGATTGGGGCGTTCCAAGAGCGGCATCTGTCGAATTTGTTCGGGCGACAAGAGGGTGTAATTGGCCGTACGATAGTTGTTGGTTCGCGTTGCGGCCGACGAGAACTGCACGCCCGACAACACGATCAACACGGCTGCCCAGATGATCCAGAACCAGTATTGTCTCATTTCCATTCTCCAAAACTCAAGGGGAGCATTTCGTCACTTGCCGGCGCGTATCAGATCGGCCAATCCGGCCGTCCGGCTGTAAAGAAGCCGACGGCGTCGAAATTCCCGGCAAGACACGCGCAAGCGTTACGAAGAAAGCCTAGCTTGCCGCAAACCGGGGGCAAGAAAAACGAGAAGCCGAGCCATACGGTCGGCATAGGTGTTACAGACGGCTGGGTGTGCCACCCTACCGTCCCCCATGAGCCCTTGGGCAATCCTGGAGGGACGTGCTCCGACACGTCCATTTTTCCGGCTGTTTGCGGCCAAGACGGAGCGTGGTCCTCCAAAACACAAGGGCGCAACAGAAAACTCAACTATCCATTGCAAGACGTGTTTTCAGACAAACAGACGCCACACTTGGGCCACCACCAGGCACACGACGATGCCGATTGCCAGCGGCAGCAAGGTGGCCACGGCGGCCCACCGGACGCTGCCCGTCTCTTTATAGATCGTGTAGATGGTCGTCGAGCACGGATTGTGCAGCAAGCTGAAGAGCATGAGATTCACGCCGGTCAGGAGCGTCCATCCGCCGGTTTGGAGAATGTCGGCCGTGCTCGACTCGGTCGTCTCGAACATCACGCCCGTCCCGGCGCCGCCGGTTGCCGCGTGGGCGGTCGCCACGGTGAGCATGAGCACGGTGGGGATAACGATTTCATTGGCCGGAATGGCCACGATGTAGGCCAGCAGGATCACGCCATTGAGTCCGATGAACATGGCCGCCGGATCGGCCAGCCGGACGAAATGGGTAGCCAGGCTCTCGCCGGCGACGTTCACGTTGGCCACGAGCCAGATGGCCGCGCCCGCGGGCAGCGCGAACAACACGGCCCGCCATAGCACGAAGATTGTCCGGTCGACGAGCGACGTATAGAGTGTTTGCAGGATTCGCGGCGGCCGGTAGGGGGGCAGTTCGAGGCTGAAGGTCGACGCCTCGCCGCGCAACAGGGTCCGCGACAAGAACCACGACACGCCCAACGCGAAAAGGACACCCAACAACGCGACGCCCACCACGGCCATTGCCGAGACGAATCCCGCCAGGTACGGCGGAACCAGAGCCCCGAGAAAAATCGTCGCGATCAGAATTTGCGTCGGCCACCGTCCGTTGCACAGCGAAAAGTTATTGGTCACAATCGCGATGAGTCGTTCGCGGGGACTATCGATTACCCGGGTTGCCACGACGCCGGCCGCGTTGCAGCCGAATCCCATGCACAGCGTCAGGGCCTGCTTTCCGTGGGCGCCGACGCGGCGGAACGCGCTGTCGAGGTTGAACGCCACGCGGGGAAGATAGCCGAAGTCTTCGAGCAGCGTGAACAGGGGAAAGAAAATGGCCATTGGCGGCAGCATGACCGACACGACCCAGGCGGTGGCCAGGTACATTCCATCGATCAAGAGTCCGCTGAGCCACCAGGGAACTCCGATCGTGGCCGCTCCGTTTTTGAGCCAGGGATGAATTGTGTCGACCAGCAGGCCCGAGAGTATTTTTGACGGGTAATTTGCTCCCGACACGGTGATCCACAGGACGACGGCCAGCATCAGGATCATGATGGGGAAGCCGGTCCAGCGGCTCGTGAAAAGCCAATCGAGCATACGTTCCCAGTCGAGCCGGCCGTCGGCGCCGCTCCGGCGCACGCACCGGTCGGCGATTCCGGCGGCTTCGGTGTAGATGGTTTCGACGACGGACTGATGAAAATTCGGACCCACGTCCCAGCGGAGCGACGAGGCCAGCTCGACCACGTCGCGGCCCGGCGTCGACGCGGCCGGTTCAGGGTTGCCGTTGTTTTCCTGGGGCGGAACCGTGCCGGTTTGCTGGGCGCCGGGGACGTTTTTCGTGGGCAGTGCGGGTGGGTTATTTTTGTCAGGCACAGCCTGACCTACGGGTTTGTCAGGCACAGCCTGACCTACGGGCACGGCCTGACCTACGGGTTTGTCAGGCACAGCCTGACCTACGGTTTCAGAGTTGGTGGTGTTTTCACGAATGATTTCGCGGTCGGCTTGCCATTCGGACCGACCGGCCTGGGTTTCTCGATACAGGCTTTCCAACTCCCCGGAACCAATGGCATCGCTCACCCGGCGGTCGCCGTCCAGCAGTCGCAGGGCAACCCAGCGAGCGTTGGGCAGAGCGGGAAACGCCGCTTCGAGTCGCGGTTGAAGCCGCTCCAACGCGGCGGTGAGCACCGGCGATTGGGTCGTCTCGATCTGGCGCGGGCGGCAAACCGTTTGGCCCGTGGCCACGCGGTGAATGGCTGCCAGGAGTTCGTTGATTCCGCGTCCATATCGGGCCGAAGTGGCCACGACCGGAATACCCAACTCCTCGGAGAGCCGCGTCTTGTCGATTTCCATGCCATGGCGCCGGGCCTCGTCGATCAGGTTCAAGCACAGCACCGCGCGGTCGGTGATGCCCAGCACTTGGAGGACAAGATTCAAGTTCCGTTCGAGCCGGCTGGCGTCGACCACGATCAACGTGACGTTGGGCCGCCCGAAGAGGATGAAATTCCTCGCCACCTCCTCGTCGGTGCTTGCCGCCATGAGCGAATACGTACCCGGTAGGTCGACCAGCTTGTAGCTTTTCCCTTCGTACTGATAGCCTCCTTCGGCCCGGGTCACGGTTTTGCCCGGCCAGTTGCCCGTGTGCTGGCGCAAGCCGGTCAGGGCGTTGAATACGGTGCTCTTGCCCGTGTTGGGGTTGCCGGCCAGCGCTACGACATAGTCGGCGGTATCCGCGCCGGCACCGCGTTGGAGCAACCGCGACTGGCTGCCCGGGCCGCAACCCGAGCATTTTGGACAGCGGGACGGCATCAGGCGGCTCCGTATTCGATTGGTTCGACGCGGATCAACTCGGCTTGGGAGCGGCGCAAGGCGATAACCGCACCGCGCACGAGGTAGCCGGTTGGATCGCCGCCGGGGCTGGCCAATTCGGCCCGGACCACGGTGCCCGGCACCAGGCCAAGGTCGAGCAGCCGGCGGCGTTGCGGACCGCGGCAGACGGGCGAGATGTCGACCACTTTGGCCGATCGGCCGATCGCCAGCCCCGCGAGGTATTCCCACGTGTCCGGTCCGGGCGGGGCGGCAGCCAACGTGCGAACGAAGACATTGGCCGCCAGAAGGGGCGCCAGAACGTGTTCCTCGCCGAAAGCCTCGACGCGAATTCGCTCGGGTTCCGATTCGAGCACCCGGAGCGGCGCGCCCACGATCAATTGCTCGGCGACAAGCTGGGCGTAAACGACCTCAGGCTCGTCCTCGATCGAGACGATCACGGCATGGGTTCCCGGGGCGAGCCCGACCAGCGGCCTGCCGAGCGTCGGCCCGACGTCGCCGGCCTTCGTGGGAATGGGGGAACCGTGGGGATCGAATCGCGGGTCGCCCATCTCGGCCGCCAGTGCGTCGATTTGCTTCGTGGTTAGCAGGTGTTCGCGCCGGTCGGCTTCCTCGTGCCACCTTGCTTCGGCCACCCCGGTTCGTTCGGCCAGGTAACGTTCCAAGAGGCGGTGAACCCGGACGATTCTCAAGGCGTCGCGCCGACCTTCGTCGGTCAGACGCAATCCACCGTCGGCCGAACGGACCAGTCCGAGCTCAGCGAGCCGCTCTATGATCTCGACCGACCGATTCCGTGAAATCCGCAAGACGCCGGCCAGGCTTTCGAGCGAGGCGGGTTTGTCGGTCGCCTCGCAGTGGTGCAAGTGTTTCAGGGCGTCCTCTATCAGGACGCGATGCTCGGAGCGGCGTTCCCGGGCCCAACGGCGCAAGAGGCGGCCCATCAACCAAACGGCCGTCCCGCCCCCGATCAGAGCCGCCGCGATAGTCAGCAATGTGGAAACGGCGTCATTCATTCGGTCAGTTTCTTGGCAAACACTGAAGTCCCGCTCGTGAAATATACCCGCGAGGGTGGCAGGCGTCAAAGCCGGTCGTTCGCCCGAATCGCTCCGAGGAAGGGCGTTGCATCGACGCGGCGACCCCGGTTTCACGAGCGGAAGCACCTGGCAGAGCCGGGTCGGACACTCCGCGCGACCGGACAGCGTCGGGGAAATTGGACCAACCGAAAACCGCGCAACGCAAAGGGCAAGGATCCGCTGGGCCGTCCGGGACCCCGGCCGGCAAAGCAACCCTTGC
>JAFGAY010000356.1 GCA_016933425.1 Pirellulales bacterium
CTCCCTTTGGGAGAGGGTTAGGGTGAGGGCCGATCGGCTGAAAAACATCGGAAGTTGACGATGCAATCCAAGCAGCCCTCACCCCCGGCTCCTCTCCCAAAGGGAAAGGGGAGATTTTCAAAACACGTTCTAAATGGTCCATCACATCGCCTCCGCACCGTCGGCAGCCTTGCATACGTAAACCGCCGGGGTGCGATTGTTTTTTTGTTCGTACTCGGCGGCCGTGCGTCGGGCGAAATCATCGGCTTCCTCCGAGCGGACCAACGCCACCGCGCAACCGCCGAAACCGGCGCCGGTCATCCGCGCGCCGAAGCACGCCCCATGTTCCGACGCGCTCTCGACCATCGCGTCCAACTCGTCGCTGGATACCTGGTAATCGTCGCGCAAACTGCGGTGGCTTTCGGCCATCAGTCGTCCCAGTTCCGTCGGGTCGCCGCGGCGCATGGTTTGTGCCGCGCGGAGCGTGCGGGCGTTTTCGGAAATCACGTGCCGGGCGCGGCGAAAGACGACCGGGTCCATCGCGTCGGCCGATTGCTCCAAGCGCTCGATCGTCGCGTCGCGCAAGGCCGGGACGCCGAGCGACCGCGCGGCCTCCTCGCATTGAGCGCGGCGTTCGTTGTATGCGGAGTCGACCAGCCCGCGTCGGGTCGAGGTGTCGAGCACGACGACGGAAGTTCCCTCGGGCAAGGGCGTCGGATCGGTGTGCAGCGCGCGGCAGTCGATCAGCAGGGCGTGGCCCGCCCGGCCGGCGGCGGAGATTAACTGATCCATGATCCCGCAGTTGACGCCGACCCATTGGTTTTCGGCCCGTTGGCCGAGCTTGGCCATTTCGGCGGGAATCCAGGGGATATCCGCAACGGCGGCCATTGCCCTGGCGGCGGCCATCTCCAACGCCGCCGATGATGACAAACCGGCCCCCAGAGGCACGTCGCCGGTCAGCACTCCCTCCCAACCCTTTAGTATGTAACCGGCCTGTTGCAGACTCCAGGCCATACCCTTGATGTATTCGATCCAACCGGGTTGCCCGCGCTCGATCAGGTCGAGGGAAAATTCGGCCGCTTGATTGTAGTCAATCGAATAGACCGATACGATTCGGTCGTCTCGCGGCCGCAGCGCGATCCACACGGCGCGGTCTATTGCCATCGGAAGGACGAAGCCGTCGTTGTAGTCGGTGTGTTCTCCTATCAAGTTGACCCTGCCCGGCGCGCGAACAGTCCAATCGGGCGAATGTCCAAAACACTCGGCGAACCGAGCGGACATATTTGTCTGGTCCAACGGCATGGGGCCGACTCCAATATGCGGGAACGCCCCCCATCGTGGCGTTTTCGTCCGATTGGGTCAAGCCGGAGGTGAATAAGCGACACATTGGTGAAGGCAGGCAAATTAACCTCGTCCTGGAGCGAATAGCTCAAAGGAAGCGTCATCCGAGGCGACAAAATGGCAGGTGCGTCATGCCGACCGCGACTTGTATTGTAATTGATGGCAAGAGTTACACTCCGGCGGCAACTAATAAGCGGATGGCGTTGGAGCGTGGAAACGCATTTGTTGTTACACAAACGATTACAAGATAACGGTTTATAGCGATTTATTTTTGATTGGAAAGGACTATTTGCTTCGATTGTAGCGATTAGGCACGGCAGTTGCGTTATCGAAAAGACATTGGATGTCGCGAGGTTCGGAACTCTTGACTACCTCTAACGAAGGGGTTTCTACGCCGATACGGCTTCAGTGCGTAGAATTTCGGGGTCGGAAAGGGTCGAGCCAGGCGGCGACCGCCGGTTTTCGTTCGGAAGCGAACCCTTTTCAACATGGAAGCGTACCAAAAATGAACGGCACGATTGAACAACTGCGACGGCGTGCCCGCGGCCCTTGCCCGCTGGTCTCTTGGACCGACGAGAAGCTTTTGTTGAGCTATCGTTCTGGGTGGGACGGCCGGGTTTTTGAGGAACTGGTCCACCGATACGAAAAGGAACTGTTCGGCTACTTGAGGCATTATTTGGGCAATGCCGAAATGGCCGAGGACGTTTTTCAACAGACGTTCTTGCAGGTCCACCTGAAGTGCGACAAGTTCGAGCCGGGGCGTAAAGTGCGGCCGTGGTTGTATACGATCGCCACCAACCAGGCGATCGACTACCAGCGCCGCAACCGGCGGCACCGCCTGTGCAGTCTCGATCGGGCCGTTCGCGGAGTTGGCGGCGACGGATCGAGTGGGTTGGCCGACTTGCTCGGCGTCGCGGCCTGCGGACCGGCCGATGACGCGGAAGCGGCCGAGCAACACGAAGCGCTGCGTCGGGAAGTGGACCAACTGCCCGACCTGTGCCGAGAGGTGGTTTTATTGGTGTATTTTCAAGGCTTGAAGTATCGCGAGGCGGCCGAGATCCTCTCCGTGCCCGTCGGAACGGTGAAGAGCCGGTTGCACGCCGCATTGAAAAAACTCACCGAATCGTTTTCCCACGTGAACCTGCCAAGATAGCGACAAGAAAACTCGGGCCTCTGATCGACTGCGTTGGCGTATGACGGACTCCACACATCAGCAATTGCTTGGCCACCTGCTCGGCGCGTTGGACGACGATGAGCAAGCGTGGATGGACGAGCGGCTTGATCGCGACGATTCATGTCGGCAAGCGCTCTCGCATTGGCGGCGTCGGCTGTCTCCGTTGGAGGCGCTCCGCCCGGATTTCGACCCGCCGCCGGGACTGACTGAGCGGACGTGCCGAATGGTCGCCGCTTACGGTCCGCCGCCGGCGAGGACCGCCGAGGCGCATAGGGCGCTGGGATCCGATCGGACCGTGCCCGCGTCGTCGTCGTCATCCTTCGGATGGCACGACGTGGTGGCGCTCGGCGTGCTGTTGCTGGCCGCCGTGGCGTTGCTTTTCCCGGCGATCGACGACAGCCGATTCCAAAGCGGCGTGACCTTCTGCCAAGACAATTTGCGGCGTCTGGGAGTGGCGATAAGCCAATATGGTCATCGGCACGGGGAAGATATCGACCGATTCGCCAACAACGGGAGACTGACCGCCGCGGGCATAGTCGCCGCCGACGTGATCGACGCCGCGCCCCTTGCCAATCAACACTTATGTCCGAAGGCGTGGCTGGCCTCCCAAGGCGCCTCGTGCAACTTGTCGCCTTCGGACCGCCAAGGCGTTGCTCCCCCAATCCCCGGGACTTCGGTCCCGGGGCATTTTTTTGCCTGCCCGTCGAACGATTGGTCCGGCGACTGGCGTGACGGGACGACGGATGGCTCCGGCGATCGCCTGCCGGCCATTATGGCGATGTTTGCCGACGATCCCAGCGTCGAGTTGCCGGGCCGCCGTCCGTGCGGGCATCGCGGCCGCGGCCGCAACCTCTTCTTCCGCGACGGGCGAATCAATTTCATCCCCTGCACGATCGTCAACGAAGCGGCCGAAAACCTCCTCCCCTTCGACGAGACCGCCCCCGCCGCCGATGTATCCGCGCCGATCATCTACGTCAACCACCGCTAGCCCCCCTCGCCAGTGTGGGCGGCGTCTTTATATTGACAATAATGGGGGCATGTTCTAGGGTAATTAGTTTGTTAGTTTCTGTTGCGGAAAACCACTGTAGGGTGCGTGCTTGCACGCACCAGCTTGGTTTTGCCGCGAAATAAGGTGCGTGCAAGCAC
>JAFGAY010000060.1 GCA_016933425.1 Pirellulales bacterium
CTCCGCGCGAGAACAAAACCACAATTCATATCTCGCGCTGAGACGCCGAGACGCGGAGGATATAAATAGCATTAGCCGGGCCATGGCCCGGCTATGAAACTTGCAACCACAAAAACTCTGCGTCTCCGCGCCTCCGCGCGAGAACAAATATCTTGCACGAAGACGCGGAGACTCAAAGAAATCGGTTCTTCACGCATCATGTCATGAAGGCCCTTGTCCTCGTCGACCTGCAAAACGACTTCATGCCCGGCGGCGCGCTGTCGGTCGCCGAGGGCGATCGGGTCGTGCCGGTGGCCAATCGGCTCATGCCCTGGTTCGACGTCGTCGTTGCGACCCAGGACGTTCATCCTCCCGACCACTTGAGCTTCGCCAGCCAGCACCCGGGCCGCTCTCCCGGCGACGTGGTCCAGATCGAAGGCCTCGCCCAAACGCTCTGGCCCGACCACTGCATCCGCGGCACGCGCGGCGCGGAATTCGTCGACGGCCTGGACGCCGGCCGCATCGACCGCGTTTTTGAGAAAGGAACCCAACACGCGGTCGACAGTTATAGCGGTTTTTTCGACAACGCGCGGCGCCGCTCGACGGGATTGGCCGAATACCTGCGCGGCCGCGGCGTCGCCGACGTGTTTGTCATGGGCCTGGCCACCGACTATTGCGTGAAGTTCACCGCCCTGGACGCCGTCGAACAAGGATTTTCCACCCATCTAATCCTCGACGGCTGCCGCGGCGTCGAGCTGACCCAGGGCGACGTCCAGAGGGCAATCGACGACATGCGCAACGCGGGAATATGCATTGTCCAAAGCGATGAGGCCCAGCGCCGCTGATCACCACGATGGACGCAGCCTTCAGGCACCTGAACGGATTCGCCATCGAACGGACGGACTTCCTTGCATCGCAAGTTGTTTGCAATCAAGACCTTAGATGCAAATAGACAATTGGCGGTGATCGCAGCCGGTTCGACAAGAAGGGGGTGGAATTTCACGAAAGGCGCTCGTATACTTTGGGTGGCGGCCATACTCCCGGTTTGAGGGACTCGGTACAGCATCCCCTCCCGAGCTTTGGGTGGACGTGCCGCCGATGCCGCCCCTAGAGATCGTGTCATGAAAGAGCAGGTCCGCGTAGAACCCAAGATCGTCTCCGCGGCCGAAAAACAGATGCAGGCGTGGGCCCGATCGGCCGAACTCGCCCGGCAGCGAGCCGGCGGCGAGGCTCGGGCAACGGTAAATCGGTTTGGACCTTTCCTGTGCGTGTCGCGCGAATGCGGCAGCGGAGGCGGCGCCGTCGCCCAGATGGTCGCCGAAAAACTCGGCTGGGAGGTGCTCGGACGCGAGCTTCTCGACCAGATTGCCCAACGCTATCGACTTCCCCGGCCCATGCTCGAGGTAGTCGACGAAACCAAGGCAAATTGGGCTCATAGCATTCTGGGCACGTGGATGGATCCCCACTTCGTCTCGCATGAGAAGTACATCACCCATCTCCGGTGCATCGTGCTGGCGGCGGCGCATCTGGGTCGGGTCGTTTTTCTGGGACGCGGAGCCCAGTTTTTCATGCCGCCCGGTGCTGGACTGGCCATTCGGGTTGTGGCCCCCGAGCCCTACCGCATTGCCCAACTAGCCCAAAAAAACGGCATCAACGAAAAAGAGGCTCGGCGAATGATGAAACAGGCCGACGAGGGGCGTCGCGACTTCGTGGCACGTTATTTTCACCACGACATCGCCGATCCGTGCCTATACAACCTCGTGGTCAACGTGGCAAACCACGGACCGAACGTCACCGCCAACGTTATCGCGGACCTTTGTTCGCGACTGGAGACGCGGGCCACCTAGCCGCAAGCTTATGTTCCTTTCGTGAAAGGCCGACCATGGCAAAAATGGTAACCGTGCAAGCCCAGCAGATGTGGGAATACATGGCCGTTTCGCGCAAAACGGCCGACTATCTAGTCGCCGAACTCAACGAAGCGGGACGGCTCGGATGGGAACTGATCAACGCGGCATATCATAAGGACGCCAAGTCCACCGTTAGCGAACTGTTCTGCTGGACGGCCATTCTGAAAAGACCCTTGATCCTACCGGCCCCTGCCGTGGGAGGAGAAACCGCCGCCGGCGACTCGTCCGTCCCAGTCCAACCGGTGACCGCTCCGTCCCTCGCGTCCGACATGGATGCGAGCATTTTCGACGTCCAGCGGGACGACCTGGACGACGATAACGGTCTTAGCTAGTTTTCCGGGGGCTTCACTCCTGGCTATTCACTATTCATATCTTGCCGCTACGCGGCTATTCACATTTTGCCGCTTTGCACTTCTTCGTGTCCTTCGTGAACTTCGTGGTATAAAAAAACCGCGTAACAACATTTTGCCAAAAGTATCGGTTGTTTTTCAATATCGGCCAACCACGAGCGGCCGAAGCCACGCCAAACGCGCTCACCTCACATGTGCAACTCAACCACGTCCTTGTCGTGCAGCACATAGTCGCTTTTGACCGCGGTGCCGTCGTGGACGGCAGTCCCCCAGACCCGGGCAAACTTCAAACCCTCGATATAATCCTTGTGGATCTGGCCGGCCAGGTCCAGCAGCGTGGAACCCCGGCGAACCGTGAACGGCCGGTCCATGTCGGGTTGCTTGGCCGCCGGCAGCTTCGTGTAGACCCGAACCACGTCCATCCGCCGATAAATCTCCTCGCGCAACGCTTCCAGCCCGACGCCATGCTCGGCCGAAATGACGAACTCGGGCAGGTCGACCTCCACGAGTTCGTGGAGCAAATCGAGCCGGACGGGCGCGTCGGCCAAATCGATCTTGTTGGGCACCAGCAGCGTTTGCGTGTACGAAAGTCCCACGTCTTCTTCGTCGAGATACGAGGTTCGGGCCAACCGGGTCTTGGTCGCGTTGAGCTTGTCCAGCACGTCCTGGCACTGCTCGACGCCCTCGTCCGCGCCCAGGTCGACCAGTAGCAACGCCAGATCGGCGCCCCGGATAAGCCCGTAGGTGTACGGTTCGATGAAATCCGGCGTGATCGGCGGCGTGTCGATGAGCTGGACCGCCACGTCCTCCCAAGGCATCATGCCGGGCGAGGGAAGCTGGGTGGTGAAAGGATAGGGAGCCACCTCGGGAGTTGCCCGGGTCAATGTCCGCAAGAGTTGGCTTTTTCCCGCATTGGGTCCCCCCAGAAGAATTGCCATTCCCGAACCCTGGCGGGGGATCCGGACGCCGTGAGCCTTCTTGCCGCTTTTCTTTTCAGAGGTAATGTCGCGCTTGAGTTTGGCGATTTTCGACTTGAGCGACGCTTGGAGGTGATCGGTCCCCTTATGTTTGGGGATTTCCTGGAGCATGATCTGGAGACAGCGCAGCTCGTCCTCCGGCGTGGCCGCTCGGCGATATTCCTCCTCGGCCTTCAGATACTGGGCAGTCAGATTGGCTGGCATGGCAACAACGTTTCGAGGCGATTTCGTGCAATGCGCTGACTCACGATGGCGTCCGGCATGATTTTAACGTCTTGCGGCGTCCCAGACCAGCACGTGCCGGTTGATGGATGCAGTGAATGAGTGCGGCGGCAAACCCTGGAGGGCTCAATAAAAGAAAAATGGCCCCGGCACAGCCGACCGAACGTATTCGGTTTGGCGTGCCGGGGCCTTGTTTTTTCAGGCCAAGTGGCCGGACGTCAGTCGCTCGATTGACGCCAGCCGCCAAAATCGACCGGCTGGCGAGGACTGGCCGCCGGGCGCTCGACGCGGCTGTCGCTCACGTAATGAACGCGGCGAACCGGTTGCACGGCCACCGGATCCCGACCGATATCGGGAAGCTTCTGCGTCGAATCCGACTTCGTCTCGATGCCGTCGTTGGTCGGCACCGGGGCATGGTTCAAATCCTTCAATTCACCGGTCGGCATGTTGCGAATCTGCGTTTGCGGCGCCGCGGTTCCACCTATTGGCGCCGTGCCCGGCGGCGCCACAAAAGTCTGCGGAACCACGCCGGTCGACGTGCCCGTCTCGGGCGAGGGCTCGATCGAACCCGACGCACTCGCCGGCGCCCGAAGTCCACAACAGCTCGAACCGCTCCCGGCAACCGGCGACCCGAAGGAAATCGCCGAGGCATACGAAGCGGTTCCACAGGTTGTTCCACACGACGTGCCGCATGGGGCAACAGTCGTCGCGCAAGGATTCGACCAAACCATCCGGTAGGTCGTGTAGGGAATCAATTGGGCCGTCCGCTGATAGACCGTCACCGGGCGATAACTGGTCACGGGGCAACCGGAGCACGGGTCGCAACTCGTCACCGCCTGGCAGGTGGTCACGGGCACCGTGGCACAGACCGTTCGATAGCAGGTCTGCGGCACATAGGCGCAGGTTTGCGACACGCACGGATTGCACGCCGTGGCCGGCGCGCACGTGCCGCAGGGGGCCGGCGCGAACGCCGACGCGGAGGTCAGCGCGGGGGCCGGAGCATAGGGCGGCGCATAGGTCGTCGCCGCCTGCGTGCCTCGGCACCAATTCCACGGCAAAAGCCTGTCCAGACATTCGCACGCGCCGGCGGCCGGCGGCACGATCATCGGAAAAGCCACGACGCAAGCCACCAACAGGCCGCGGGCCATCGAACGACTCATTTTCTCACTCCACGTTTTCGAGGAAAGGATATTGCTTTCATAAGACCCGTGTTGCGCGGATTTGTCAAGCGCCGGCCGTGGCGGTGCAACAACTCTCCTTGTGCATATTACGGATTACGAGGGTGTTCGGGTTCGCGCTGGCTAGGCAAGCGGTTGCGTGAAAACACCCCGCCATGTATGAAAACATAAACCAGAATTTGGCCGGCGGCGGCCGAAAACCCGCGAAACTCGGCCAAGTTCGCCCAGGTTCCGGCAGGCTGGGCGACGTGATCGGCCATTAACCGCGCCTGGCCGATCCACGCGGCATAATCGACAAGACCGCTACGGATAGACCATTGACGGTTGACGGACGACGTGCTTGCGACAAGAATGGAACTCGCCTGTTCCGCCGCCAATTGCCGTGGCCGTTTTTTCCGCCAACGATGAGAGGAGCCATTACCGATGGAATGCAACAAGACCCGAAACATGGAATTTTGCAATTGCAGCTACTCCCCCTGTTCGCGCAAGGGAATGTGCTGCGAGTGCCTGCAATACCATCTTCGCTCGCGCGAGCTTCCGGCCTGCTGTTTTCCCGACAACGCCGAGCGAACCTACGACCGATCGTTTGAGAATTTTGCCCGCCTGGTCGCTAGCGATAAAGTGTGACCATGGTTTTGGTTTCCCCGCGGCCTTTTAACCCGATCGAGGGTGCAATCCCCTCATTTTGAACTTCTCGACACGGCCCTTAGGGGTTCCGCTTTCCACGCGCTCCACCGCCCCGCGGTTGCCCCCTGACCTACAATTGAATTGAGGCGGGGTAATCTCAAGAATCTTGCGGAAAAGGAGGTTGCGCCATGGCTAGTGCGGGTAAACCATCCCGGACCAATGATTTCTCCTCGGGTGACCAGCCGGTCAGTAAGGAACAGCTCCGCAAGGACCGCATCAACCTGATTCTGGTGGTCGTGATTTTCGCCGCCTTAATCGGGCTAATGATCTGGCTTGCCAGCATGGGACCCGGAGGCGGACAGTTCGACTACACCTATCCGATGGTGCCGTGAGAAGACGCCAAGAGTCTATCCGAAAAGTCCCCTCTCCCTATGAGAGAGGGTTAGTGTCAGAGCGCGCTTTTCTGGTTCTTGGATAGATTCTTAGCCGCAAGCATGAAGTTCAAAGTTTCCGTAGGTCAGGCTGTGCCTGACGACAAGCGTGTCAGGCACAGCCTGACCTACGGAAAATCATGAAATCGGGTAGTACCGCGACCACACCCATCAATACGTCAGCCCGGCCCGGAGGAGGATCGTGTCGGGCGGGACCAGGTCCTCGGCCGGCGAATCGTACTTGAGTTTCCGCGCGAAGACGTAGGCCAGCTCCACGCGGTAGTCCATGCCGAACAACACGCAACGCTCCAGGCCCAAGATAAGCCGCAGGTCGCTGTAGGTGACGACGTCGTCGGTCCCATCGGTTCGCAGCATGGCCCAGCTTCCTCCGCCCAATTCGCCGGCCAGGTAAACCCAATCTTGAATCTCTTCAGTCATTGCGCCGCGCCAATAAACGCGATGGGCGATCTTCGGCCGGGGAACCATCAACTCGAAACTCACGTCGGGCGAGGGCTCCCAAATCATGCCGGCAAAAGGCAACACGCGATAGTCCTGCCGGTCGAGATAGGCCACTCCCAACGCAATCTTGGCCGTCGGCGTCCAGTCCCACATCGCGCCGAAATGGCCGCTGATTCGCAACGCCTCGGGCGAACTCTGGCGGAAGTCGCTGTAGACGCCGGGTGTGACCGACAGATCGGCCGACCATCGGGGCGAAAGCTTATGGAGCCAGCGAAATTGCAAATACGCGTCGTAAAGCCGCGACGGCAGCTCGGCTCCCTGAGGACCTTCGAGCCAATGCGTCGCGAAACCCGGTATGAGCAGCAGCGGATGGCGGCGATTGGGCAACGGCAACACGAAGTTGCCGCGAAGTTCAGCCTGGTACTCGCCGAGCGCCTCGCGCGCCGTGCCCCCGCAAAGCCACGTGTTCTCGAAATCCAACGACTGAAAGAACCCGTTTCGCGCGTCGATCGGCCGGTCCCAGATGTTTTCTTCTTCTTTTTCTTCCGTCGATAAATCAAAATGGGTGCTCGCCTCGGGATTCGACGCCAGGAGGATGGGCCACCGCCGGTCGGACGACGTGGTGTCCCCAATCTCGTCCCAGCGCGGGGGCGACTCCACGAGCCGCGACGGTTCGGCCGGCGGATAGGGTTCGCCGGGGAGCATGGTCGTGGGCAGCGGTTCGACCTCGGCGCCCAACGCCAAACCCACCGGACCCCGACCCACCAGCGCGCACCATAGAAACGCCAGCAATGGCAACCACTTCAACGAGCACTGTCGGACCAGCACGCGTGCAACCATCAAGCCATTTATCTCCCAGATCCTCCGCGCCTCGCGCGTCTCCGTGGCGAGCCATTCATGCTACCGCATCAATCCGGCACGGAGGAAAATGGTCGTGCTCGGATCGAATTTATCCCACGTCCTCCGCACGAGCAGCTCGCGGTCGAAGGCCGTGCCGACCTCGATCAACCCGCCAATTTTGTCCATTCGGTCGAACTGAAGCCCGACCGAGAATCGAAGATCGTTGTAGTCGACCTGCTCGAGCGTATCCGTGGCCTGGTCGACCACGGTCCACGAACCGCCGCCGTATTCACCCCGGCAGTAGAGCCACCACTCAGTGTTGCCGTAGTTCCACAACCGCCGCGAAATGCGAGGACTGGGAAAAAAGATATCGAACTCGGTGTCGGGATTCGGCGTCCAGACAAAACCCGCGGCCGGCAGCATTTTGATGCGAACCCGATCGTAATAGACAACGCCGCCCTTGACCCTGAACGAAGGCGACAGCGCCAAATTGAACAGGCCGTGGCCCGTGTAGCGGATGCTCTCGTTGCGCACCCGCTCGAAGTCGGAATAAACGCCGACGCGAAAAGCCAGCTCGCCGCCCAGTTGGGACGTGACCTGGGGGTTCCACGCCGCGCCAACGTAAGCGTCATAGACCCGGGGCGGCAAATTCGCGAGTACTCCGGGCACCGGCGCGCCGGTTACCGGCCCTTCCCACCAGTGAAAAGCAAATCCCGGAGTAACCAGCAGCGGCGTTTCCTTGTTGTAGAAAAGCGGTAACGCCACGGTCGTGCTCAATTCCAGGTCGTTGGTGCCGAATTTTTTGCTCCCCCGGGCGGCCAGCAGGTGATAGTCCAGGCGGAGCTCGTCGATCAACCGTTGCATCTTGGTCAATTCGGGAGCGGCGGGCACGGGGGGATAGTAGTCCTGCGGCAATAGCGTCGGCGGCGGCGTGCTGCCCGGCGGCGCGTAGGGATCCCACGTCGACGAAGGCGTCTCGACCGTCGAACCATACGCGGGAACCGGTCCGGCAACCTGGCCCGGCGTCACGGGCGTCAAACTGGGTTGAGGCGTGGTCCCATATGTGGGCATCGGTGTGGTTCCATAGCCCGGCGTCGGCGTGGTTCCATACGCGGGCGGCGGCACGGCGTTTGTGACTGCCGGCGGCGACGTTCCATAAACGGGCGCCGTCGATGTGCCATAGGTTGGCGGTGGGACGGTTTGGGACCCTCCGGCGGACGAAGGAAATCGGGTCTGATAGGCCAAGGCAACTGGCCCGCAAACTACCACAAGGGCAACCCCCGTCAGGATTCGTAAAAGAGTGGCTTTCACGGCCAACCTCCGGTTGTGCTCCGTGGATCGACGCGCCCGAGGCCGTCGCCTGGAAATAGGCAGAAAAGAGAATCCCACAAAGAGCGGTCTCAATACCAATCCCCCGACAGTTGGTCAAGAGCGTTTTCATTTACCCCTCGGTTGAAGGAAACAGCCGAAACGCCGAAACAACACCGATAAGCCTTTTATGGAAAACGACTTGCGATAAGACCACTAAACCTATCGGGCTCGTCTTCCCAGATTGCCGTGTTCCTGCTAACTTCGTGACACTACCCTTCCTTTGTGTCCTCCGCATTCTTCGTGGTGACAAAATGGATAAGCCAACCATGGACTGCCAGCGCATTGTGTCGGAAACCTTCGTTGCGTCGGCTGAACACCACGAAGTGATCGGCTCGACGAACGATCGCGCCCGCCAATGCGCTGCCGAGGGCCGGCCCTTGCCCCGGCTGGTCATGGCCGACCGCCAGACGGCCGGCCGCGGTCGGGGTTCCCATCGGTGGTGGACCCCCTCGGGCAGTTTAGCCATGAGTTTGTTGCTGCCGGCCGATGCGCTGCCCGACGATCGCGGCCGAGCCTCGCTGGTCTCGTTGGTGACCGGCGTGGCCGTGGTCGACGCGCTACGGCCGTTGGTCGAGCAGCATGCCTCGCCAAATCACGACCCGGCCTGCAAGACAACCCGGCCCGCGCCGCTTGGGCTTCACTGGCCCAACGACGTGATGCTTGCCGGCCGCAAGGTTGCCGGGATTCTGGTCGAGGCGTTGCCGAGCCGGGCCCACGTGATCGGCATCGGCGTGAACACGAACAACACGGCCGCCGACGCGCCGGACGAATTGCGAGAAAAACTGGCAACCCTCCGCGACTTGACCGGCGCGACCTGCGATCACGTCGAACTGATCATCGCCCTTTTGCGGCGGCTGGAAATCGAATTTCAGCTACTTCGCAACGCCCCGAAAGAAGTTGCCCGACGCGCCGATGAACTCTGCCTCCAGCGTGGGCGGGAATTATCCATTCATGTCGGCGAGCAAACAATCACCGGCCGTTGCCAAGGAATCGCACACAATGGCGCGCTGCGGCTGGTTACTCCCGATGGGCCGCGCGAGATTCACAGCGGCGTGATTCCGTGAACCGTAGGCAGGGTCGCGACCCTGCCTACGAGTTTTACGATCGTTCGGCCGGATTTGCGGCGACCGTTTCTTTTGCCTTTTCCGCTTTTTCCCGTTCGGCCTTTGCCTTTTCGGCTTCGTCGTAAGGGACGAATAGCCGTTCGTTGTAGACCATCAAGGCGTGGACGGCGGTCAGACGCGCGTCTATTTCGCGGGCGCTGGTGGCAAACAGATAACCGCGATAGCGCCGTGGATCGAGCCCATTGGCCAGGAAGTTCGCTCCGCGAACGATGCAAGGATCCCGCAACTGATCGTGCGGGAGTGAAAAAGCGAGCCAACGCAGAATGTGGCCTGTCGAGTTGACCTGGTCGACCATGCTTCCACCCTGACCGCGGTAGGCGAAATACTCGGGATGCCAGCTCCCGTCGGGGTTTTGGAGGTCGAGAGCGTACTTGGAGAATTCATCGAGATAGGCCTTCGCCCGCTCGAACTGGCCATCCATCGGTTCGCCGCGTTTGTCGCGGCGGTCAACCGCGTAAGCGAGCGCCAGAAGTCGAAACGTTCCGCCGGCGGGCCCCGAGCCGTTTGGGCGTTCCAGTTCCTCCTTAATCATGCGCGAGATCGACCAATCCTCGCCAAGCTCGTTTTGCCACTGGGCATCGGTCGGAAGATAACGCGCCATACCAATCAACCGTAGCGACCCCTCTTCACCCGAACGGCAGTTCCGCTGTTCGCGTGCAACCAGGTCGCTTACCTTGCGGACTTCCTTGCCGACGTGCAGCTCGTAATCGGCCGGCACGCGCGACAGTGCCAACGCCGCGAGAAACTCGGCCGGATACTGCTGTAAGCCGTAGCCGATCTCCGGCAGGACCCGGCCATCGGCAATTCGCAGCAGGCCGCGGCCCGCGCATGGATAGTTGCAGCAGAGGCAGGCTAGCGCGTTGATCTTCTGGCCCGAGGGCGAGTCGCGCAGCACTTGGGCCTCGCACCCAAAAGCCATGCACGCGGCCAGAACGTTCGTCGGGGTGTTGTCGCGGGTATTCAACGGCTGGGCGTAGTAGCTGGCAATGGTGCGACGCACGGCGGCGCGGAGAGCCTTCATTTCCTCGGAAAGCTCGGGCAAAGGCTGCGGCTCGTCCGCGGGCTTGGCGTCCGGCGTCGATGGGGACGAGGTGGATTCGTTCCGCTTGGCGTCGGCGTCGACGCTTTGCTCTTTGGCCTCGCTCGAAGCATCGTCTTGTTCAATGATGGTTTCGCGGTCCTCATTGTCGTCGGCCGGCAATTTTTCCTCGTTCTGGGCCTCCTCCTCGGCCTCCTCGGTCTTTGCCGCGCGATCTTCCCGGGGCTTCGCGCTGTCGGGAGCCGGTTCCACGTCTTCCTCGGCCGGCTCGTCGTCGATGGGCTGGGACAAAAGCGGCGCGTTCAGTTCGAGCAGGATGGGCCCTGGTGCTTTTCGTTCATTCGCGGCCGTGGAGCGAACTCCGGCTGCCAGCGCCGCCAACAACACGGTCGAAAGCATCAAAGCAATGGTGGCGCGCATGGGGCTATCTCCTGCGGGTGGACGGTTTTCGTGAAGTGGTGGCGGAGTTTTGCGATCGGTTTTCCGACGATCGAACGCGGGATTCGGCCCCATCGGCCTCGGTTTTCTTGGCCGCGGTGCGCGCCTTGTCGATTTCCTCTTGTTTGGGCCGGTCGATGAGGAATCCGCCCGAGGCACCTCGTTGAAGATAACTGTTGTTGCTAGCGCCGCATCCGTAGCGATCGGCTCCGCCGTAATCGATGACAAAGCTGAAGTTGCCGCCGCAATAGGGCAGATCGTGGTAAGAAATGCTTCCCGACGCG
Source organism: Pirellulales bacterium (assembly GCA_016933425.1). GTDB lineage: Bacteria > Planctomycetota > Planctomycetia > Pirellulales > Thermoguttaceae > UBA11386. Next base: position 11,227 of record JAFGAY010000060.1, read on the forward strand.
ACAGCCTGGCGGCCGCCGCGATATTCGTCGTCGCCGGCGTAATCATAGACAACGCCGAGGCTGGCTTGCGCTCCGTTTCCCGTGGCCCCCTGGTAAATGTCCTTTCCGCCGAAGTCGCACAGGATGCCGATGCCAATGTCCCAGGCGAACCCGACGCTCATAATGGTGCCCGTATAGACGTCGTCGCCGTCGTCGTCAAAAAGGAACCCGGCCGCGTAGTGGCAACCGAAGCCGTTGCTGAATCGCACGAAGCGGCTCTCGGTTCGGGGGCTGCCGTTGAAGGCTTCGCGCGTGGCGCCGATGCGCCGGTCGTTGCCGGCGAAATCGCGGGCGAAACCGAGCCCCAGCCAATACCCGCCGCCGTGGGACAGATAGTCGTACTCGTAGAGATCGTCGCCGCCGCCGTCGAGGATGACGCCGATCCCGCCGTTTGCCGACTGGCGGATGCCCGCCCCGACGCCTTGTCCCCAACCATCATAGCCGGGCGTTTCCTCGTAGGAGTCGTAGTAAAGTCCCCCGATGTAAAAATGATCGTCGCCGGTCAGGTCGTCGAGCACGCCGAACCCGAGCGGCCCGCCAAAGCCCTGGCCCCACATGGCGGCGCGATAACGGTCGGTTCCATCGCGGTCGATGAGCATTCCGACGCCGCCGATGGCCTGCCCTTGAATCCGGCGGACGCCCAGATAGTGATCGTTGCCCGCGTAGTCGATGAGAATGCCCGCTCCGCCCAGGCACGATCCCTGGGCGACGTCGATAGCCTGATAGACGTCGTTGCCCGACCGGTCCAACAGCATCGAAACCCCGAGCACGGCCCCGCCTTGCACGCCGGGAAGTTTCGACCGATAGCGGTCGTTCCCCTCCAGGTCGATCACCACGAGCACCGGCCGGCGCAGCGAACACGTTCCGTCGTTGTAGACGTCGTCGCCGCCCAAATCTATTACGGCGGCAACACCCGGCATAGCGTCCAACTCATAGGTGTTTTTGTCGCGGCCGCCGATCAAAATGTCGCCGGCCGGAGTGGCGATTCGCCGCACGACCTTGCCCGTCACCCCTTCGATGGTTTCTTCCTCCTCATCCGGTAATTCGGCCAATTGGTCGAAAAACGCGGGATCGGTCAGAGGCGCCAACGCCCTGGCCGCCGCAATCCATTGCCCGCGATCGACCTTCTCTAAAAGATCGCACATGTAGCGGCCCGAACTCCGGTCGGCCAGCGTATGGCCATTGTCGCCGTTTCGGGTCAGCGTCGTATGGAGGCTTTGCGAAAGACGGTTGACCTCGGCCCCCGTCAGAGGCGCAAGCGCCGCGGCATAGGCAACCTGCGCGTCGGTCAAAGCACGGCAAATCACTTCGATCGCTTCTTCCGAGCTGCCAATAGTGCTTTTCGACGGAGCCGCGCCGGTCTTCAGATCGAGCCTTTGGCCGGCGGTAACCAGTGCCCGATCGAGACCCTCGTGGTTGCCGGCAATCGCTTTGTGGAGTTCCCGGGTAAACTGCTCCGCCTCGGGCGCGGCCTTGAGCGGATTGCGCATGATGTGGTCGTACCAATTGAGCCGGCAGTTGCCCGTCACCTCGGAAGTCATACGGTCGCCGGCCGTGGTGTCGAGTTTCATGCGGCTGTATGCCTGAAATCGTGCGAAATCGGGGACAATGTTGCGGCGTTTCAGGCCATCGAGAATCTCGTCCTTCAGCAGGGCAACGATTTCCGGCGATTTCGGATGGCCGAGCGACGGCTCAATCGGCGCGGGAAGCGACTCGGCCTCGGGTTTGGCCGCTTGTGAATCGGAAGTCGGCGGCTGGATTGAATCCGTAACGCTGGCCGTCCCCTCGGGCGAGCCATCGGCCAAGGCCGATGCGGTCGAAAGCCCCATAAACATGCCACATGCAACCATGAACCATACCAATCCACGACGTCTCGTCTCCGTTACACGGTGGCTCATTCTATGCTTCTCCTGCTCGACGAGAGGGGTAGGGTTACTAGATGTGGATCGTGGCTCGGCCATAAGCCTGTTTTCAGCAAGAAAAAAGGAGGGGAGACCGAAGGGACAACCGCATTTGGCGCAACGCGCTAAGCGGATCTATCAGGCCAAATGCTATTGTCCCTTTTGCCCACCCTCCTTAATTCCAGCGATCATAACCACCCGGCACACCACCGCAAGGACCCCTTTTTGACAGAGCCCTGGCGATCACGGAGACTTACCCATTTTAGCTGTGCAATCACCCCTCACTAAATGGGCGGATACACATAAAACCGGGAAAGGCCTTCTCACCCTTCGGCCTGTCCTTGCCGGAATCTTGAGCAACGTGCCTCTAGGTGGACTAGCTTCGCTAGTTTCCTAAATTAGTAGTCAAACGGTGAGCCCCAAGAGATCGTGCGGGACTACAGATCCGAGTCGCTTTGCGGTTTGGGAGTTCGAGGGCTGCTGCGTTTTCCGTTCGGGCGACGGCCGGCCGATTTGCCTCGCCGCATGACGGCCAGGCAAACCTCGCGGTGATTGTGCTGTAATTGTCGGGCGCGAACCAGGTCGTAACCCCAGCTCCGAACCCGATCGACGTATTCCGGCAACCGTTCGGCCAGGTTCCAGTCGAACAGTTTCAGCGTTAGCAACATCCCGCGGATGCGCGTCTCGCGGTGCGCGACGATCCCTTCCACAACGTCGAGCGTATACTTGGGCGCCACGTTCATGTCGGCGGTCAACCAACGGATTTTGCGGAACTCGCGCCGGCGAACTTGCACGGCTCGGCGACGGATGTGGCGGAAGCGCGGGTGCTCCAGGACCACCGGCGCCATCGCGGCCGGATCGATGCCGGTGACCCAAAATCCCCGAGCCAGAAGCGCCTGGCTGGCGCCGCCCGGCGCGCTGCCTATTTCCGCGACCCGGGCGCCGGAAGGAATCGGCAGCCGCGACCATCGCAGGGCTTCTTCCATCTTGAGCCATGCCCGGCTGACGGCATTCGTCGGCAATTCGAGAGGCATCATTCCACCCGGCCACCGCGAGGCGAACGATCGAGCCCGATGAAACCCAACCCACCATTCACCCGGATCCATCAAAATGCAATCGAGAACCGCATCGCCTCGCTCGGCCGCCGCGCGGGAATCGGCATCGGAGACGGCGAGTTCACCGGGCCGCGGGCACGTTTGGCGGAGCACTTCCTTGATCTGGAGGCATTCCTCGGTAATTCGAGGCTCGAACCCACGTTCGCCCGGGGACGCGGCGTCGCGCGGCCAGACGTGAATTCGCCGGCACGATCGCTCGCCCACGAGTTTCCACGCCTCCGCGGCCATGGACTCCGGATCCGTGCCGCGCACTGGGCCCAACGAAAAGCCGTGGGAACGCGCAAACGCGCATCGCAGTTTGAGGTCGTCGGCCAACTCTTGGGAGGAAGGCAGCTTGAACGTCAAAAAGCCGGGCCGGGCAAACGCCGGACGCGCATCGGCATGACGCCGCGACATTTCTCCCTTCACCGCGCGCTCGGCGCCCACTTGGCAGGTCACATAAAGAAACGTCATTGGGCTCACGCGTGGAACAAGGTCAAAAGATCCAGAAGATATCGCCGTGCCTGCTGGCCGATGCCCGGCGACTGGCTCTCGCGAGGTCCGGCCACGTTGAGCACCTCGACGCCGTGGGAACGGAGCCACCGGTCGACCTCGGCCACGGGCGGCGGATCGGCCAAATCGACCGCAAGGCACTGCTTTTTGTGACGCGCGGCCAGCCCGCGGGTCAGCAGCGTTCCGCCGCGAAGCGGCCCCCGGTGCAGGATCAACGTGGCGTCGGCGTCGAGAACGTTGCGCTCGGTCCGATCCACATACTCGGCCGACGCGGTTTCGTGAAGGCCGTATCGCGCGGGGATAGGCCCGTCCTCGGCCAAACGGCCGCGCGGACACCAGCCGCCGTGAGGAATCGCCAGTTCCATTGCCGCGTCCAGCGCCGCTCGATCCACCCCCGTCTGGCCACCCGAGATGATGAGCCGTGGTCGATGTGCGTCGGAGTGGGTCATGGCCGGCGGGATGTAGCAACGTGGAACTGAACGGAATTGCGACGCGCGGCCCCTCCGTCATTCGCGATGGTCGCGGTCGGTGGGGAATCGAGGTCGGAATCGGGCAATCGCGTTGTTGTAATCCGTTCAAGGGCCCTCCGCAAGCGGTCCCGGCAAACAGAAGCCCAAAACAGACCATGGCGGCATGCACTGGAAGGCCATGCTCCGTCGTGGCCGAGTCGGTCCGTAAAGCGAGGCCACCCCGGAGGGCCGGTCTTGCTATGCGCTGGACGACTCGGGAACCAGGGGCAAATCGATCTGGATTCGTGTTCCCTCGCCGGGCGAACTGTCGATGACGGCGCTGCCTCCCATGACGGCGGCTCGCTGGCGGATCCCTTCCAGCCCAAAATGATCCTGGGAAACCTCGGCCAAATTGAACCCAATCCCCCAGTCTTGAACAAGAATCCGCACGCGGCCTTCGTGTTCGAGAAGCTCGACCCGAATGCGTTCCGCACGGCTGTGCCGTTGCGCATTGACCAATCCTTCCTGCACGATTCGAAAGATCGTGGTTTCCAGCGGCGGGGCAAGCCTTTGAAAACTCACGTCGCAACAATAATCGATCGTCGATTTGCCGGATATTCTATGCTCCCGCACCAAATGATCCAACGCCGTCACCACGCCCAACTCGTCGAGCACGTGCGGCCGCATCCCGCTCATGAACCGCCGGGTCTCCGCCAGCGTCTCGCGAAGAATGGCAACCGCGTTGTCGAAATCGATCCAGGACGCCTTGGAGCAATCGCCGCGGGCCCGCGAAAAACCCTCGAGGGTCATCAGTGCGCTGACCAACGGCTGGGTTACCCGGTCGTGAATCTCGTAGGTGGCCATTTTCCGGTGGCTTTCGTAAACGTCGAGCAGTCGGGCCAGCCGACGTTGTTCCTCGCGGACGGCTTCCTCGGCGAGCGTTCGTTCGGTAATGTCGCGCACCGTGCCTACCGCCACATGCCGGTCGTCGACCACCAAGGGAGAAACGGCTATTTCGACGGGAAATTCCTCCCCATTCTTGCGAACGGCGACCGACTGAATGACGTTTCCCACCACGGGCCCCTGGCCCGACCGGCGAAATTCGTCAATACCCCGCCGGATCTTTTCGTGTAGCCGCCGAGGGGTGAGCAGCGAATGAACGTCCCGGCCAAGGACCTCGTCGACGCGATAACCGAACATGCGCTGCGCCGCCGGATTCCAGTGAACCGCCTTTCCATCGGCATCCATGACGATGACGGCGTCCTGGGCGGCGTCGCAGATCGCGCGAAATTTTTCCTCGCGGGCACAAACCGCTTCCTCGGCTAGCCGGGACTCCGTCACGTCGCGCGTGACGCCGACGAAACGCAACCGCTTTTTCGCGTCGTCATACAGCACCCGGGCCGAAGTTTCGCACCAGCGAGGCGGCCCGGTCGCCGTTACAAACGGCAGCACCAACTTGTTGGGGATCGACACCCCCTGCGGATCGTTCAAGGCCTGCTGAATGGCAATGAATAGTTCCCTTTCAATTTCCTCGTGCGACGACGCCGGAACCACCTCGAACGGATTCAGTTGAGAAGCCTGCGTGTATGGATAACCGAAAAGACGCTCGAACGATGAACTGACGTACGTAAATCGCCACCGCCGCATCAAATCCATAAGGTCCGGCTCGTGCCGGTCGTGAATTTGATCGGAACTTCCGGCTCGTTCCACGTTTTCTATCTCGGCGGCCCAAAAAATATCGTTCAAATTTTCCACAATAAGATGCTGCCACGCCGCATTGTCGCGGAACGACTGTTCCAACCGGGCCTTTCCCGTGACGTCCATCACCACGTCGATCGTCCCATAGTCTTGTCCCGTCGAGTCGGCTAGTTGCCGCCGATCCAGGGCGACCTCGAGCAAGGAATCATCCTTGCGCCGAAGCATGGCTTCTTGGTGAAAACCGCCGCATTGGGGACAAACCGTCGGAGTCTCTAACGCGTCGCCTTGCGCCGGCAACAGAAACTCGCCCGCTGAACGACCAAGCAACTCGTCCCGCGAACGGCCGATCATCCGACACAAATTATCGTTGACAAAAACCACCACGCCGTGCCGATCGCTCACGCTCAATCCGTCGCCGATTTCCATGAGCGTGAACCGACGGAGCCATGTCTCATCATCAACCAACTCATGTTCCGGACCCGCGGGACAGAACCCAGCGTGGAACCCTTCCTTGCTAATCCACCCGGGAGGATCGTCGGAAGCTTCAAAGAAATTGCCTTCGTCCATCATTCAACGATCCTCCATGGAGATGGGACGGGAACAGAACGCAAGCGCGGCGGCGGTTGGTGCCGCTTCGGGGTCGCGGTGCCGGCTTGCTTGCCCTTGATGGTTTCTTAGAACGTCACCGCGACGGACGGATTGCGCCGACGCGCGGCCATGCGAGCCGATGACGGCGTGACCCTAGCGAACCGGCGAAAAACCATGACTCCGCGTCGCGGCCGTATCGCAATTCGGGTTACTCAAGCGGGAATACCCGCGTCCATCATCCGTTCGCAAGCAACGCGACTGACCAATGCCATAATATATCAGTGCCCGCCCCATCATGGAATCGTTACCCGAGATAATCGCACAAAAGGCGTCATTGTTGGCATGTACGGCTGAACTCGTTTAACACCTTTAGATATTCATAAACCACTCTCAAGTGTTATTATTAAACGACTTAGACGATTGCATGGCCAGAGAAGTTCAACGGCTCTTGTTGATTCAGAAAAGATTTTCCGATCGGGGAAACCCTAAGGATTATTCCGTCCATGGCCGATATGGCAAACGAGTAGGCGCACAATTGGTCGCGTTATTTAACAATGGTAAAATAGGAAATTCGGGAAAGGGTGTTGACATGTTGCAAGGAAGCCGACTTCTTTCCATCATTATTTTTGCCGTTGTATTGGTTTCACCATGCCTCGCCCAAAATGCGTCGAAGGCAGGAGGCTATTGGGACAGGGGACGCTGGATCGGCTACATGCCGCCCCACCTCGAAAACGCTCGACAATCCGAGCAGACAAAGACGGACGCTGCGAAAAGCACCATCCCTGAGCAACAGGACGAACCATCCACCAACCAGACGCAAGAAGAACCGTCCGCTTCAAGTATTCAGGACAATGGCGCTGACGCTACCCTTTCCGCAACGCCGTTTATCCAGAAATCGCAAGGCGGTAAAGCGGTGACTCATGCACAATACGTGCAGGCGAACCAGCCGCGCCCGGCGACTTACGCGCATCCCGCCCGAGCCGCTCGCAATCAGACGCTTGTGGCCCGAAGCTCCGCGCAACATGCCGTCGCCCGGGCCTCGCACCAAATGGCTGGGCCGGTCATGATGGAAGGGCCCATGGAGGCAGGAACCATGTCGATGGGACCCGACTGCCAGGTCGGGTGCGACGATTGTGCAATGCCCGTCGGGGGTGGCTGCGAGTGCTGCGCACCCTGTAGTGAATGCGAATGCGGGTTCCTGGCGGTCTGCCGTCCTTGGTGGCTGTGGGGCCGTGATGAATATCTGGGGTGGTGGATGTCGGGCATGCGCGTGCCCGCACTGGTGACCACCAATCCATCGGCCATTCCCACCCTGGATGATCCCAACACGGTTCTACTGTTCGGCGATCAAGACATCAACGACGGAGCCCGGTCGGGCGGCCGTTTCATGTTGGGCATGTGGTTCGACGAGTGCGGCACCCGGGGAATGAACGTTACGTATCTAGGGCTCGGCAGCAAATTGACGCGTTACTATGCGGACACCGACTCGTATGCTTGGCTGGGCCGCCCCTATTTCGACATTGAAGACAGCGCCGACGCCGTCGGCGTAATCGGCTCGCCGGAAGGACAGGCGACGGGCTGGGTTAGTGCGTGGGCCGAGACGCGGTTCCAAGGAATGGAAGTGGTCTTCCGACGCGCCGCTAAACGGTCGGCCTGCGTCGACGCCGATTTCACCATCGGCTGGCGTTGGCTCCAATTGACCGACAACCTAACCATCAGCGAATCCGTCGACAGCGGCACAACGCTCAATCTGACCGACCATTTTGAAACGCGGAACAATTTCCACGGGGCCGTGTTCGGACTGCAATGGGCGCGCCCCCTGTCGCCTTGGTGGACCCTGGAATCGACCGGCTCGCTCTCGATCGGCAACACCTACTCGGTCGTCAGGATCAACGGCACGCGGACGGGCGATCCCGATCAAGGTTTGCTCGCCATGGACTCGAATTCCGGCACCCACAAGGCAACCAGTTTCGCGTCGATCGTCGAGTTGGGACTCTCGCTCAAACGACGGTTCCACTGCGGCGTGGAGGCGACCTTTGGCTACTCGCTCGTCTATTGGAGCGACGTCATGCGGGCCGGCGACCAGATCGACCTGGACGTCGATCCTCGTCAAATTCCCGAGGCGGCGCCGCATCCCTCGGTCCCCATGTGTTCGACCGACTTCTGGGCACAAGGTCTCCACGTCGGCCTGGAATATACGTTCTAAACCGTTTGCGGCCTGGAGGGACGTGCTCTGTCACGTCCGCCCTCTGGCGATTCTCGGCCACGACGGAGCGTGGCCCTCCATGGGACAGCCTTCTGTGAAGGGCGCCAGGTGCCCAACATACAATTCAAACACGCTCTTAGCTGGCGTCCAAGAATAACATTTGAGTTTCCGTAGGTCAGGCTGTGCCTGACATGCTTGTCGTCAGGCACAGCCTGACCTACGTAA
>JAFGAY010000357.1 GCA_016933425.1 Pirellulales bacterium
CACGCTCAAAGGCACCTACGGCCTCTACACCGACAGCGCCTACGCCTGGGAATTCCTCTACACCGCCCGCCGCCTCGACCGCGAATCCGGCTTGATGTACTACCGACATCGGTATTATGATACCGGCATGGGGAGATTCGTGAGCAGAGACCCAATCGGATACGAAGGGAGCAAGTGGAATCTGTATGAGTACGTTCAAGGGAATCCATGCTTGGATGGTGATCCTCGGGGTCTTGGTAAGATCACCGGTGGTGGGAGTGGTGGCCTCAATCGCGGTGGCTGGTGTATCACAGCGTCAGATGGAACGACTACGTGTGGCTGGGGCACTGATGGGTTTGCAGCGGCATTGCAACACATTCACGATAAGGGCCTTACTATCTCGTCGCTCATTATCAAGGGTCACGGAGACGGCAACAATATCATGGACACTTCTGGTTGCTTTATCTCCTATTATCCCAACGCAGGTGGTGCAATCTTGGTTACCGATGCGGCGGGAAACAGCACTGACATTACCGATTTGCTTCCTTCGATATGCAATGGTCAGACCGAGGTTTCATTCCGAGGGTGCAATACATCGACTTTAGCCCAGAACCTCTCTGCTATCTGCGCCGGCAATTGGTGGGGAACTCTTACGCCTGCTATCGGCATACCTTGGACCCGTTGGTGTATTAGCATTTTTGACCGAACCTACTGTGAGGGGGAACCGGTCAAACCGAAATACTGTAAGCCGGACAACAAGTCCTACTGTTTTTTGCCGGGGACGCTTGTTGAGACGAGTGACGGCTTCAAGGCAATTCAGATGATTCGACCTGGAATGAGAGTCTGGTCTTTCAGCCACAAGAAGAAGGAATGGCGATTGAGTTGCGTGACAAGTATCCACAAACACGCACATAAGGGGCACGTTTTTGAAATTGTAGCAAATGGGTTCAATGTCAAAGTCACAGAGAGGCACCCATTCTGGGTTTCAAAAGGACGCAATCTTGAGCAACGAGGACAGAAAACCACCGCTTATTCAGTGAACAACGGTGGCGACGATGGGAAGGGACAATGGGTATGCGCTGGGGACCTAGAGGCCGGTGACACACTTCTCACCCGCAGTGGCCGTCAGGTCATTATCCAATGCATCGTAATCTCAGAGACCGAAACGATGGTCTATAATCTCACCGTCGATAATTTTCACAATTACGTGATCCAGAAGGATGGCGTGCTTGTCCACAACAAATGAAGCTGTTCTTGCCTACGAAGATGAGTTAATTTGTCCGGGAGGAATGCAAAGTGACACGTTTAGTGGCCGAAAGATGGCAAAGCGCATTTGTGCGAGGCCTGATCCTGCAAATGGCGCTGCTCATTCTGGCGTCGCTAATGCTCGATAGTGGCTATTCACTTCGTGTGTATTGCGTCTCCCTAGTCATACAGCTTTTCATGACGAGTGTGCTGATATGGCGACGCCCGATGGAACCAACAACATTCGCGGTAGCCTTCGTCAAATATGGGATCGTGTTGGTCGCCGTCCTGGGTTTCATTTTGGCGAGCGTCCTTGGGTTACATGCGTCCACGTGGTGGAGGCAGCTACCTCCGAAGCAATCGCCGAGTATGCATCATCGCATCCACAGCGCCAATTCTGCCATGCCAGAAAAGGGGTCAGAGAAAGCGCCGGTCAAAGCCGGCGGGGAGTAGCGAATGAAAGAGTCGTACGGGAAAGGGCTAGCGACCCGTCCCGGCCCTGAGTCATGCGCCGGTCGTGGCAACACAGCGGGCAACCGAATTTACCGCGAAGACGCGAAGGACGGAGCAATTGTTACCGAGCGATTGAAACCGGCACGCAGCTAACTCCACGACGCCCTGGGTCGAAAGACCTACGTCGCCGAAAACTGGACCGATTTCTCGCCCCCCTCGACCGGCGCGGGCGGCGGGGCGAACAACGACCAGGACAAGACGACCCAGTTCGTCTATAATGGGCTGGGCAATCTCACGGAGCTGGTGGCCATGAACGCGGCGACGGGCAATCAGTCGACCAAGTATCTTTACGAAGACCCGTTCAACGCGGCCCTGGCGACCAACACGATTTATCCCGACTCGGCCGACACGACCAGCGCCGGCACCGACCAGGTCAAGGTCTCCTACTGGCTCGACGGCCAGCCCGACACGCGGACCGACCAGCGACAGACCGTCCTGACCCATGTTTACGACAGCCAGCGGCGGCTCTCCTATCAGGGCGCCACCGCCCTGGGCGGCGCGACCGACGACGCTGTCCGCGCCATCAAACGCGACTACGACACGATGGGCCGCGTCGAAAAAATCACCTCCTACCCCAACGCCGACGCCACCGGCACGGCCGTCAACCAGGTCCAATACGTCGACGCCTACGGCAAAGCAACCGTCCGCAACGCCAATTTCACGCTCAAAGGCGCCTACGGCCTCTACACCGGCATCGCCTAACGGTTCTCTCTTCAAATACTTTAGCGGCCGAAGCATTGCCTCGTGCTTCTGCTGAACAACACGATTTATCGTGCGTGACGCGACCGTCAGGCGTCGTCGCCGTCCTGTTTTTTGAGGCCTAGTCGTGCGAGCCATCGGCGACCCGACGGTTTGTCGTCGGTCGTTGTTCCAACGGCGTCGGCGTTGGCCGGCGAGCCGGACTCGGCAAATTGGCGCATGATTTCCTCGACTTCGATGCGCTGGCGAGCAATGTCCGCCCGTTCGATCGACAGTTCGATTTCGGCTTGTCGGAGTTTTCCTTCAAGCTCGTTTTGGAGCTGGCGAAATTTTTCCCGTTCTTGTTGGATGATCTCGTCTTGATCGAGCACCTTGTCGATGCTTGGCGCGCCGGCGGACGACGTCCCCTTTTCACCGGCATGGTCGCCGACGGCCCGGCGGAGTTGGGCGATCTCTTGATCCTTCGCGGCGATCACGGCGTTGGTGGTTTGGATCACGGTTTCGATTTCGATCCGTTCGGCGGATTCTTTTTCATTGTTTTCATCGAGATTTTCCAAGGCCTCGAGGAGCCTGCGTTTTTGGGCTTCCCAATCGGCGGCCTCTGCGGTCTCGGGATTTCGCGAGATGGTCCCTCGGCGGATGTTCGCGAGTTCCTGGGCGAGCATGTCGTTCTGTTCGCTCAGTTTATGGACCTCCTCGATAGCCAATTCGTATCGGCTTCGGTAGTCTTCGCCGTTGGCATTCGACGGTTCGGCATTATCCAGTTGACGCTGAAGCTCGGCCAATCGCCGATCGGCTTGCGCGACGCGATTTTCCAGTTCGTCGCGTTCCGATTCGAGCCGCTGGTTGATTTTCGCCAACTCATCGTGCCGCTGCGCGTTGACCCGGACGGCCTGGGCTTCGCCGGCGGCAAGTTCCTCGATCCGCTGGGCCAAAGCTTTCTGGCCGGCTTCGATCCGGTCGGCCCATTCATTTTGCTGTTCGGACGACTCGCTGCGGACTTCGGCCCATTGCGATTGCGCCGCCTCGATCATTTCCTTGAGTTGAAGAAAGCATTGCGATTCGATCGCCGAGGACGCGTTGTTTCCGTCGAAGCTCGACGATACGGCTTCCTCGAGGCGTTGTTGAATCTCGTCCAGCCGCTGGTCGGATTGCTCGATGCGCGCTCTCAAGGCATCGCGTTCCGATTGGAGCTGCTGGTTCGTTTCCGTCAGCTCGTCGTGCCACAGGGACTCGGCATGGACGACCTGGGCCTCGCGTCCGGCGAGTTCCTCAAGATGTTGGGCCAATGCTTTTTGGCTGGCTTCGACCCGTTCGGCCCATTGGCGTTGCTGTTCGGCCGCGCGTTGTTGGGCATCGGTCCATTGGGTCTGCGCGGTCTCGAACATTTGCTTGAGTTCGAGGATGCTTTGGGCCTCGAGCGCCAGTTGCTCGCCGCGCGAAGCCTGTTCCCGCTGGGTGTGCTGGAGTTCCAATTGGGCTTGGGCCAGTTGGTCGGCCACGTGTTGGAACTGGGTGGTCAATTTGGCCTCGGCGGTCGAAAGACGCTTTTGCCTGGCGGCCAAAAAGGATCTCAGTTCGTCGCGATGCCGGCCAAAAGCTCGCGCAATCTCGTCGGCCTGACTGGGCTCGACCGATTTGGGGGAGGTTGCGTCGTCCATGGTTACCGGCAATGAAGCAAGAAATTCAGGCAAGGAACGGGGATAATGGCTCGCCAAAAGTCCCTCAATACCTATAGGTTATGTACTGTCCCGGGTCAAAGTCCGAGGGTCCGGCTGTAGCGGTTGGACGACTTGCAATGGCGGTGTGGCGATCGGCTCAGGCAAAACCAGTTCAGCCGCAACGCCAGTGCGGCAACCAACGCTTGCCGCGCGGTTATTTCACCTGATCCATGAACCGCCCAAATTGGGCGTCGAATTGCCGCCAGTCGTCCCCGAACACGGCCTTGAAGTCGTCTACTCGTTGTTGGGCGGAGTAAGGACGAAACGGCGGATGCGACGCCGTGAGCGCCAGGTATCGAGCAAACTGGCGCGGCTGAGTCTCGACGAGATAGAACGCCAGCGCCCAGGCCTCGGCGTAGGCGGCGGTCGGCGCGATTTGGAACAAACGATCCGACGCGGTCAAATCGGCCGGCAATCGGCCGTCGTGTTTCTCGCCGATCCTCGCGTGATAGTCCCGCAACCGCTCCCGGTTGATCCGGTCGGCTTGGCTGGTCGAGCTTTGCGCGTCGTGGAATCCAGGCGCCTCGAACAACGTGGCCAGACCCTCGGCAACCCAGGTCGGCGGCGGGCTCCACCGGCTGTGGATGCCCGTGTTGAAGGCCATTTGATGCGTGGCTTCGTGGATTACCGTCGACGCGTTTTGTCGCCAGTTGGCCTCGTCGGCGGCGTGGGCTGTCGCGTTGTAGACGATGATCCGGTTTGAAATCAAATCGTACAGTCCGAGCACGCCGTCGGTGGCCGCGACGCCTTGTCCGGCCGCGTAGCGCTGGAAATCCTTGCGATCGCGGCAAACAATACCGATCAGGGGAAAGGGCGGCTCGCGCAGCGTGAATCCCCGCACCGAAAAGTAGCGCACGAACGTCCGGTAGAGATCCTCGAACCGCTGGGCCCAGCGGTCGCGCTGTCCGCGTGGATGGGCCACCAGATAGTGCGTTGTGCCGGTCACTTCGTAGTCGTTGCCCAACTCGCGGAGCAGATTGGCGCGAATCTGGGAAACCGTATAGGGCTGAAACCGAGCGGCCGTTTGGCGAAAATCCTTTGCCTCGTCCGGCGCGAACGACCAGAGCCGTCCATCGCGGCCCAGAAGATGGACCACGTTGGAATCCCAGGCCAGGGGCATGCCCTCGATCCGCCGGTCGGGCAGGTCAACCTGGATCATGCCCATCGCCGGCGGCTGCGACCCGGCGACCGGGGCCGTCGCGGCCCAGGTAAGCAACACTGTGGCATGAATAATGTTGAAGAAAAATCGCATGATGGATTGCAGTCGAAGGAAACCAGAGAATCCAAATCATCAAGGAAAGAGCTACCAATTAAGTCTAGGTCGTCCGAAAGTGCTTTTATTATTGGTGTTTGGTTATCCAACATGCTATTTTTAGATAGTGCGAGCAGGGAAGCGAGCCGCGTCCCTGGCAACTCATGGGGGGTTGACGTTCGAGGTTGGTGGGCCTATAATGCACTCGCAAAAGGGGGGTGTAAACTAACATCCTCATTTGGCCGGGAAACAACGCGTGAACATGCTTGACCTCTGGCCACAAATTGTCGATTAACACTGACAGATACCATCAACTATAGTCCACCAGTGGATCCGACGGACGTAATGCCCGCGGTAACCGCTGGTTATTAAAGCCCCAGGGGACTCGCGTTTACGCGAGCCCCCTGTATTTTTTGGTTTTTTCAATGCACGGGGGCAACACATGAGCGACGTTTCCACGCCAGTTCGAGTCTCGTCTACTCGTTTGAAGGTTCGGTGTTTCATCGACTTCTGGAACTTTCAGCTTACCCTGAACGAAAAGGCCACGGCTAACTTCCGGGTTAATTGGGAAACCTTGCCCAACGTACTTGTGCGGGCGGCTGCAAACAAGCTTCGGGTTGACGATTATTCGCATGAAGGCACGATCGTCTTCACTTCTTATAACGCGAAAACCCAAGAGGGCAAAAAGCACCATCGCTGGGCTACGAATTGGCTCGACCGTCAAGCAGGCATCCAAGTCAAATGCTTTGAGCGACGCCCCAAGAAGCATCCTCAATGCCCCGTGTGTCATAAGGCCGTGGTTCAGTGTCCCTACCCGGATTGTGGCGCCGACATGGCCGGCACCACGGAGAAAGGCGTGGATACGGCCATCGTCACCGACATGATACGCCTAGCTTGGGAGGGTGCTTACGACGTAGCCGTTTTAGCCACCGCGGACGCGGACTTGGTTCCAGCCGTTGAATTTCTAGACCTGAAGGGCCTTCGTGTCATTCAAGCTGGTTTTCCGCCCCACGGAAGCCATTTATCGCGTGCCTGTTGGGCGACGATCGATGTTTTCGCCCTGCGGGACCAGTTTGAACGAGCATGAGCATTTTGCCTACATACAGGGCTTATCTGTGGTGGGCCAATCAGGAAGCAGCGTGATAAACACTATTTCGGAAACCTTAACCGATCATGGTTTTTGTCATTTCATGGTTTGCAATCTTCAAAGGGTTCTCCCATGGTCTCTGTGTTGCTGATGGCCGGCTATCTGATGGTTGCTCAGCAGCAGCCTGTTTTATCCGACGGACCGGCCGCCGAAGTTCGCCGTCTGGTTCGCCAGCTCGACGCGCCGCGATTGGAACAGCGCAACGAGGCGGAAGCCAAGTTGATTGAGATGGGACCGGCCATCCTGCCGGCGCTTCCGGCCGACGAGCCGGACGCCAGCGCCGAGGTGCGACAACGGCTGGCCCGAGTACGCCAAGCGCTCGAACAAAAGCTGGCCGCCGCCGCGGTCGAGCCCTCGCGGGTCACCCTCGCCAAGGAGCCCCGAAAACTCTCGGCTCTGCTCGGCCAAATCGAACGCCAGACGGGCAACCGCATCATCGACACGCGCGGCGAGTTTGGCCAGGAACCATCGAATCCGGAACTGACGCTCCTTTTGGACAAAACACCGTTCTGGAAAGCCTTGCAACAGACACTTCAGCCGGCCGGATTAAACGTTTATCCCTTCGGGCCCGAGCAGGCCGTTTACGTGGTCGATCGTCGGCCGGGCTCGATCGACCTGGCCGGCGCCGACGTCTCGGGGCCATTTTTGTTTGCTCCCCTCGAATTGATCGGCCGGCGCAAAGTGGACGACCCGGAGGAGGGTTCGCTGCAGTTGGCCCTGGTGGTTGCCTGGGAACCGCGTCTATCGCCGATCGGCCTGACGCAGAAGCTCGCGGAGATTCAGGCGGTCGACGAGAAGGGAAACTCGCTGGAAGTCGACGTCCGGCTCGGCCGGCTCGACGTGCCCGTGGGCCCGAAGGCGACAAGCGTCAGGTTGGCCATTCCGTTCGTTTTGCCGCCGCGCGACGTGCAAAAGATCGGCCGGCTCTCGGGCACGCTCGACGCGCTGGTGCCGGGGCCCGTCGAGACGTTCCGGTTCACCGGGTTGCCCAACGCGAAGGAAGTTCGACGCCGCGTGGCCAGCGCGACGGTGACGCTGGTGAGCGTCCGAAAGAACAACGACACCTGGGAGGTCGAGGTTCGCGTGCGTTTCGACGAGGCGGGCGACGCTTTGGCCTCGCACCGCGGATGGATTTTTGAAAACGAGGCCTATCTCGAAGGACCCGACGGCAAACGACTCGACCACGAAGGCTTTGAGACGCGGATGCAAACCGAGAACGAGGTCGGCCTGGCGTATTTCTTCTACTTGGAAGATTCGCTGGAAAAATACACGTTTGTCTACAAGACGCCGGCGAAGATATTCACCAGCCGGTTCAAGTACGAGCTCCGGGATTTGGAATTGCCGTAGAAGCAGTTACGGAACGGACCTCGACAATACTCGGCCGCGGGCAAACCGGATACTGGAAGCAAGTATTACCGTTTCACGCGGTTTTTCTCGTCGACCAGGACGATCGTGGGTCGAAAATCGCGGGCTTCCTCGTCGTCAAGCGCGCCGTAGGCGATAACGATAATGCGGTCGCCCGGCTCTCCCAGTCGGGCTGCCGGGCCGTTGAGCATCATCGTGCCCGAGCCGGCCGGCGCCTCGATGGCGTACGTGATCAGGCGCGAGCCCGAGTTGAGATTCAAGACGTGGATCTGTTCGCCGGGCAGGATGTCGGCGGCGACGAGCAGATCGTGGTCGACGGCGAGGCTCCCCTCGTAGTTCAGATCCGTGGAGGTGATGGTGGCGCGGTGGATTTTGGACCGCAGCATGAAACGTTGCACGAGAGACTCCCTGGAGTGCCGAGCGATGGCTCGGCGATCGGTTCGGCGGCCGTATGATTGAACCAGCACGCTGCTAGTGCGTATGTTTATCCGCCCAAACATTTTACTATGACCGGATTTTGAGGAGTTTTCAACAGGAGCTTGATTGGATCGGGCCGAACGGTCGTGCGCAAGGGACCACCCGGCCATTTAACTCTTTTGCTGACAGCGACTTGCAGCATATGCCAACAAAGCCCCCCTAAATTCCAAAAAGGCGACCCGGCAGCCGCTGGTGGTCAAATTGGGTAAGATTTGTTCGTGCAATGCCCTTGGAGGGCCACGCTCCGTTGTGGCCGCGCGTGACGAGCCGTCTCGGCCACGACGGAGCGTGGTTCTCCACTGCATTTGCCATAATCCGATAGCGCACCCCGGCCCGGCTGGCCATTCACGGGTGGTTCGTCTATCATGCTAAGCTGGGTTGTTGTGGATCCGCTCGACGGGCCAGGGCGGATCCGCCCGACCCTCATCTCGCTCGGCGACCGTCCCATCGCCTAGCGGTCGCCCGCCCTCCGAGCGGCTTCCGTTTGCGAGTCCGGGCCTATCCCCGGTGCATCCGAGGGGTTGGCTGGCAATCGTATGTTCCGTCCCAGGAGACGTCGCATGAGTTCATCGAGTTCCAGCGGATCGGCCGCTCCGGTCCAGGTCAAGGCCGCCAAAGGCCAACCCAGCGGCCTCTGGGTCCTGTTCATCACGGAGATGTGGGAGCGATTCGCGTATTATGGGATGCGGGCGCTGTTGGTCTACTTTCTGGCGTCCAAACTCACGGCGGCGAATCCGGGCTTTGGATGGTCCGAGAGCGATGCCCAGGACTTTTACGGCTGGTTTGTAGGGATCGTCTATCTGACACCCATCCTCGGTGGATGGATCGCCGACAAATTCTTGGGCACGCATCGGTCGATGTTGACGGGTGGCTGGATCATCGCGGCCGGTGAAACCTGTCTTTTCCTTACCGAGTACTGGGGCCGCAATCCGGCGTGGGAAGAGATTAGTCTTGGCACGGCGCCTGCTCAATTCCTGACTTTCATGGGAGGACTGGTTCTGATTGTCATCGGGACGGGTTTTTTCAAACCATGCGTCTCGGTAATGGTGGGGCAGCTTTACGGCGCCGACGATCCACGGCGCGATTCCGGTTTCACGATTTTCTACATGGGCATTAACCTGGGGGCTTTGCTTTCTGGTTTGGTGGCCGGCACGCTCGGCGAGAAGATTGGTTGGCATTGGGGCTTTGGTTCCGCCGCGGTTGGCATGACGCTCGGCCTGCTGGTTTACCAGTTCGTCCGCCCGTTCTACCTAAAAGGAATCGGACTCCCACCTCATCACCGGCCCGAGCACGAGGAAGGTCACGAGCCCACCCCGGAAGAGATTGAACAAGCCAGGATTGACGAATATGAACGGACCCGGCCGCTTACCCGCGTCGATTGGGATCGCATCGGCGTGATTGTCGTTTTGTCGGTTTTTGCGATAGCTTTTTGGGTTTCCTTCGAGCAGGCCGGAACGTCGTTGGCGTTGTTTGCTTTGAACCGAACGGACCGCCACGTTCTCGGCTTCGAGTTTCCGGCAACTTGGTATCAGTCGGTCAATCCGGCGGCGATCGTGTTTCTGGCGCCGCTTTTTGCCGGGCTTTGGAACTGGCTTGCCAAGCGAGGGTGGCAGCCGTCCACGCCGGTTAAGTTCGCGATTGGTTTGGCCATTTTGAGCGTCGCGTACATACCCATGGTTTTCGGTTCACTGCAGGCGGGAAATCCCAAGCCCATTGCGTTGGAGGCTGCTCCCGAACCGGTTCAGAAGGTTCTTCAGCCGGTCCTCAGCCAATTGGAGAAGGAAAAGGCGGAAGCCGAAGCGAAGAACAGCGCCCAAAAAGATAAAGAGAAAAAATCGCCGTCCTTCCTAAAAAAACTTCTTTCGGTATTTGTTTCCCAGGACAAGAAACCCAAAGAGGCCGATTTCGACCTTCTCGAAGAATTGACCCACGGCGGCCACAAGTACTACGCCGTTGGATACACGAATCAGCAGGCCTCGATTTATGAACTGCTTGGCGCCGACGGCAAGTTGCTCCGGCGTCAGGCGGCATGCAAGGGAGGCGGCGAGGACCGCAATCTCCATGAAGTCCGTGATGCAAAGCCACGGAAAATTGCATTGGAACAAGTTCCCGAGGAAGCCAGAAAAACCATTCTTGCCCAGGTCGACAGTCACAAGATCCGATCATTGACCAGTCAAGTCGTTGCCAAGGAGCCAATGACCACGATTTGGATCGAAAAAAACGGCCAGGAGTTCGAGAAGCCCCACTTCCGGCGCATTCGCGACTTCACGGCCACGTGGGGCGATGGTGACGGGGAGAGCACCGTCAAGGTAGACGAAGACGGAGTGTTGCTGACCAAAACCATGCGGGCTTTTGAGAATGTGGGCACGGCCGGCCCGCATTGGCTGCTCTTGATATACGTTCTGGCGACCTGCGGCGAGCTTTGTCTTTCGCCCGTTGGACTTTCGATGGTTACCAAGCTGTCGCCGGCGCGCTACACGGCATTGCTGATGGGGTTGTTCTTCATGACCATCGCCATTGCCAACAAGACGTCGGGATCGCTGGCCTCAGCCTCGAAGGATATTGCGGCCGGCAAATGGTTCACCATCCTGGGTGGCCAGGTCGACTTCTTCCTCGTTCTGGCTATTGTGCCGCTGGTGATCAGCGTGATCGTCTTTTTGCTTTCGCCCACGATCAAACGAATGATGCACGGGCTGCATTAGCGGGGATTTGGGGGTTCGGGATTTGGGGATTTTGGGAAAGAGATGGGGCGGCGACGGTAGGGCGGCGACGGTGAAGGAGCTGGTTAGGGGGCCGCTTCCTGACGGGCGCGGTTCGGTTGGGAGTTGGGTTCGGTTGGGAGTTGGGTTCGGTTGGGAGTTGAGCTAGTGGACATCCTTGAGAAGCAACCCGCACCATCCACCTTGCGGCGCGGTCGGGTGGAAACGTCGGCGACCGAAGGGTCGTCGCTGGGGAATCAGATCTGGTATGGGCTGACTCAGCGGTTTTTGCAATTGCTTTTGGTGGTGTTCTATCGGGTTCGTCGCTGGGGCATCGAAAACATTCCGGCCGAGGGGCCCGTCCTGTTGGCCCCCAATCATCAGAGCCATTTCGATCCGCCGCTGGTCGGGTGCTGCTGCCCGCGGCGCGTGAGCTACGTGGCCCGGGCGTCTTTGTTCGATTTTGCCCCGTTTGGAGCATTGATCCGTTCGTTTGGAGCGTTTCCGATTGACCGCGAGGGGCGCGGATTCGCCGGCATCAAGGAAACGCTTCGGCGGCTGAAGCGGGGCGAAATGGTTCTCATCTTTCCCGAGGGCGCCCGGACGCCCGATGGTCTCATTGCTCCCTTCCACGGCGGGGTTCGCACCTTGGCGTTACGCTCGGGGGCGACGATTGTGCCCGTGGCGATCGAGGGAGCCTATCAGGCATGGCCCCGGTGGCGGAGTTTCCCCCGTTTGGGGACCATTCATGTCCGGTTTGGAAAGCCGATCGGGCCCGAGGAAATCCAGCGATTGGGTGAGGATGCGCTAGTGGCCGAGGTCGAGCGTCGCGTTCGCCGGCAGCATGCCGAGCTGTGCAACCACCCGACGATAGCCCGACTCCGCCGGCCAGAGCAGCAGCACTGCGAACCGCGACCGTAAGGAAGCGG
>JAFGAY010000358.1 GCA_016933425.1 Pirellulales bacterium
CCCCCGGAAAACAAAAACGACGATCCAACAAACGAAATCCCATAAACCAAATCCCAAAACCTTAATAGCCGTGGGCGGAAGCCCACGGGAAAAACCAATTCGCACCATGGCATCTGGCTACCGATGAAATACGTCGACGAATATCGCGATGCGGCCGGGGTCAAGCGGCTGGCCGACTTGATCCGGCGCAAAACCACGCGCCCGTGGAACCTGATGGAAGTCTGCGGCGGCCAGACGAACGCGATCGTTCGCTTTGGGCTCGACAAGCTGCTGCCCGACGAAATTCGTCTGATCCACGGTCCGGGCTGCCCGGTGTGCGTCACACCGATCGAAATCATCGACCAGGCGGTGGCCATTGCCACGCGGCCCGAGGTGATTTTTTGTTCTTTCGGCGACATGCTCCGCGTGCCCGGCAGCCAAATGGATCTTTTCACGGTCAAGTCGGAGGGGGCCGACGTTCGGATCGTCTATTCGCCGATGGACGCTTTGGCGCTGGCGAGGTCGGAGCCGGGGCGCGAGGTGGTTTTTTTCGCGATCGGTTTCGAGACGACCGCGCCGGCCGTGGCCATGGCGGTCGTCCAGGCCGAACGGCTGGGACTGGCGAATTTTTCGGCCCTGATTTCGCACGTGCTGGTCCCTCCGGCGTTGCGGGCCGTGCTCGGCTCGCCACAAAACGTGGTGCAGGCGTTCCTGGCCGCCGGCCACGTCTGCTCCGTGATGGGCACGCACCAGTACGAACCGATCGCCCGCGACTACGGCGTGCCGATCGTCGTGGCCGGGTTCGAGCCGATCGACATCCTCCAGGGCGTGGCCATGTGCGTCGACCAGTTGGAAAACGGCCGCGCGGAAGTCGAGATTCAATACTCCCGCTGCGTCCAGCCCGAGGGCAACCGCGCGGCCCAGTCCCAGATCGACCGGGTCTTTCGCCCGGTGACGCGCCAGTGGCGCGGCATTGGCCCGATTGCCGAAAGCGGCTGGGCATTGCGGCCCGAGTTCACCCGATTCGACGCGGCCTCGCGGTTCGGCGTCGAGGGCATCCGGGCCGAAGAGCCGGCCGTGTGCCTGGCCGGGGCCGTGCTCCAGGGTCACAAGCGCCCGCACGAATGCCCGGCGTTCGGCACTGCATGCACGCCCGAACATCCGCTCGGCGCGCCGATGGTCTCGACCGAAGGAGCGTGCGCGGCATATTATCGATATCGGCGACGCGAAGGCGGCGGAGCATAACCGCATGGACGATCTATCAAGCCGGTTTGCCCAATTGCGTGATCGGTTGACCGGCCGCGGGGCTGCGCTGGTGGCCGTGGCCGATCTACAAGGTGTACCGTCAAACGCCCGCGACGAGTTCGAGCGGGGCGTGGTCATCGGCGTGGCCTTGCGGCCCGAGGTCGTTGCCCAAATCGCCAACGGCCCGACCGCCGAATACGCGTGCGAATATGAGCGGGTGAACGACTGTTTAAACGGTTTAACATCGGTGGTTGCCGATTGGCTGGCAAGCGAAGGATTCCGCGCGCGGCGGCAGCCGATCACGGCCGCGAGCGTGGACGAGCGTTCGCTTTCGACGCCGCTGCCGCACAAAACCGTGGCACGACTCGCGGGTCTCGGCTGGATCGGCAAATGCGCTTTGCTAGTGAACAAGGAATTTGGATCGGCCGTGCGTTATGCGACGGTTCTGACCGATGCGCCGCTAGTTGCCGTGCCGCCGGTCGACGCATCGTCTTGCGGCGAGTGCACGGCATGCGTCGAGGCGTGTCCCGCCCGTGCTCCCTCGGGTCGTGAGTGGACGCCGGGCATGCGCCGCGAGGAGTTTTTCGACGTCGTGAAATGTTTTCGCCAAACGAATCACTGGGCGGCAACGCTGCCCGAGGGATACCAACACCAGATTTGCGGCATGTGCATTGCCGCTTGCCCTTATACGCGGCGCTACGTGGATCGCGCCAGGCGTCCATGCGAAAGGAAATCATGAGTCGAAACGAGTCCGACGAATTCTCGCTCCACTGTCCCGTCCCGCGCGAGGACCATGGCACGGTCCAGATGGCCCACGGCGGGGGCGGTCGGGTGATGCGCCGGCTGATCGAAGGTTTCTTTCTGCCGGCGTTCGGTTCCGACCCGGCCAAGGACCCGCCGCACGACGCCGCGCTGGTCGAAGTGCCCGGCGGACGGCTGGCCATGACGACCGACACGTTCGTGGTCGATCCGTTGTTCTTTCCGGGCGGCGACATCGGTTGCCTGGCCGTGCACGGCACGGTCAACGATCTGGCCATGGCCGGCGCGCGGCCGCTGGCGCTCAGCGCGGGCTTCGTGCTCGAGGAGGGGCTGCCGTTGGACGTGCTGCGGCGGATTGTCGAGTCGATGCGCCGCGCGGCCGACGAGGCGGGCGTGCGCATCGTTACCGGCGACACCAAAGTCGTCGACCGCGGCAAGGGCGACGGCGTGTTTATCAACACGGCGGGCATCGGCCTGGTGCCGCCGGGCGTCGACATCGCCCCTCGACGCGTCCGGCCCGGCGACGCCGTGCTGGTCAGCGGCGACCTGGGCCGCCACGGCATCGCCGTCCTGTCGGTTCGCGAGGGAATCGCGTTCGAATCGGATCTCGAAAGCGACTGCGCCTCGCTGGCCGGGCTGGTCGAAGCGCTGCTCGAGGCCGATCCCGACGTCCACTGCCTTCGCGATCTGACCCGGGGAGGCCTGGCCGCGGCGTTGTGTGAAATCGCCGAGGCGGCCGGCGTGGGCATCGAGTTGACCGAGGCGTCGATTCCCGTCATCGAACCCGTGGCCGGCGCGTGCGAGCTTCTCGGGCTTGATCCGTTGTACGTGGCCAACGAAGGCCGGCTGGTGGCGTTTGTCCCGGCCGAGGCGGCCGAACGAACGCTC
>JAFGAY010000359.1 GCA_016933425.1 Pirellulales bacterium
AGCAGCCGGCGGCCCGGCTGATACTCGGCGTCGACCAGTTCGCCGACGTCGACCGGCCGCGCGTCGGTGGTCACTCGAACGTCGAGTTCGGCGTTTCCCTCGACGGCCACGAGGCCGGACTGGTGGGCGACTCCCTCGGCCGCGACGATCGGCAGCGCCAGGTCGCGAGGATCGCGATCGCCCAGCGGCTGTTGAAAATCGACGGCCAGCGCGATCGTTCCGCGCCGCGGTTCGACCAGCGGCACGATCCACTCGCGTCCTCGTTCGGTCGTCGTGCTCGAGTATTCTTTCAGCGCCGCGCCTCCCAGCCCGCGAATCGCCAGGTCGCCCGGCGTGGTCGAGGGCAAGCGGAAACGGAGCGTCCGTGCCCGGGCCTCGGTCGCGTCGTAGACAATCTCGTAGTGCGCGGTCAAGGTGCCCGGCGCGACGCCCAGGAAGGAGTAGGTCCGCGCGGTCAGCCGCGGCGTAGTCCGTTCGATTCGGAGGGTGGCTTTCCATGGACAGTCCTCGTGGCGATAGGCCAGGTCGGTTTTTACGCCGGCGAGTTGATAGTCCTTTTTGTCGGCGTCGTCCAAGGGAATCAGGCCGGTTTGGTCCTCGGGATGCGCTTCGAGGTCGTCCTGGACGATGACGGCGATTGCCCCGCGACGTCGTTGCCCGGCCGGCAGATCGACGTCGGGAAACGCGACCTCGGTCGTTTTCCAGTCGCCCAACCACGTGTCCGGCGTGGCGGTCGCCGTGAAGCGAATCAGTCCCTCGCCGCCCGAGGGAATACCCCGACCCAGTCGGACGTGCAATCGGTTGGTCTTGTCATGACGTTCGAAGGTCATCGGGCGACCTTGGGCGTCGGTGACCTGGTCGACGTGCCACGCGGCCGGCAGTCGCAGATCGACCTCGAACAGCGGTTCGTGCTCCGGCGCGAGAAGCACATTGGCCGTGAGCCGTTGTTGACGGTCGCAAAGCGTCAACAAGAGCACGGTGGTCGCCGTGAATCGGGCCGGCGGTTTCTCGAACGATGCGCCCAGCGCGTAGTCGCCGCCCGGGGCGTAATAAGCCGCCACGGGCACGAGCGCCGGCTCGTCGCGCATGCTCGGCGGCAGCGCGGCTCGCAGATCGGCGGCGTCGATGGGGATCAGTCCCTTCGAGTCGAGCGTCTTGGGTTTGAGTCGCTTATCGACCAGTAGGCCGACGACCGTCACCTCGCCGTCGGCGTCCAGGGGAGTCAACCGCGGCAAGCTCCAATCGTCCAACCGCGGCGCGGCGCGAACCGCCGCGATCGACAAAACCACCTTGTCGGTGGTCGCCTCGCGGAGTTTCGCTTCGAGCACCCGGCGGCCGTCTCGCTCGACCACGGCCCAGCTTGACAAGTGGGGTGAATCGACGTTGGTGATTTCGACCCCCTCGGGCACGACGAAACAGAAACGGTCGACGGCCCGATGAAGGATGGAAAACGACGTGGTTGCGTGGAACTGCTCTCCCGCCTCGGCCAGCGCGGCTAGGAGCACGGTTCGCGCGATCACGATCTGGTCCTTGCGGCGCAGGTGGCTGTTGAGCGTCATGACGAGCGATACGTCGCCGTCGCGCGGCAGCAACTCGAACCGCGTCACGCCGGCGCTTGAGTCGAAACGGCGGCTCACCACGTCGAGCCCTCCCTTAACCTCGACGTCGCCGTCGATCGCCATGTGGAATCGGGCCGAGGGAGCCGTCGGAAGGCGAAATGAAAAATTCTGGGTTGCCGCGGTCGTCTCGATCGGCGCGGTGAGCGAAAGCCGCAGCTCGTGCTGCCCGCGACCCTCGACCAGCAGCATGAGCCGGCCGTCCTTATCGCGGCCGATGGCCGCCGGTTGGCCGTCGAGCGTCGCTTCTTTCAAGCCGACGCGCGAGAGATCCAGCGGGACGGCGCACATCCCGTCGGCGAGCACGTCGACGCGCAGGGTGCCCTCGATCAGCGCGCGGCCGTCGCTCAGTCGGGCCGAATAGTCGCTGTCGGTCAGCACGGCCGCTCGGGGCGGCTTGGCCTCGCCTTGGGTGTGGGCTTTTTCGAGCAGGGTTTCATACTCCTCGCGCGACAACAGCACGCGGCGAGGCTGGTTTTCCAGCAAGACGTTCAAGTCTTCCATCGGCACGAGCAGTTCGCGCACAATTTTGACCGGTTCGGGCGCAGGCCGGCTCGCGGCCTCGACCGGGGCAACAGCCCACGACACGGCGGCCGCCGCAAGCACTATCAACCGGAGGCCGCCGGCGTTTTGCCAGCACCCGGACATCGTGAACCACGACGCAAACAGGTTGGTCCATCGTTTGTGGCTAGGCATCTTTCTTGCCTCCTTCGTCGTCGGGGGTCTGGTTGGCCGGAGGCGCGAACGGGCTGTCCGACGCCTTGTCGGCCGGCGCGGCAGCCTCGGTCGGCGCGGGCGCCGCTGGTGCTGGCGGTGGAGCCGTCGGCGGTTGCGGCGTTGGCATGGGCGGCGCGGACGCCGGAGTGCGGCGCGGCCGCAGGCGAATCGCCATGACCACGATCCAAACCACGACCACGACAACCAACGCCGCCAGGAAATAGCCGTCCAACACCTGTCGGGCAAACAGTGGCGCGAACATTCCGGAGAGCAACACGGCGGCAATCAGGCCGCCGACCGCCAACACGCGGACCTTGATCGAGGCGGCCGCGAGAACCAATCCGCCCAGCAACAAAACAGCCAGCACGATCGCCGTCAGCGCGGTCTCGTTGACGTCGATCAACCGCAGCGGGCCCGTCGGCCGGAGCGTCGAAAACACGTACCGCCGCCCGTCGGTCTCGAAACCTTCGGTCGGCTTGGACGTCATCGGGATGCCTTCGGCGAGTTTTTCGAGCAGCGACTCGTCCGTGTGGAAATACGAAGGTCGGCACCAGTTCATCGTGTGGTCCGAAGCCCAAATTATCTCGTTGGTCCAGGGTCCCTTCACACCGATCAGCGCCCGCTCGTCGGGCAAATAAGCGCAAAGACGGACCTTTTGAATGGCCGGTTTTTCCGGGAACTCGGGAAGCGACAAAACCTGGCCGCCGCCGGCCCGCCGGGTGGTCGGCAAGGTATAACGCAGATCGACCAGCAGTGGACGCTCGGCGCTCGACTCGGTCAATGGAATAAAGAATTGGTTATCGCCGCCTTTTTCGAGCGTGACCGGCCGCCCGTTGATCCGCAAAGGCTCCGTGTCGAAGATCACGTCCTTGGGCAGTGTCACTTTCAAACGTTGACGGCCGCTCCGCAGGCGATAGACGGCTTGCACCGCAATCTGGTCGGCCCGGGTAACCACCATCCGCGCGACGGCGTTCTCGATGATCGTGTACTTGACGTCCTGCAATTCATATCGAGTCGCCTTTACCGTGAGCGACCACGGTCCGTGGAACTCAAACGCGCTGGCCGCGTCGGCCACCTTGGCGCCGCCGGCCAGGTCGCGCTGGGGATCGATCGGACGAAGTCCCTCGGGCGTGCCCGTCGGGGCCAGGTCGATCGTTTCGGCCTTGACCAGGACGATCTGACCCCATGCTCGGTCGATCGGCGCGTCGTCGGCCTTCGCGGGGGTCAGGGTGGGCACCTCGACTTTCACCTCGTCGCCCAGGCCGAGTTTGTCGAGCTTTTCTTCCCAGATGAGCGTGATTTGGCCCTCGCCGACAAGTTCGGTCTCGCCGCTGAAACTCCACGCCTGATAGCCCTTGGGCAGATCGTCGGGCGCCGGCTCGACGACGCGTTCGCGGATGCCCGGCGTGTTGTTGCGGAGCTTGCCGGCCAGCGTTTCCGGAACGTCGATCCGCAGCGACTTCACGCCGCTATAAAGAATGTTGTAACGGAACACGGCTTCGTACTGGACCGTGTCGTCCTCGATCTTCATGGTGAGCAGTTGTCCGACGATCACTTGGGGTTTGCGACGTTCGGCGGCAATTGCCAATTCGACCGGCTCGCGCGCAAAGGCAAAAGCGAACGCGTGCCGCATCTGGCCGCTGCTCGCCGAATCG
>JAFGAY010000360.1 GCA_016933425.1 Pirellulales bacterium
CTGATAAGGACGAGGTCCGAGGTTCGAATCCTCGTGCGCCCACTGCTTTTCTTCTCTTGCCGTTGGATCGGCGGCGAGTCTTAGCGCCTTTGGCAGCTTGTGCTTAGGGCGTTTTTTTACATGGGTTTTGGCGAGTGTTGGGTTTCGCCAAAACACCATTCTTACGGGGGATGAGTCTTTTAGGCTTGGTGGGGAACCCTTGCGGATTGGGGCTGATTGGCTATGCTGGTCTGCTGAATCGGAAAGGCTTCGCTAGGATGCCCAGTCGTTTGGATGGCAGGGGCGCGGAGTCGACTGTTCGGACATGAGCGTGTAGTAAGGATTCCTGCCGTCGTCGTTTGCGTGGCGAGTATTTGTTCCAGCCTTTTCGCCGCGCGGCGTCGACCCATGCCCACCTTGGATTCGGAAAAAGGCGTCCTGTCCTTTTGTTGGCGCGGTTCTTCGCGCGCTTTGCGCAAAAGGAGCTGGATTTCCTTTTTTCCGAGGCGCGGTTTCACCGTGAAGCGGGGCGGCGCGCCGTGGCCCAGCATTTTTTCACGGAAAGAGGAGAACTCCCTCATGGTAACTCGAGTTATTGTCTGTGCGTTGGTGTTTTTGTCGGCCACGGTAGTATGTGCCAAGGAGAGCACCACGCCCCACGGCGTCGAGCCGAAAGACGTGGTCAAGGCAAAATGGGAATTGTTGCCCATCGAAAAGAACATCGTCAAGTACACGAACCAGCAGCGGAAGCGTTATGGGCTGCACCCGTTGAAGATCGACCGGCAGTTGGTCGGTTCGGCGCGCGAGCACGCGCAATGGATGACCCGCAACCGCACGCTGCAACACACGCGTCGTGCCGTGGCCGAGAACATCGCGATGGGTTATTCCTCTAGCGAGAGCGTGGTTCGCGGGTGGATGAATTCGTCGGGTCACCGGGCGAACATTCTGAACGGGGGCTACACGCGGATCGGCGTGGCGGCCTATCGGACCCCCAACGGAACGATTTATTGGTGCCAGCAGTTTCGGCGTTGACCGGGGTGATGACGAAATAATCCGGGTCAAACGTCCTCGGTGGTTTTGTAGAAACGGCCGGCGATTTGGGGTTCGAAATCTTCGCGGCCGGCGAGCCGGGCGATTTCGCGCAAAAAAAGTTTTGTGAGTTCTTCGAGCACTTCGCGATCGTTCTCGCGGCCGTAATAGGGCGTCAGGTCGATCGGCCGGCCGATCGTCACGCGGACCCGGGCCGGCATCAATAGACAACCCAGCGTGGTACCGTCGTATGGGGCGCCGTCGATATGGACGGGCACGACCGGGACACGAGCGCGCAGGGCGATCATGGCGATGCCGGGCCGGCCGGGAAGCATGAACCGGTCGGTGTTGTTGATCCGTCCCTCGGGCAGCAGGCCGGCGAGTTCGCCTTGTTCGGCGTAGCGGATCATCATCTTCGTGGCGGCCGTGTCGTGGCCGCCGCGCGAGGTGGGCACCGGGCCAAAGGGGCGAAGAAAAAGGCCCATCACCGGATGCTCGCAGTATTCCTTGGCGACCATCCAGTGCATGATCCGATCGACGGCCAGGGCGATAAACGCCGGGTCGAACGGGCAGCGGTGGTTCGAAACGATCACGGCGCCTTGGCTGCGCGGAATCGGCCAGACGCCGACGATTTTGGTCCGCCACAGAATTCGGGTAAACAGGCCGCTGAGTCCGAGCAGCGCGGTCTGGGCCGTCGTGTAGGGCGACCGACGAAAGTGGAGCGCCACGGCCCCGGCCAGCACGACCGCCATGGCCGTGAACACGCCCGCGGCAAAGACCTGGGTGTGGGAGGGCGAGAGCATATGAAATTATTTATATTTCAGCCGAGTGGCGGAAATCGATGTTAGCCGAGTACTTCAGACGGCTGAAATATATCAAAGAATCTTCTAGCCCGCCAGTCGCGTGATGCGTTCTTCCGGCTGGACCAGGTTTTCGGCCCGATAGCGGTATTGCATCAGGTAAGCGTCCTCGGGCGTATCCTCGTAAAAGCTTCGCAAGACGGAGACGGCGCGGAATCCGTTGGCCCGAAAGAAAAGTTGGGCCGGCAGGTTGGTCTCGCGCACTTCGAGGACGATGCGAGTTCGTCGCTGGGGCGAGAGTTTGCCGATCAGTTTCGACATCATTTGGGTGCCGACGCCGTAACGGCGGAAGTGCCGCGCGACGGCGAAGTTGAGCAGGTGGAGCCGCGTTTTGTTCAGTTCATAGACCATGAAGCCCACGACGCGGTTGTCGTGCTCGGCGACCATGCCGATGCAGTTGCGCTGGCGCAGACAGCGGATGAAATCCTCCTCGAGCCATGGAAACTCGAAGCTTTCGGCCTCGATGTCGAGGACCTCGAGCATGTCGCGGCGAATCATCCAGCGAATATGAACTTGAAGTTCTTGTTTCTGGTCGAAACTCATGCCGGCCTCCTTCCTTGTCGGCCCATTGCAGACGTTTCCAGCAACCGTGCGTCCTTTCGGCGATGGGGTTATTGATGTTTGCCTGGATAATGATACGTTCTTCAAACGTATCTGGCCCATCTACCGGCCTCCCGTTGGTCGGCCTCGGTTCATTGGCCGTGCAAAATTCAATAAAACCATCGCTCGCAGCGTTTCGGCACGCCGGCGCGAGGGAACGGTTTCACCAGGCACGCTCCAGCGAACTCAGTGAAACGTCGGTACGGTAACAAATACGCGCCGATTTGCCAATACGAACTATCGGCGCTTGCGCGGGCGGGGACCAGTTCAGCTTTTGCGTGGTTTGGCGCTTGTGGTGGAAGGTCAATAGGAGATTTGACAGGTTTTGTGGTAAGGTGGGCAG
>JAFGAY010000361.1 GCA_016933425.1 Pirellulales bacterium
CCGTCGGACTGGTCCAACCCCAAGCCATGAGGTCTCGGGCACTCACCTGCTCGGAGTACTCGATCACCTTATTTCCGTTGAGATCGGCGACCAGGTCCGTGTCGCCGTAGACGCCGGGAAAATGGTTGATGAGGTAAACAAACGAGTTGATATTGGCCGCCGCCGCGCAGATGCCGTCGGTGGTGTTCCAGACGTGGCCCATCTCGCTGTAGTCCTTGCTGTAATAGACGAGCGAGGCTTTGGCTGGAGAAGCTGCGAACGTCAGCAGGCCCGAGAAGAGGCAAACCGCGCCAACCATTCGCAACAGCGACCACCAGGGTCCGGCACGAACGTTGCGATTTTGCGTTGGGTGAGTCATGAGTCGACTGGTGTCATGAATGCAGCACCATGAAGCGCCCTGCCAGCGCCGACAAACCGGCCGTAAGAAGGGGGAATTACCCCTTCTCCTTCCATCCATTCAGGATAATCGGGCCGTGTTTTCCTGTCAAAGATTCTGAATGGTCGCACGACCGATTCGGCGGTTCAACCCGAAAAATCGGCGTCTTCGACTCGTCGCCGGCCGCGAAAGGCACTACGATGGGGGAGCCGCCTTGACGATCCGGTGGTCGTAGGCGGCCGCGACGCTCGAGCCGGGTGGAACGATCAGAAAATGCTCCTCGTCCCATTGGCCGTCGACCAGCATTTCAAGCAGGCAAAGATTTCCTTCGAGCCGCTCGAATTTCCAGCCACGCGAGGCCGCCTCGTCCCGGGCCTGACGCTCGAAACGATCGTCCGGCTCAACGCCCGTGGCAATGAAGGTTATCTGCCCATAGTTCCGCGCGAGGTCGAACAACTGCTGGTGGAGGAATCGGGCGTTGTCTTCACCGTATCGGGCGACCAGGTCCTCGTAGGATTGGACCATCGAGTTTTGGGCTTGGATCGACTCGGGCGGCATTTGGTTCAGATAGCTGCCCCGCTCGATCCAGCCGGTGGTCTTGAAATAAACGCCCGGATGGGCGAAGAAATAGTCGCCATACCGTTCCTTGCTGCCCAGGAAGAGCGTTATGCAGTCGTGGGCGCGCGGCAGAACCAGCCGAATCGTGCGAGCGCGCAATCCGACCAGGCCGTTCGAGCACAGCCCGTAGCCCAGGACCACGGCGTCATAGTCCGTCTCGTCCACCTCGGCCAGCGTCTTCGCTAGATGGTCGTGCATGGCCGGCTGACCCAGATCGTGCAGCCCTTTTGGCATGAACTGGACGTCGACCTGGTTGACAGATCGAGCCACGACCGCGCAGACCTCGCGATAAAGAATCTCGCAGGCAATAAGTTTAAGACGCATTTTTGATCCAAGTTTTTAGCATCGAGTGTTGATCGTCGAGCGTCGCGCGTGAAAATAATAGCCGCGGGCGGAAGCCCGCGCGAGAACGACGATCACTCATCTTCCCCCCCCGCCACGAATCGATAACCGGCGTCGCGGACGGTCAAGATGTGGCGCGGCCTGGCCGGATTCGGCTCGAACGTTTTGCGCAGCCGGCGGATGAATTGATCGGGCGCCCTCGTGGCGATGTTGCCGGGCATCTCCCAAACGTTTTCGAGCAATTCGTGCCGGGTGACGACGCGGCCTTCGTTCTCGATGAAATAGCGCAGCAGTTTCAACTCGAGGTGGGTCATGCGAACCGGCCGGCCGCGAACATTCACCTCGAAGGAATCGAAATCGATCGTCGCGCCGGCAAACTCGAATCGGGCTCGGGCCGCGGAGCGGGCCTCTTGGGCCGGGTCCCGGGGACGATGCCAGCGCAACAGGTTCTTCACGCGGCTCAAGAATTCGTCAAGGTCGAACGGCTTCATCATGTACTGATTGGCGCCGACGTCGAATCCCCGCGCGCGGTCCTCGGCGAGCGTCCGAGCGCTGAGAATCAGCACGGGCACGTTGCGGCCCGCGTCGCGAATCGATTCGCACACCGCGTAGCCGCTCATCCCCGGCAGCATGAGATCGAGGATAATCAGATCCAATTGGGGAGAGTTTTCGACATATCGCAGCGCGCTGGCGCCGTCGCCCAACGCGGTGACGCGGTAGCCCTCGGCCTCGAGGTTGTATTTGATCCCCTTGGCTAGATGTTCTTCGTCTTCAACAATCAGAATGTGTTTGGGCGTCGACATGAAACCGCGAAAGCCTATAGGCCGGGTCGTGATTCGGCGTTAAGGATGTTATTGCCGGGTCACGACCCGGCCTACGATGTTTTTTCGTCTGGTACGGCGGGCAATTCCACTTCAAACACGGCGCCGGTCCCTTTTTGAGGATCGCGTGCGAGGATTTTTCCGCCGTAACGTCGCAGCAAGGTCCGCACGATATACAGGCCCAACCCGGTGCCGGGCCGATCGTGATAGAGGTCCTGGCCGATCCGCACGAAGCGGCCGAATATTTTTCGCCGCATCTTCGGCGGAATGCCGGGGCCGTTGTCGGCGACCTCGACCGTTGCCCGACCGGCGGCCGCGCCGTCGAGCCGCACTTCGACCCGGGGTGGGTCGCCGGCGTACTTGACGGCGTTGTCGAGCAGGTTGCGGAAAATGATTTCCAAATCGCCGCGTTTCGCGCGGACCGTGCAGGGGCGGAGTTCCAGGTGGATCATTTGCGGCTCGATCCGATAGCGGAGGCACGTTGTCCGCGCGCAATCGAGCAACACGTCGTCGAGACGAACGTTTTCGAGTTGGTCGCCGCGAGGGCGCGTTTCGAGCCGGCCCGCGTCGAGCACCTGGTCGATCAGGTGATCCAACCGCTCGACGTCTTCCAACATGGACCGATGAAAATCGGTCTGCTGTTCCTCGCTCACCTGGTGGCGATTGAGCGTTTGCAGGTAGAGTTTCATCGAGGCGATGGGCGATTTCAGTTCATGGGTAACGCTGTTGATGAAATTGGATTGACGGCGATTGAGATTGACCGCCTTGACCAACATGGCCAGGTAGAACGAAACACCCACGAGCAACAGAACGTAGAAGACGGCTCCGACGCTCAGGGCGGTCCAGTAGAACGCCGACGATCCGCGATCGGCCATCGCGCCGAAAACCGACATAAACACCCAGCCGACGATCAAGAACACCACGAGGACGATCATCACGACGCCCAAGGTGATTGGCAGTTTTCGCGTGATCATGATGGTGGAAACCTCGGAATGGACCCAGCCGTCGCGGCCGCCCGGCTATTTTCAAGATACCGAAACTCGCCCGGCGGTTCGAGGCCACCACCGGCCGCTCCGGTCAGGCTTCCCGGCGTGCCGGCCAGGCCGGCAGTGGCGAGCATTGCCCAGCCGAATAGGACCACGAAACCCCCACTGGGGAATGTCCTCGTTTCATCACAGGGAGTACACCGTTAGTCCTGGCGTGCTACAGATTTACGCCGTGCGGTAACTATTACGCAGCTATTACATGGTCGAGACAAAGTGGGGACGAAGCCCCGGTCGACCTTCACTATAATTCAATGGAAGCATCGTGGATTCACAAGGACAATCATTTCGAGTTTTCTTGCAGAAACGACCCCCAGAATGATTCAAGCCAAACGCCATTTGCCGATTTTGACTGCTTCCGATCCGGTTTCGCCCGTTCATCCCCTGGGTCGCCGCGCCAAAGTTCTCCTGACCAGCGTGTTTGGGCCCTATGCCCAGGACGATGAATACGGCTCTCGCCGGCTCAACCCGATGGAGCTTTACCAGAACCAGGTAACGCGGACCCAGGGTCCGTTTTCGCTGCGGATGTTCCATCGCAGTTGGGGGCTCATGCTCATCCAGGCAAACATCGAGGCATCGTGCGTCGTGCTCGATTTCCCGGTGCTCGACCGGTTTGTCCAGGAGCTGCAAGAAAACCAATACGACGTGATCGGAATCACGAGCATCATTCCCAACCTGGTCAAGGTCAAGAAGATGTGCGAGCTGATCCGCCGGTATCAGCCGCAAGCGACCATCGTCGTCGGGGGCCACATCGCCAACGTGTCCGATCTGGCCGAGCGGATCGACGCCGATCATTGCGTCAAGGGCGAGGGCGTCCGCTGGTTCCGGCGATTCTTGGGCGAGGACGAAAACCGACCCATCCGCCACCCCATGATCAAGTCGGGCTACGG
This sequence comes from Pirellulales bacterium, assembly GCA_016933425.1. Lineage (GTDB taxonomy): Bacteria > Planctomycetota > Planctomycetia > Pirellulales > Thermoguttaceae > UBA11386. The sequence continues at coordinate 4,091 of JAFGAY010000361.1, forward strand.
CACGCGGACCGCGGGCATCACGGTCAGCGAAGGACCGGGCGACGTGGCGGCCACGGTCATTCCGTCGGTCGGCTGCCCGTTGGGCTGCAATTTCTGCTCGACCTCGGCCATGTTCGGCGGCAAGGGAAAATTCGTCGATTTCTACGCGACGGGCGACGAGCTATTCCACGTCATGTGCCAGATGGAGAAGGAAATGCATTCGTGCTCCTTCTTCATAATGGACGAAAACTTCCTGTTGCACCAACGCCGCGCGCGGCGACTGCTCGAACTGATGCGCGAGCACGATAAGTCCTGGGCCATCCACGTGTTCAGCTCGGCCAACGTCCTGAACAAGTACACCATGGACGAATTGCTCGGGCTGGGCATATCCTGGGTCTGGATGGGACTGGAGGGCAAGGACAGCCAATACACCAAGCTCCACGGCATCGACGTCCATAAACTCATCCGCGATTTGCAAGCCAACGGCATCCGCGTGCTCGGCTCAACGATCATTGGGCTGGAGAACCATACGCCGGAGAACATCAACGAGGCCATTGATTACGCCGCCGGCTTCGCAACCGATTTCCACCAGTTCATGCTCTACACGCCCATCCCCGGCACGCCCCTGCACGCCGAACTCACGGCCAAGGGACTCATGAAGGATGAAAGCGAATACGAATTGGGTGAAATTCATGGGCAACTCATTTTTAACTATCGCCATCCCAACATTCCGGCCGGAATGGAAGGCGATTTCATGATTCGGGCGTTCGATCGGGATTTCGAGGTCAACGGCCCCAGCACGGTGCGCATCGTTCGCACGACGCTGGCCGGCTGGCTCCGCCACAAGAACCACCCCGAACCGCGGATTCGCCGCCGCTACGCCTGGGAGGCACGCGAACTGGGCACGACGTTCGCCGCGTTGGTCGGCGCGGCCGCGCGCTACTACAAGCATAATCCCGTGATGCGCGACAAAATCCGGTCGCTTCAAGCAGATCTCATCGCCGAGTTCGGCTGGAAGGCCCGGTTCTACGCCACGGTCGGCGGCTGGTACGTGTTTCGGAAGATTCGCGCGGAGCAACGCCGGCTCGCCGCCGGCTGGACCTACGAACCGCCGACATTCTACGAGCGAAACGAGCACTGCACGGACCGGCCCGAGTTGCCCGAGTGCCGCTGGTGCGAGCCGATGACGCCGCCCGTTGCCCCCGAGACTGCCCCCGATTCGCCCACGCCCCGTACCCGCGCGGCGGCCCCGGACGAAACCGTCGCGGCCTTGCCATGAGCCCGGGTGGCCTGGCCGCTGTCTACCGCTGGCTCATCGGCACGTAGTTCGTCTCCGTCGGACCGACGTAGACCTGGCGCGGGCGGAGGATTTTGCCCGACGGGTCCGTGTGTTGCTCCTTCCATTGGGCAATCCAGCCGGGCAGCCGGCCAATCGCAAAACAGACGGTGAACATGTTCGTCGGAATGCCGATCGCGCGAAGCAGAATGCCGCTGTAGAAATCGACGTTCGGAAACAGCTTGCGGTCGACGAAATAGGGGTCGGCCAGGGCCAATTCCTCGAGTCGTCGGGCCGTGTCCAACAACGGATCCTTGCGATTCATCCGGGCGAACACGCGCTCGCAGGCAACCTTGAGAATCTTGGCCCTCGGATCGTAGTTGCGATAAAGCCGGTGGCCGAAACCGTAGAGTTTCAGCGGGCTGGTTTTGTCCTTGGCCTGGCGAACGCATTCCTCGGGCGAGATGCCCCCGGCGTGAATGCGTTCGAGCATGTGGATCACCTCGACGTTGGCCCCGCCGTGCAACGGACCCCACAACGCGCACACGCCGGCCGCGCACGAGGCAAATAAGTTGGCCCGGGCCGAACCGACGATCCGCACGGTCGATGTGCTGCAGTTTTGCTCGTGGTCGGCGTGGAGAATGAACAGCAGATTCAGGGCGTCCTCGACCTCGGGCGTGACGACGTACTGGCGATAGGGAATCGAGAACATCATGTGCAAGAAATTCGCGCAGTAGCGAAACTTCGGGTCGGGATACATGAACGGCAATCCCAGCGAGCGCCGACATGCGAAGGCCGCGATGGTGCGAACCTTGCTAATCAATCGGGCGGCCGCCTGGACGATCGATTCCTTGTCCTCGACCTCGAGAAACTCCTGGTGAAAAAACGCCAGGCTCGTCAGCGTCGCCGAAAGAATGGCCATGGGCGGCGCATCGACCGGAATCCGCTGGAATTGCTGTTTCATTCCCTCGTGCAACAACTCATTTTCGGTCAACAGCTCGCTGAACTCGGCCAGCTCGTCTCGCTTGGGCAGCCGGCCGAAAATCAAAAGCCACACAACCTCGACAAAGTCGGGCTTCTCGGTGAACTGCTCGATGGGAATGCCCCGGTAGCGGAGGATGCCCCGCTCGCCGTCGACAAACGTGATCCCGCTCTGGCATATGCCCGTGTTGGCCAGCGAAGGATCGTAGGTAATCATGCCCGTCTTGGCCCGAAGTTGCGAAATGTCGATCGCCGGATCGCCGTCGGCGCTGCAAACGATGGGTAGCTCGACTCGTTTATCCCCGTGGATCACCGTGACCGTATCGCCCATGGTGGGACTCCCTGTTTTTCCGTGAAATACCGCCACGAGATCATACGTCACCGGGTTCTGTTCGGCAAGATGGCAAAAGTGGATGCTTGCTATCACGTGTCAGGGGGGTAAAATGGCGTCATGGCGGGTCAATCGCAAAAGAGGAGGCCATGGCTCCTCGAAAACCCTCGGGACGACCCGGAACCACGCACGAGAGGAAAACCATGTCGCGGTTGAATGTCGGGTGCGGCGGGACGCCAACGCCGGGTTGGAAAAACTACGACAATTCGTGGAGCGTCCGTCTGGCCCGATGGCCGGTCGTCGCGATGCTTTTCGGCAAGCTCGGTGGATTCCGCGAATCGCGGAAATTCATCGCGGTTGTCAAGCAATCGGGAATTCGATGGGCCGACGCGACCCGGCGAATCCCCGAGCCGGATCGGAGCGCCGACGTACTGTATTCAAGCCACATGGTGGAACACTTGAACAAGGATCAGGCCATGCGTTTCCTGAAGGAAGCGCGTCGGGTGCTGGTTCCCGGCGGCATTATCAGGATCGCCGTGCCGGACGTCCGTTACCACGTCAACAACTATCTCCAAGACCAAGACGCGGACCGATTCATCGAGGCAACGCTTCTGGTCCATCCCCGGCCCAATACCTGGATCTCGAAGCTGAAATATCTCCTGGTCGGCGACCGGCATCACATGTGGATGTACGACGGCGCGTCCTTGTGCAAGCTCCTGTCGTCGGCCGGCTTTCAAAATCCCCGGGTCATGGAGCCCGGAACCACCATGATTCAAGAACCGGGAGAACTGAACCTCCGCGAACGCGAACCGGAAAGCGTGTTCGTCGAGGCCGTCAATGCATAGACATCCCACCTTTCAGCCAACCAATGATTGTTCGACAGCCCCCTTGCGGGCCTGATCACGTCGCTTACCACGCGGTCGATTGACGACTCGCGCATTGTACCCACCAACGTTTCCCACCCACAACACCCACCAAGAACGAGGATCCTGCCATGAAGTCCCTGTTGCTCGGAGTTTCCGGTCTGCTTGCTTTGTTGGTAATGGTTGTCGCCCCCGCCCGGGCGATCGAGCCGGACGCCGTCAAGCCGAAGGTGGTCGACGCGCTGCGGTCGGTTCCACTCACCAAAACGGAACTCTCCGGCGAAATCGGACGCCGCATCGACGACCTGATTTACAAGAATTTCATGGTCATCGACGTCGAGCGCGATTTCCTGGATCCCTTCCGAAATCGCCCGCCGCTGAAAGAAGGAGAAAGACGCTATGTCGGCCTGGGAAAAGTTATCGACGCGGGCAGCATGTTTTCGGCCTACACGGGCGACCCGACCGTTCGCGCCCGCACCGCGAAACTCATCGACTCATTGATGAAAACGCGCGATTCGGATGGCTACGTGGGCCACATGCCGGTCGAGCCCGGCGCACGCCAGAACTACCGCAACTGGACCCTCCACGATCAAGAGTACGTTGTCCTGAGCTTGGTCGACCACTGGCGCTATTGCGGCGACAAGAAATCGCTCGAATACGCGCGCCAGGTGGCCGACTACGTATTGACGACGTTTCCCAAGAACCCAAGTCCCGACACCGTCTGCACGGCCGGATTGCCCGAGGCCATGTTGACGCTCTATGGCTGCACGGGCGACGCTCGTTATCTGCAATTCGCGGCCGACGCGCGATACGGCTTTTGCCACGGCGAGACCGAGTGCTGCACGCTTCGCCAGTGGGACAAAGGGCCGCTGGACGGCCGGACGCTTCTCAGGGATCTGACCAGCCACGTGTACGTCAACGTCGCTCGCTGTTATAGCCAAACCATGCTCTATCGGTACGAGCCCGAGGATAAACTGCTCGACATGTCGCGTTTTGTCATGAAAGAACTCACTCGGCGAGGCGGATGCCTGTTTGTTATCGGATCGGCTTCCGACGGCGAGCGATTTTCGTACACGCAAAACGGCCGCGGCGACACGAGTGAATCGTGCGTCACCGCCTACTTGATCCGCTGGTTCGACAGCCTGATGCGCCTCGACGGCGACCTCCGTCGCGGCGACCTCATCGAGCGGAGCATTTACAACGCCCTGTTCGCCGCCCAGGAACCGGCCGGTCGACGGATTCGCTATTTCACGCCGTTTGAAGGTCCCCGCGGCTATTTCCACCTGGACGGCTTTTGCTGTCCGGGCAACCATCGACGCATCGTTGGCCAATTGCCCGAGATGGTTTACTATCAAACCCAGGACGGTGGCGTTGCCGTGAATCTCTTCACCGAGTCGAAGAAAACCATCGACCTGGGCGGCGGGCGCAGCGCGACCATCCAGCAGAAAACCGACTATCCCACGTCGGGTCGCGTGACGCTGACCGTTACGCCGTCGGAGGTCATGGAATTTCCACTGCGGCTGCGCATTCCGCGATGGTGTCCCCAGGCCACGCTGGCGATCAACGGCGAAACGCCCTTGACGGTTTCGCCCGGCGGCGAATTCCATGAAATCCGCCGCGAGTGGAAACCGTCGGATTCCGTAACCTTCGATATGCCCATGACGTGGCGATGGGTTCGCGGCCATGGAATGCAGGAAGGCCGAGCCGCCTTGATGCGAGGGCCCGTGGTCTATTGCATCGGCGCGGCCGCCAACGCCGAGTTGCTGAAAAAGCACCCGGACCCCGGCGATCTCGTGATCGATCCCGCGTCGCTCGGCGAGCCGGTCGCCGACGCGGCGGTTCGTCCCAACGGATTGAAGGTTACCGCGAAAGCATGGCCTTGGGCGAGCCGCGGCCAGGGAGCCCCGCCGTTGGACGTCGTCTTCACCGAGTTTGTCGACCCGACCGGCGTCGCGACCTACGTCCACGTTCCCGAGGGAACGCCGACCGTCGAGGATGAACTGCTGACGGATTAGATCGCATTTTACGAAAGAGTAACTTCTTGGGTGCCATGCCCACGCTTGCCGTGGGCATGTTTCACCAAGGAATGCAAGGCATGGCCACGCAAGCACGGCCATGGCGCCTGCTACAGTTATCCGAAACACGCACTATCGGTCGCCATTCGCGCCGCCGGCCACCATGAGCCGCGCGAGCGTCTGGGCAAGCGAGTCCAGCGCGCCGCGGTCGGGCAGAGTGACGGTCAATCGCGGACGGCCCGAGGAGTCTTCTTCCACGCACTGCGTCAAGCGTTCGCGCACTTCGGCGACCAGCGGCTCGGCAGCCGGCGGGGAAGCATCGGCGACCAATTCACCCAAAAAATGGAACACGGCGCCCAGCATTTCGCCGCCGGCCGCGGCCACGCGGTCCCGGCGCTCGGCCAGTCGTTCGGCTTGATCGCCGACTTGCTCGCACTGCGTGATGTCGACGGGCGCCTCGGGTTTGGCCCCCAAGAGCACCTCCAGGCGTTGCCGAAGCTCCTCGATGCCGCTGGCGAAATCGACTTGCGTCACGTCCGACTCGGAATCCAGCGCGGCCAGCGCCAGGTCGTGCTTGGCCGAGAGCGTTCCCAACAGGCTTTCCTCGATCGTGCCCTCGGTCACCAGCACGTAGACTTGCACCGGCTGCCGCTGGCCCATCCGGTGCGCCCGGCCGATGCGCTGTTCGAGCACGGCCGGGTTCCAGGGCAGATCGACGTTGATGACCGTGTTGGCGGCTTGAAGGTTGAGCCCCGTCGAGCCGGCGTTCGTCGTGATAAACAGCCGGCACCGAGGGTCTTCCTGGAAGCGGCCGACCAGTTGCTGGCGTTTCTTTTGCGGGACGGAACCGTCGAGCCGCACGTAATCCAGCTTGCGTTTGGCGAGCATCGGCTCGATCAAATCAAGCATCGTGGTCCACTCGGAGAAGAGGAGAGCCTTGCGATCGGCCTCGGCAAACAGCCCGTCGACCAATTCGCTGAGGTACTCGAGTTTGCTTGAATAGCCGGGCGGCTGCTTCTCGACCAGGTACGTGCTGTTGGCCGACATGCGGCACATGAGCAACGCCTTCTGAAGCCGCAACAGATCCATTTCCGAAATGAACGCCTTCCGCGTGATCATCGACACGACCCGCATGTGGGCGCAGTGCAGCGCGATCTGCTCGTCGGTCGGCGGAATGCGAACGATTTCGCTGGTGCGAGGCGGAAGTTGTTGGAGGACGTTTTGACGGGTGCGCCGCAGCAGAATGGGCCGCAGGTTGGTTCGCAACTGATCGAGGTTCTTATAGCCGAGCACCTTGCCTTTCTCGTCGACGACGCGATGACGATGGAAAAACCGAAAAGCCGGCGGCAACCGGCGATCGTCGACGAACTGCACGACCGAGTACAACTCGTCGAGCCGGTTTTCCAACGGCGTGCCGCTGAGCACCAGCGCATACGGCGAGCGAAGTCCCTTGATGACTCGGGCCGTCTTCGATTCCCAGTTCTTGATCCGTTGTCCCTCGTCGAGAATGATCAAGTCCCACCGGACCCGCTCAATCGCCAGAATGTCGCGCAGGACCTGCTCGTAGTTGCAAACGGTGAAAAAACACTCGGTTTCATATTGCAGGGCTCGCTGGGCCGCGCCGCCCGCGACGAGTTGAACGTCGCGGTCGCAAAACCGGCGGATTTCGCTTCGCCACTGCGATTTGACCGACGCGGGACAAACCACCAACACGCGGCCGATTCCGGCTTCGCGGGCGAGAATTTCGGCCGTGCCCACGCCCTGGATCGTTTTCCCCAGCCCCATGTCGTCGGCCAGGATCGCGCGGCCCATCCCCGCGGCGAACGCGATTCCCTCGAGTTGATACGGTAGCAATTCGACCTTGAGGAGTTCCTTGCGCAGCGGATGCCGGGCCGGCGCCTTGCGGATTTCGGCCATGCGCTCGGTCATGTGCCGCTCGAACAACCGGCGCTGGATCAGTTCCTCGGCGTCGGGATAGACCGTGACCGCATGGCCCAGTCGTTCCAGCCGTCCCAGGCAATCGACAAGCTGGCGGACGTCCTCGACGGGCCCGTTGGCCAGCGAGCCGGCCGTCTTGAGCAGCTTGGGATCCGGTTTGTCTGGCAATTGGAAACGGAGCGTAAGATCCTCGCCGTAAAACACGTGGACGAACGCCTCGCGGTTGCGATAGGGCTTTCTTCGAGCCGCGGCCGGAAAACGCCGCCGCACGCGCGACAAAACGTGGAGAATGTGCTTGCACGTGCCCAGCGTGTTCGTGCGAAAGTCGGGACACGAGCAGAAGGAATCGCCGCGCTCCTCGCCGCGCAGCGCCACGCGATACGATTTGCCCGACAAAGCGCTGGTTATTGTGTAATCGGTCCACGGCTTCTTCGGATCGGTCGACTCGATGCGGAATTTCTCGGTCTTCGCCCGATCCGCGCGTTCGGCCAAGGCTCGTTCCATCAACTCGCGCTCGGTGAGCGTCTCGAGCGGTTGCCGCTCGTCGGGCACGGCGGCCAGGCCCAGCGCGGTCTTTTCTTCCAACACAAGCGAGACGGCCGCGCCGACGTGCTCGCACATCGTCTCGCAGGCCGTGCAGTTGAACCGCAACCGATCCGGGAATTCGGCCATCGTGGTGATGGTCGCCACAACGTCCTCGCCGCGCGGGCCCGCGCCTCGCAGTTTCACTCGAAGCAGATCGCCCCGAAGGTACACATCGCGGCCAATGTCGATGTTGTCGTAGGCCGCCCCTTGGCGAATCCACTTCGCCCCCTCGGGTCCCAGAAGCTGGCACGCGCGATAATAAGTCAAGTGCGACAGCCGGTCCTTGAGCGTGAGTCGCTTGCTTTTTTTGGTTTTTGCGGTGCGGGTTTTCGTCTTCACGAGAATGAACTCCTCGCTGGCTTTGCCATGGGAATCGACGTCGGCGACGCCGCGACAGACGATCATTCTTGCGGCCGATCGACTTTTCGTCAATGAATCGCCCCGGCGACGACCGGATGCTTCGACGCAAGCTGTTTAATAAGAGTCACTTGCGTCCATCCCGCATGACGCAGACAAGATCAAAATGACGGCCTGCCAGAGACCATTACACGCTCTGTCGTCGCCGCCATGTCCGGCAGTAACTTGCTGGAGGAGGTACTGACACCGAGATTGAGGGCCCGAATATCCGGACGCGGCAAGTCAGCAAAATGGGGACGCAAGATACTTAAAAACCATCGCGGCGGTGTTTCTGATATTCGCGGCTGGCCGCTTCGAGCGTTCGGCGCTCTTTCTTGGTCAGACTCGCCTCGCCCTGCTCGTGTATCTTTTGCAAAATGCGATCCACCTCGCGGGCGAGCCGCTCGTCGCTCGGCCGTTGGTCGGGGTCCGGGCGATGAACGCGCAGCCCATGCCGCCGCTTGAGCCACTCGAACGACACGCGATCGGTGAGACGGCCGAGGTTCCCGCCGAAATAGAAATACGCCAGGGCAAAACCGATGCCAACCAGGTGGACGCCATAGGCGACATTTGCATCAAGATACCCGGCATGGCCAAACATATTCATGACGATCAGCAATACGCCAACCAACCAGGCGGGCACGGGCAACACGAAAAACAGCAGCAGCGTCTGGCGGGGATAGTTCACGATGAACAAGAGAACGACCGCCACAACCGCGCCCGACGCGCCGACCAACGGCCGCCAATCCGGCGATGGGCTGAGCAGTCCGGCCGCGCTTCCCAGAACCCCACATAAAACAATGGCCGCCAGATAGAATCGCAGGAATTCACGGCTGCCATAACGCTGTTCGACCGGGGGACCCAGAAACCATAGCCCGGCCATGTTAAAAACGATGTGCCACGGATCGTAAGAGAAAGGCGAGTGCGTGAATCCGTAGGTAAGAAACTGCCACCATAGCCAGGGCTTGAGCAGCGTGCCGGGACGGCACGCGAGCGTATCGCAAATCCCATGCGATTCGGGCGTAATGAGCCCATCGGCCAAGAAAACAATAACGTTGATCAGAATAATCCACCCGATCATGGTCCGCGGCCCCCGGAGCTGGAAGCCGGCGGGTTCGTTTCGGTAGTAGTCGCGGTCGTAGATGCCCATGATGATCCCGAGTTGGAATAAGATGAATCGTCCTATTGTGCGCCAGGACGAGGAAAAAACCTAGGTCATTTCGGCGGGGACGAAGCCCTGGGGACCAGTTCAGCTTTTGCGTGGTTTGGCGCTTGTGGTGGAAGGTCAATAGGAGATTTGACAGGTTTTGTGGTAAGGTGGGCAG
>JAFGAY010000362.1 GCA_016933425.1 Pirellulales bacterium
ACTCGCCCATCCTCAGCGGCGACACCTATACCGAGGGATACGAATTCTGCTACCGTAAGCGGCATGCCGACCGCCCGGAAGTCGCCGAATTTCTCGAGCGAAACGCCGCGCGATGCCGGCTTTGGGAGGGACCGATCGACGTTTTTCCGCCAAAACTCCACGCCGGGCTCGTCTTGGGCGCCGAACCGGAAATGCGGTCGCTCGAATCGCAAATCCACCAGCGATGGAACGGCGCGTTCTCCACCTACGTGCTCCCCAGCCCGCGGACGGCCGGCTTTCTCTGCGAATTCATGCCGGCCGGCACAACCAAGTGGGCCGCCATCGAACGGCTCGCCGCCGCATGGCGGGTTCCCCACGAGTCGATCTGCGCCGTGGGCGACGACATCAACGACATTCCCATGATCCGTGCCGCGGGCCTCGGCGTGGCCATGGGCAACGCTCCCGAACCGGTCAAAGCCGTGGCCGATCGAATCGCCCCCTCCCACGCCGAAGACGGCGTCGCCGCGGTGATCGAGTGGGTTTTGGACTAAAAAACGTGTCGTTCGCCAACGTCGGGCTCCCGCCCGACGCTATTAACGCCCCCTCCCCACGGCCCACGGCTCACGGTCGACGGATGCGATTGGTTTGGAGGTCCAGCTCGGGCACGACGTCGTGGCGGTCGATCTGGGCAGCGTCGAGGATGTCGGCTTCGAGCCTTGCCGCCACGAGCGAGCGCCCGCCCGCCGTGTCGCGCAGTTTGGCGGCCAATCGTTCGGGCGGCAGCGGTTCGGCGCCCAACGACAGGGGCAGCGGGAATGCCTGGATCCACGTTTCGCGGGCTGTCACGGCCTGGGCATTGAGCGCGTAGGGCGGATCGCCGCGCTGCGCGAGCCGGTCGACCAGCAGTCCGGCAAAGAGGATGTCGTCGTAGCTGATCTCGCCATCGGTGCCGGCGCAAAGCAGGTGGACCTGCGCGACCCCGGATAGCTCGGCAACCACGGCCGACGCATTGACCGGCGCGCCGACGAGCACGCGCGCGGCCCGGCTGCATCGGGCCAGCGCCCGGGTGCCGTTGGTCGTCGTGAAAACGATCGTTCGCCCGGCCACCGCTTCGACCGTATACTCGGCCGGCGAGTTTCCCAGGTCGAATCCGTCGATCCGCAACGCGTGGCGTTCGCCGCCCAGGAGCACGTCGGCCGGCGGCAATTCCGCGGCCAGCGACTTGGCCCGGTCAACGTTTTCGCACGGAATGATTTCCCGCGCGCCGGCCGCCAGGGCCGTGATGATGGTCGTCGAGGCCCGCAGCACGTCGATGATGACCACCGTTCCGCCCACCAATGTATTGGGATCGGCCAGCGAGGGGAGCGAATAAACGTTCAGGATCGATGACATAAGCAATGTTGGCCGGATTATTGAACAACTTGTGTAGGTCAGGCTATGCCTGACAGGATTTGGTGTGCAATTGGTCAGGCACAGCCCGACCTACCCGTAGGCCGCTCCCTTACGGTCGCGGTTCGGATTAGGTAAGGGCTCCCTTTTCTCTAGTCGGCTTCCCGGCCTACAATGAAAGCATGTGTTATTCCTCGCTGGCCGATTTTCTCGAAGAACTGGAACGATTGGGCCAGTTGCGCTCGGTCGAAACCGGTGTCGATCTTGGCGGCGATCCGTCGACGATCGGATCATACCTCGCCCAGAGCAATGGGAAAACTACCTTGTTCCATGACGTCAGGGGGTCTGGCATCCCGCTGGTAGTCGGCCTGTTTGAAACCGAGGCCCGCATAGCCGCGGCCCTGGCGGTCGAACGGATGGATGAGATCGCCGAGCGCGTCGAACGCTCGCTGGCTCGCCGCGAACGTCGGAAAACACGTCACGCCGACGATGAAAGCCCACGCCTTGAAGCGTGTCCGGAAGGGAACGTCTCCGCTGGCTTGCCCAACCATGTGGAACATAGTGCCACGAGCCGGCAGTCGCAACCCGATCCGGATTATTGTTTTTTCATGGAATTCGCGCCTCGCGCGGCAAAGATTGGAGCGTGTCAAAAGGTGGTTCGGCTCGGCGAGGACGTCGACCTGACGCGATTGCCCGTCCCCCGCGGCCCCGCTGGGCAAAATTACCCGGTCATCACGGCGGGCCAGCTTGTCTCGCGCGATCCGGTTTCGGGCCGATTGCTCGTCGGCCACGCCGAATTGTCGATTCGCTCGGGCCGCGAGTTGGCCGTGCATTGGTCGGTCCACGATCCTCTTGCTGGGCTGTTGACGGTCTATCGCCGGCGCGGCGAGGCAATGCCGCTTGCTATTGTGTTGGGTGGTCCGCCGTCGTGTCTGTTGGCCGCCCTGGCGCCGTTGCCGCTTCCGGTTGATCGTTGGGCGCTGGCCGGTTTGCTTGCCGGCCGTTCGCTCGACGTGGTTCGATGCCGCACGCTCGACCTCGAGGTGCCGGCCGAGGCCGAATTGGTTCTTGAAGGCACGATCGACCCCGCGGCGGCCAACGTGGAAACAGGTCCCCTCGCCGTGCCCGAGGGCCGATTGGCGGCGTCGCGGCCCGCGCCGATCATGCGCGTGGGCGCATTGACCCATCGAGCCAATCCGGTGTTTCCGGCCATGATCCACGGCGCCGGTTCGCGTGAGTGGGTGTCGATTGTCCGGGCAATGCAGAACATACTGCTTCCGCTGCTGCGAATCGCCATTCCCGAGCTGTCCGACGCCCATTTGCCCGAGTGCGGCCATGGCCGGCGGCTCGCCTGGGTTTCAATTCGCAAGAGCGACGATTCGGCCGCGGCGGCGCGTCGGGTCGCGCGGTCGCTTTGGGAATTGCCGGCAACGCAGTTTTGCCGACTGATGGTTCTCGTCGACGAATCGGTCGACGTCCACGATCCGCAACAAGTCTGGGCGGCGGTGGCCGCCAACATGGAACCGCGGCGCGACACGATCCTCGACGACGGCCCGCCCGACCCCTGGGATCCCGGCGCCGGCGCGGCCACATGCCCGCGAATGGCACTGGATGCAACCGTGAAAAGACACGAATGAGACAGGATTAACAAGATTGACAAGATTCGCAACCTATCAACCGTCTGAAGTAGCCGGGTATGTGTGATAGGGAAAAACCAGAAAGGAGGAAAAATGAAAATACTGAACAAGAAGAAAACGTATCGGTTTCGCATCGAAGCCTTTGGTTTCCTTTTTCCCTTTTTCCCTTTTTCCCTTTCTCACGCAGCACTTCATTCGGCCATAGTATTGCATCGCTTCAAATCTTGTTCATCTTGTAAATCATGTCAAAGAAAGCCTGTCCTTCCATGTCCATTGACAAATCCGCCCCGCGCGTGCGTCGGATGTTCGGCCAGATCGCCGGGCGGTACGATTTGTTGAATCACCTCCTGTCGCTGGGCATCGACCGGCGATGGCGGCGCCGCGCCGCGCGGCTTGTCCCGGCCGACGATGGCTGGCCGGTGCTGGACGTATGCACCGGCACGGGCGATCTGGCGCTGGCCTATTGGCGTGCGGGCCGCGGCGGGGTTCGCGTCGTGGGGGCCGACTTCTGCCGGCCCATGCTCGACGTTGCCCGGGCGAAGGCGCGCCGCGCCGGCGCGGACAAAATGCTCGCCTTGGTCGAGGCCGACGCGCTCGCTCTCCCCTTTGCCGACGAGCGATTCGACGTCGTTTCGGTCGCCTTCGGACTGAGAAACACGAGCGACCCGGACCGCGCGCTCGGCGAGATGGTCCGCGTGTGCCGGCGGGGTGGTCGGGTGGCCGTGCTGGAGTTCTCGATGCCCCGGCGATGGCCGTTTCGCGTCGCCTATCGTTGGTATTTCGAGCAAATCCTCCCTCGCGTGGGGCAGGCGTTGGCAAACAACCGCGAGTCGGCGTACAATTATCTTCCTCGGAGCGTCGGTCAGTTTCCCGAAGGCGAGGCGCTCGCCCGGCGGATGCGGGCCGCCGGCCTGGCGGAAGTACGCCTTCATCCGCTCACCTTCGGCATTGCGACCCTGTACGAAGGAATCAAATGAAACGCAATTACGTTGTCGCCATAACGGGGGCCAGCGGGGCTGCCTATGCAATCCGGCTGATCGAGGTCCTCACGGCCACCGGCTGCGACGTGCAGCTTTCCATCAGCCAGCCGGCCGCCGCCGTCCTCCGTGAAGAACTCCATCTGAAAATCGACCTCGATCGCTTTTCCGTCGCCATGCTCGGAATCGATCCGGGCGACGGATCGCGACAGGACGACAAACTCCGCAAACTTCGCTTTCTCTCCGGCATCGCCAGCGAACACAGCAACGTCTTGTCGGTTGCCTCGGGCGAGCCGGGACGCATCCACTATCACGACCATCGCGACCTGGCCGCGCCGCTGGCCAGCGGATCCTACGCCACCGACGGCATGATCGTTTGCCCATGCTCGGGCGCGACGCTGGGGGCAATTGCCTCGGGCACGGCCGCCAACGTGATCCATCGGGCTGCCGACGTCCATCTCAAGGAACGCCGCCCCCTGATCCTGGTTACCCGAGAAGCTCCCTTGTCGATGGTCTACCTCGACAACCTCCGCCGCGCGGCCGAGGCCGGCGCGGTGATCCTGCCGGCCTCGCCTGGGTTCTACCACCGCCCCAAGACCATCCAGGACATGATCGACTTCGTCGTCGCCCGAATCTGCGACCAGTTGGACATTGCCCATAATCTGATCGAGCGGTGGGGAAGCTCATGAGTTTCCTTGCCGAGTTGCAACGCGGCCTCCGTTCAATCATTCCGACATTCCCTAATAAAACAAAACCTCGTAGCTCGTGTTCGCCCGCTTTCGCCATCTGCTCGAATTGATTCGCTTCAGCCACACGCTTTTCGCGCTCCCATTCGCGCTTTTGGGCGGGGCCATGGCATGGGCGGCCAATCGGCACGACGCGGTGGCCGAGTTGTTTCGTTGGCAAGACCTGCTGGGCATCCTCGTTTGCATGGTCACGGCCCGAAGCGCTGCGATGAGCTTCAACCGACTGGCCGACCGGCGGCTCGACGCGGTCAATCCGCGGACCGCGTCGCGCCACTTGCCCCGCGGCATTCTATCGACGGCGAGCGTCGCTGCGTTCACCGCGGCGTGTTCCGCGGGCTTCGTGGGCGGAACGCTCCTGTTTCTGCCGTCCAACCCGTGGCCGTTCCGGGCGTCCGTGCCCGTGCTGCTGTTCTTGTTTGGCTATAGCTACGCGAAACGGTTCACGCTGTTGTCGCATTTCTGGCTCGGGGCGGCGCTGGGCATAGCCCCGCTGGCCGCCTGGGTCGCCGTTCGGGCCGAGCTGGCC
>JAFGAY010000363.1 GCA_016933425.1 Pirellulales bacterium
AAGACCGCGAAGGGCACCAGTGTTTCGATCGTGATGGGAGTGGCGGCGAATGGCACGGCGGATTACACCTTGATATTGACGATTTTTCGGATTACGAGCGCCCCGAAGATCTGCATGACGATCGCGCCGGCAAGCATTTTCTTGCCCATCGGATCGGTGAACAGAACGGACACGTATTGGGGATTCATTTGGTAAACGACGAGAAACAGAGCGATCGGCAGCGCCAGCAGCACGATGCCCGAGAGGCGGCCTTCGCCGGTCAGGGCTTGGACCTGGCCCCAGATGGCGAATCGCTGGCGAACCAGGTGGCCGATTTTATCGAGGATTTCGGCCAGGTCGCCGCCCGTCTGACGCTGCAGGATCACGGCCGTGCAGAAAAAGCTCAAGTCGAGGTTGGGGATCCGCTGGCGGAGATCATTGAGCGAATCTTCCAGGGAAATTCCAAGGTTCTGTTCCTCGAAAACGCGATTGAACTCGACGCCGATCGGCGCGCCCATCTCCTCCGAAACCGCGTTGAATCCCGAGGCGAGACTCTGGCCGGCGCGCAATGATCGGGCGAGCATTTCCAAGGCGTCGGGAAGCTGAACGGCGAAAGCCTTCAAACGGCGGCGCCGGCGAAACATCAGCCAGAAGAAGGGGAGGATGAACATGAGGACCGCGAAGACGGGAAGCAAAACCAGGTTCACCCCCAGCAAGACGCCGGCGCTCATGCCCACCACGGCGAGGATGCTCGAAATCATCACGAATCGCGAAACGGTCAACGACGTGTCGGCCTGCTCGAACAGACGATTGAAACCGCTGACTCGCCCCAAGATCTTTTCCATCAGGCCGGGACGATCCTCGAGCGGCTCGTTCAAGATGCTCGTCTGGGTGGCGAGCTTTTCCTTGGCCGCGCTGCCCTGGCCGGTCATGATGTCGAGTCGGTCTTCGACGCGGGTGACGGGTTTGTCGCGCACCAACAGCGCGACTCCGCCGACCAGAGCGGAGACGGCGACAAATACGGCGATGGCTATCAGCAAGGTGGTCATGGGGATATTGCCGGTTTCGGCCAAATACGGTTTGGGTAATGTGCCGGTTAAATCTATGGATATTGCCCCGCGATGGATGCTTGGGAAATCAATCCGCCATCATGACCCGCTCGCGGAAGGCGCTGGCGGGCAGCCGGACGCCGGCCGATTCGAGGCGTGCCATGAACGTGGGACGAATGCCGGTGGCGACAAACTGGCCATAGGCGCGGCCCGTCTCGTCGATTCCGGCTTGTTCAAACCGATAAATGTCCTGCATGACAATGGTGTCTTGTTCCATGCCGACGATCTCAGCAATGCAGGTGACTTTGCGCGGACCGCCTTGGAGGCGGTTCGTTTGGACGATCAGGTCGATGGCGCTGGCGACCTGGGAACGCATCGCCTTCAGCGGTAAATCAAAGCCGGCCATCATGATCATGGTTTCCATTCGGGCCATCGCGTCGCGCGGGGTGTTTGCGTGCAACGTCGTCAACGAACCTTCGTGGCCCGTGTTCATCGCCTGAAGCATGTCGAGGGTTTCGGGCCCGCGACATTCGCCGATAATGATGCGTTCGGGCCGCATGCGCAGGGCGTTGCGCACCAGGTCGGTGGCCTTGATTTCGCCCTTGCCCTCGATGTTGGCGGGCCGCGTTTCGAGCCGGACCACATGCTCCTGCTGGAGCTGCAGTTCGGCGGCGTCCTCGATCGTGATGATGCGGTCGGTGTTGGGAATGAAGCTGGATAGGGTGTTCAGCAGGGTCGTTTTACCCGAGCCGGTGCCGCCCGAGATGATGATGTTCAGTCGGGCTTTGATTGCGCCTTCGAGGAGCATGACCATCTCGGGCGTGAAGGCCTTGACGTTCAGCAGGTCCTCGAGCTTGAGCGGATTGGCGCCGAAACGACGTATGGAAACCGCCGCACCGTCGAGTGCCAGCGGCGGGATGATTGCATTGAAACGAGAGCCGTCCAACATGCGGGCGTCGACCATCGGGCAGGTTTCGTCGACGCGACGCCCCACCTTCGAGATGATTCGATCGACGATCTGCATGAGATGGTTGTTGTCGCGGAACGTGACCTTGGTCTTCTCGATCTTTCCGCGTCGCTCGGCATAGACGCTCTTGGGACCGTTGATCAAAATGTCGCTGATGCTCGGATCCTTGAGCAAGACCTCGAGCGGACCCAATCCGAACGTTTCATCGAGCACCTCGTCGACGAGGCGTTCGCGCTCGTTTCGGTTGAGCATCGTGTTTTCGGTGTCGCACAGATGCTCGACCACCAGCCGGATTTCGCGGCGCAGCACGTCGCCTTCCAACTCGCCGACCCGAGTCAGGTCGAGCTTGTCGACGAGCTTGCCATGGATGCGCTGTTTGAGGGTTTCAAAGTCGGCTTCTTTCGAGTCGCCCGTCCGCGTGGCGGTAGTTGGTTTCGTGGTGGGAATCATTGCTCAACACGTGGTTCAAGGGGTGTCGCGAGGGGATGCCAGATGCCTTCCGGCGCAATGTCATGGGCAGGGCTGGGACAGCTCTTGCCCAAATGCCTTACCAAGCATAGCTTACGTAAATCGGCCGGGAGACGGCGATCGAGGGCCGGTTATGGGGAATGTAGCGGGAGGGGAGGTGGAAAGCGGGAGTGAAATGTGGGAGAACAATGATGCGCCGACCGCGTGGGGCGCCGGTTGGCAAAAGGGAATCCGCGCGGGATAATCCGGACCTCCCATTTCGATTTGCCTTATTTGACGGGTTTGGCCCGACTATTGCCATGCGGCGTTTCACCAGGAAAGAACCGGCTCATTTTGTCGAGGGGATCATCGACGGCGTTGTCGCGACGCCCCTGGCGGCCCACGCCGACGATCGCGGCTGGCTCGTGGAACTCTTTCGTCGCGACGAACTCGCCGCGGACGACGCGCCTGCGATGGCCTACGTGAGCCAGACGGAGCCCGGGGCGGCGCGCGGCCCTCACGAACACGCCGAGCAAACCGACCTGTTCGTGTTTTTAGGCGACGGACGGTGGCGGCTTTTTTTCTGGGACATCCGAGCTGATTCACCCACCTGGGGACGCCGCCAACGGATCGACGTTGGGGTGGGCCAGCGGCTGCGCGTCGCGGTTCCGCCGGGCGTGGTCCACGCCTACCGCAACACCGGAACCGAGCCGGCATGGGTATTCAACGCGGCCAATCGGCTATACGCGGGCGAAGGCCGAACGTCGACCGTTGATGAAATCCGGCACGAAAACCGGGCCGATAGCCCCTACCAGTTGGATTAGAGCCATATGGGGATCGCCATGATCGCTCTGGCGGGCGTTGCCGATTTGCGTGGCGGAGTTTTTGGGCGATGAGAAGCTGCTCCCTTACGGTCGCGGTTCGGTTTTTTTCATGCCGCGAGGGCGTTGCGATCATTTGTTGGGCCAAAAGCTCAACAAACGGCCCAGGCCCGATTTGGGGGGACCGGCGACGCCGGCCGAGACGGTTTGTTGCGGGGAGCCCTCCAGCGTGTCGGCCAGGGCGATGATCGACTGGGTTATGCCGGCCTTGGGCGCCTGCTGGATGAGCGGAACGCCGTTGTTGCACACCTCGATCATGGTTCGATAATCGTTTGGCAACTGCCAGAAGATTTCGCGGCCGATGGTTTCCTCGGCTTTCTTGAGGGTAATTTGCCCCTGTTCGAGCCCGACGCGATTCACAAGCACCCGAATTTTGTCGGCCATACCGTCCATTTCCTTGAAGGAGGCCATCAGACGGACCAGGTTGCGGAGGCAGGGGAGGTCGAGCTGGATCACCAACAGGACGTGCGTGGCCATTTCCAGCGCTACCATGTCGATCGCGCTGTAGGACTTCGACAAATCGAGGATGACGTGGGTAAAGCTGGCCCGAAGCAACCCAATCACCCGTTGAATGTCTTCCGGCGTGATGAGGGTCACGTCCTCAAGTTGGACGGGCCTCGGCAGGAGATATAGGCCCGACGAGTGTTTCGTGAGCGACCGTTTGAGCAGGGTGAAGTCGAGCCGTGTGACGTTTTGGGAAACGTCGACGAGCGTGTGTTCGGGAATGGCGTCGAGCTGGACGTCGGCGTCTCCCAGGCAGAGGTCGAGATCGACCAGCGTGACGGTGTTGGTTTCTTTTCGAGCCAGGGCGCAGCCGAGGTTGACCGCGACGCTGGTCGTTCCTACGCCCCCGGCGACGCCGGCCACGGCGATGACCTGGCTTCCGCGAGGTTTTCCGTCGGCGCGTCCGAAGTGTCGGTCGCTGATCCGGCTTAGTGCGCTGACGAGATCCTCGATCCGCAGCGGTTGCGTGAGAAACTCCTTAGCTCCGGCCCGTATCGCCTGAAGAATCAGATTTCCGTCGGTCGACGAACTGATTACCAGGACCGTGCACTCGGGATTTGCCTCGTTCAGGGACGATACGAGCTTGAGCGCTTTGTCGACGTCGGAATCTAGCGAGACCAGGCCGATGTCGGGGTGGGTTTGCGTGACGACGTCGGAGAAAAATTCGTAACGGGAACACTCCGCCTCGAGCCATACGGAATCCATCCCGAGGAAAATCTTCTTGAGCGCATCGCGAGTCGCGTCATTGGGATCGACGAGCGCTAGTCGAAGAACATGGGTCATGATCGTGCGCTATCCAAGTTGCAGGACTCTCCAGGAACCCCGTAGGTGCGTTGCGCGGCCGCGCGCCTCTCGCTCGGACGAGACGGCGACCTCGCGGGAATCTCGCGCGGCGAAACGGCAATCGCGCGGTGATCTCGTTTCGTCGCAAGGGCTTGCGTCCCCGAACAAAGCGAGCCACGACCGGCGCTGCTACACTACCTTAGCATTTCGTATCCGACACGGCCCTTAAATCCGGGAAGAGGTTCCTCGGGATTCGGGTTTCTGGCCGTTTGCGGAATTTGCCGATTGGCGGGGTATTGAGGACTCGCCGGGGATTGCGGGGCTCCGCCGGCCGCGAAGTTCCACCGATTGGTCGGCGGGGACTGGTTGTTCGGCGGCAGGGCCACGGATTCGGCCGGTTGTAGGTCGGCCCGGGGTTCAACAGTCATTTCCGGCAACCCTTCCGATCCCCTGTCGCAGGGAATGCCGGCCGCGCATTGGGGACCGCATGGCCCGTCGCAACGCGGCTTCTCGATCATTCCCTTCAGGTACAACTCGCAGTCGCCCGCCTCCTCGGTGAACATGCCCGGACCGCACGGCGGCACCTGGTCGGGATTGAGCGGAGCCACCAGCTCGGGCGTAACCAGGATCAGCAATTCGACTTCGTTGTTTTGGCTTTCCTTGCGGCTGAACAAGGCGCCCAGGTAGGGCACTTCGCTAGCCCAAGGCAGCCCGCGGCGCTGGGACTCAGAGCGGGTTTGGATCAATCCGGCGATGGCCAGCGTTTGGCCGGCGTTCATTTCCACGCCCGTCTCGGCCTCGCGCGAGCGAAGGCCGGGTATCGAGATGCCTTCGACAACGATGCCGTTGGCCCAGTCGATTTCGCTGACGCTGGGTCGCACCTCGAGGCGGATTTTGCCATTGCCCAGCACGATCGCGACGAAATTGAGTTCGGTTCCGTAGTCCATGTAGTCGAACGACACGGTTCCAAGGCTCTGGGGGGTTAAATAGGGGATTTTGCCGCCGACAAGAAACTTGGCGGGCCGGCCGCTGATCGCCACCAGATTCGGCTCGGCCAGGATCTTCAAGAGCTTGTCTTCGCGCAACGCGGCCAGAACCCCGAAAAACGAACCACCCGGCCGAACCACCTGGAAAAGGAACGTACTGTCGCCGCCGTAGATCACATTGGGCGGCGTCACCGTGGTGACGCCCGTTGTGTGATCATATTCGGCACCGCCCGGCGAGACCGACGAAATGAGTCCGCTGACGGTCGATGCCACGATGTTGTCGCCCGAGATCTGCGCCCAGTCGAACCCCATCATGCGCAGCTTCGTCCGCGAGACTTCCATGATCTTGACGTGCAGGAGAACCTGCTGGACGCCGCTGACGGTGATGCTGTTGATGACTTTCGGGTAGTATTCCTCGGCGATCCGAATGATCTGGGAAACGTGTTC
>JAFGAY010000061.1 GCA_016933425.1 Pirellulales bacterium
CTACGAACTACTTCCCGTCTTTCTTCTTCCGGCCGCCGTAGCGGTCGATGTTTTTTTGGAGTTCGTCGCCGGTGAGGATCGTCGGCTTCGAGTTGTCGAACTTGAAGGGGCCGCCGTCCATTTCGACTTCGACGCGATACGTTTTCGCCAGTTCCGAGGGTACTCGCCACGAGTACCGGCAGGTGAAACCTCAGCCATACTCGAAATTGCCCTCGTTGACGACCTTGTCGTCGGGGTCGAGGATTTTGATGGTCGGCTTTGGTGGGCGGCCGCCGTCGACGCGGAGATCGGTGACCGCCTCGCCGCCGGAGCCGTAAATGCCCAACCCCAGGTGGAGCGTGTCGTTGGCCTGCTGGAAATAGGACGGTTCGGCGACCGTCCGGTAGGGCGGCCCGAAGGGCAACAGCACCGTTTCGTCCTTCACGACCTTGACCGGTTTGCCGTCGGTCGTGCCCATGGCCGAGACCAGCGTGGTTTTTCGCGCGGCCCGCGAACGGACCGGCGCCGTCGCGGCGCGTCGTCCGACGGCCGTTTCGCTTGCGGCCTTGCCGATGGCCGTCAAGAGGCTGGGTTTCTTATTCTCGGCTTTTTCGGCGGCGGCTTTTGCTTTGTCGGCCGCTTTTTGGGCTTCCTCTTTTTTCTTTTCCTCTTCGGCTCGCGACTCGGTCAGGTCGATCTTGTAGCTGACCATTTTCCACTCGCCCTCGGGCACGGCCACCGGCTGGTCGGCCGTGCCGCTGACGCGGAGCAAGCCGAGTTCGCCGTGGAGAATGGCCGAGTAGCCGGCGTTGGGATTTTTGACGTAACCGACGGCGACCTCAGCCGGCTCGATCGTTAGTTCGTTGCCGGCGGGCGCTACTTTCAAATGGTAAAATTTGCCGCCGAGGCAGAGGAGTTTTTCGACGTTATGGCGAAAATCCAGTCCCATGACGTCCCAGACCGCGCTGTGATTGTTGACGGGTTTTGGATCGAGAAACAGAACGTCGCCGCGTTGGGGATGGAATCGCGCTGGGCCCTTTTCGCTGTAGCGAACCTCCTGGATTCCGGTGTGGTCGTCGAAACGTCCGTTGCCGTTGTAGTCGACCAGGACCACCCGTTGGCCGCGGCCGTTCAATTCGATTTGGCCTTCATAATACAAGCCGGGCGCCAGTGTAACGTTGACGTTGCCATAGTTGCTGCGGAGGTAGGAATAGCCGGAAATGAAGAAACGATAGTCAACCGGTTTCCCGTCGATCTCGATCTTCATCTCGATGGGCGGGAATGAGAATTGGCCATAAGCGGATCGCGCGGCGCGAAGTTTCGCGGCCCTTTTCTTGGCCTGGGCCTTCTTCTTGGCTTTTTCGCCGTCCGCTTCCTTGGCGCTTTTCTCGTCGTCGGCGTCGGTTTCGGCTTTTTCTTTCTTTTCCTTTTCGGCCGCCTCTCGTGCTTCTCGATCCTGCCGCGCCTGGGTCGACTCCATCACGGCGTCGTCGGTCAGGTCGCCGTTGCCGTTGAGATCGAAATGGAGCAAACCGTATGTTTGACTTTTTGCGTCGGGTGCGTCGAGAACGAAGCCATACTTCTTGTCGCCCAGGGTGAACATGCCGCGCAGCGGCGTTTTGGCGTTGTATTTCTTGGGCTGTTTGGCGACGGCATCGTTGAATTCACGGTCGCGCCACGGTTGGGGGTTGACCCAGATCGTCTCCTTCTCGCCGTCTTTTTCGACGACGCGCGGCTGAAGATGGACGGATATCCGCTGCGGCTCGGTGAACTGGAACAGCCAATCGGGCGTGGACGACCGCGGTCGATAAATGCGCTGGCCCGAGTCGAGCTTTTTCGGTTCGAGCGTACAGGTGGCCGCCGACGCGCCGCAAGCCGCGAACGCCAAGCCAACAAGCGCGGCAACGAGAACGACCAGCGACAAGGAGCGATGGTTCATCAATAAGGTCCTCCTCGGGCTACGTCCCGCGCGGAAGAAAAAAGGGGACCGCCGCCTTTTGACAGCAAGGCCCTTCGGCCGCTTTACCCAAAAGATGGCGGTCCCCTTTTTCCGATTCACGGGGCGATGGTTTGTGGACTTGCGAGGCACTGTTTGCCGCATCCGGGCAAAACCACCGTCAGGCCGCTTGTCCCTTATCGAGATGCAACGCCGGCCCGAATTGTACCGCGCAAAATGGCTTTTGTCGAGAGACGCTCGAACCATGGATGCCGCAATGATTTACGGACGGTACGGCAAGATGCGATCGGTCACGGTCATTTTACTCGTCCGTGCGATCCAGCGCCGTTCCCAAGGTGACGGCCTGGCACTTCTCACCCACCAGGCACCGGTTGCACGTGGACGTGCCGACCCGAACGTCGGTCCGCCCGCCGTACTGGCACAAACTGCGGCAATTCTTGCAGTCGATGCACTTGCGGTCGTGGAATCGCAACAAGAAGAACGACACATGGTTGAACAGCCCATAGATCGCACCCAACGGGCAGAACAACGTACACCACGGACGCCGGATGAAAAACACGGCCACGAGAAACAGCCCGAGGATCGTGGTCTTGATCGCGCTGGGCCAGGGAATCTCGTGCGTGCCCGTGGCGATGGCGGCGGCCACGTTGGGAACCGCGCTTTCCAGCGCCCCGGCCGGGCAAAGGCGGCAGATAAACCAGCCGCTGTCCTCGCCAAGCCAGTAGGGAACCACCAGCACCAGCCCGACGAGCACGGCGTAACGCGAATAGCCCGCCCACATCGGCAGCGTGAACTTGGGCGTCGGGATCTTGGCGAAGAGATCCTGAAGGAATCCGAACGGGCAGACCCAACCGCACATGAAGCCGCCGAAAAGCGCGCCGAAAATGGCCAACGTGCCGATCGCCACGTATGGAAAAACGTGCAGCGCGCTGAAATGGGCGATCACGCCGATCGGGCAGGCAAACGCGGCCAGCGGGCAGGCGTGGCAATGGAAGACGGGCGAGCACATGTTGTGCAGGCGCAGGAAGGGACTCGCCCAAATCAGCAGGAAACCCGTCTGGACCCAAACACGCCAGCCCGCCACGCGCGACGTCAACGTGCCCTTGTACTTTTCTGTTTTCGCGGCCATGGCCACCATGACCTTTCTTCTAGTGCGTTCACGTAGGGCACAACGCGGCCGGCTTTTCGTTCGCGGCATAGGTCCGAACAATCTGACCCGACGCCGAACGCGACACGCCGCCGACGGTCACCTCGCGGATAAGCACCGGCTCGGGTTCGTCGAGAATCTTTTCCTCCGGCGGCTTCGCGGCCGGTTCTTCGTCGGCTGTTTCGTCGGGTTCTTCCTCGGGGGGCGGCTCGTCGGGCGGCGGGCCATTCATCCAGGGGTCGCTCGGCGGACCACTCATCCAGGGATCGCTCGGCGGGCCGTTCATCCACGGGTCCGCCGGCGGGGGCGGCGGAGGCGGTTCCTCGGCCTCGGCCTCTGACTCGGTCGCTTCCGGCTTCTCGGGTTTCTGGACGATCGGCACCATGTGGCCCCATACGCCGTAGCCCACCGAAATAATTCCGGCGACCAAAATCGCAATCGGCACGGCTGCTCGTAGGATTCGTCGTAACACGGAAACGGCTTTTCCTCGAAATGGATTTGCTCGGAAGGGATTTACCACGAAATACGCGAAATACGCGAAAACGGAGGTGAATGGGAATCGAACCCACCCGGGACCCTTGCAAGCCCCACACTGGTTTTGAAGACCAGGGACGCCACCAGACGCCAGTCACCTCCGAAGGTGTAAAACAAACAACACTTGAGCCGAAAAGCAAAAATCCTTGTCAGCCAAATGCACCCGTCGGCTAAAGTGCCCTGTTCTTTTCTTCGTCCTTCTTACTTCCGACTTCTTACTTCTTTCCAAAACATCATGGCGGGCGAGCCGCCGAACGAAATGGCCATCCAGGCGGCTTCCTCGATTTCTTCCTCCGAAAAACCCATCGCCCGGGCCTTTTTCAGGTGGATATTGATGCACGGCTCGCATTTCGAGAGCACGCACAGAGCAATCGCAATCGATTGCTTGGTCGCCGCGTCGAGCGCGCCGGGCGCTCCGCTTCGAGCCAGGAAAGCCTGAAAAGCTTTTTCAACGTCGGGGGAAGCCGCCGCGCCGTCGCGGACGGCGCCGGTCGCCGAATCGGCCGGGGCAGGGCAACAACATGCTTCGGCCGAAACGTCGCCCGGCTCGGGCCGAACGGCCGGCCTCGGGCCGGCGTCTTGCGTGTCGGCGCGCGTCGAAGGCTCGCGCGGCTCGGGCAGGGGGCGCCGGCCCGTGTGACGAAGCGTGATCCGGCCGGCTCCGGGCCCGACGACCCGGCCCACGACGGCCGCCGTGGGTCCTTCGGCCGCGTGCAACGCGGCCAGAAACGGGGCGACGTTCGGCTCGGGCAGCGCCACCAGCAAGCCGCCGGACGTCTGGGCGTCGAAACCGATTTCAAGCATCGCCGAGGGCACGTCGCCCGGGTTGGCCACGTAATGAGCGGCCGACTCGCGGTTGCGCTCGATTCCGCCGGGCAAAATGCCGTCGGCGGCGCATTGCAATACGTCGGGCAACAGCGGCAAATCGTCGAACACCACTTCGACGTCGACGCCGCTCGCCGCGGCCATCGCGCCCAGGTGGCCAAACAACCCGAAACCCGTCACGTCGGTGGCGGCCCGCGCGCCGTGCTCGACCATCAATTCGGCGGCGCGGCGGTTGAGCGCGGCCATCCATCGCGCGGCCTCGTCGATCGCCCGGCGGTCGGCCCGGCCAATCTGCGCGGCGAACGCCGTGATGCCCACGCCCAGCGGCTTGGTCAGCACGAGCCGATCGCCGGGCCGCGCGCCGGCGTTGGTGATCATGGCCTCGGGCCGGACCAGGCCCGTGACGGCGAAACCGGCCTTGATTTGCGGGTCGTTGATGCTGTGGCCTCCGACCACTGGCACGCCGGCCTCGCTCATCTTGTCGATGCCGCCGCGGAGGATGTCGCGCATGATGCTCTCGGGCGCCTCGCGGATGGGAAACGCCACGATCGACAGCGCGACCAGCGGACGACCGCCCATCGCGTAAACGTCCGAAAGACTGTTGGCCGCGGCGATCTGGCCGAAGGTATACGGATCGTCGACCGAGGGAGCGAACACGTCGACCGTTTCGACCAACGCCTCGCCGTTGCCCAGCGCGAAAACGCCCGCGTCGTCGCCGGCGGCCGTGCCGACCAGCACGCGGGGATCGTCGAACGCCGGCAAATCCTTGAGCACGCGATGGAGCGACGCCTGATCGATCTTCGACGCGCAGCCCGGGCTGTCGACAAGCTGAGTCAGACGAACCGGCCCCGCGGAAACCTCGAGCCGCTCGCCGGCGCAAAGACAAACGTCCTTTTCCTTGAACAGATCGCAGGGGCAGGGCTTCTTCGGATCGCAAATGCAATGGCCCAACCGCATGGAACGCTGCATGACGCGGCGTCGCTTGTCGAGGTCGATCATGGACTCTTCTCGGTTGCCGTGGCGTGAGTGGTCGCCGGCAGGCGGCGACAAACCTTTATCGTAAGCCGCCGAAGACCGGTTCGCAAGCCGCCCCGAGGCGGGGTGCCCGATGACGCTATTCCAAACCGCGACCCAAAATCCATACGAACCGCGACCGTCAGGGAGCGGCCGGCACATTTTCAAGGCGAGTGCTTCCAAAATTCATACCCATGGCGCGGGCCGGGTCGTGCCCCGGCGAGAATCAGACGGTGCGTCGATCCATTCCCCGAAAATGCTCCCGGCCGGCTCGTTTTTCTGCTATGATTGAGGGATGCACGCGGCGGGTCGTTTGCCGGGCATCCCGTCTTTGTCCATCTATGCTTCCTCGACGATTCACCAGGGAGAACCCCATGCGATTCCGCACGATCCTCGCCATTGTTGGCTCAACCGCGATGCTGCTTGCCGCGGCCGGTCCGGCCCAAGCCTGCACCTGCATCATGGTCGGCAAAAAAGCGTCGACCGACGGCTCCGTTCTAACCTCGCACACCTGCGACAGCCACCGCGACAGTTCCCGGGTCCACGTTGTGCCGGCCGCGACTCACTCGCCAGGCAGTCTTCGGACCCTGACCCGGCGCCGCGACGACGACGCGGGCCCCATGCCGCGCAATGCCCGCGTGGCCACCGGCGCGATCGCCGAAGCGGCCGAGACGTTCGGCTACCTCAACGCCGTCTACGGGATCATGAACCAACGGCAACTAGCCATTGGCGAATCGACGTTCGACGGCCGCGAGGAACTCAAAAGCGACAAGGGACTGATCGACTGCGATACGCTCACGCGGCTCATGCTCGAACGGGCAGCCACCGCACGCGAGGCCATTCGACTCGGCGGCGAACTGATCGAAAAACACGGCTGGTGCGATTGGGGCGAAGCCCTGACCATCATCGACCCCAACGAAATCTGGATCATGGAGATCGTCGGGCCGGGCAAGGATCGGGTCGGCGCCGTTTGGGTTGCCCAGCGCGTGCCCGACGACCACGTCTCGGTCGTCGCCAACGGCGCGCGCATCGGGCCGATCGACCTGGCAAAGCCCGACTGGTTCATGGCGTCGAAAAACGTCGTCGATCGGGCCAAGGAGCTGGGCTACTGGAACCCGGCCGGCGGCGAACCGTTCCGGTTCAATTGGGCCTACGATCCGGCCAACCGGACCAGCGCTTCATCGACCCGGCGCGAGTGGCGCGTGCTGGACCTGCTGGCGCCGTCGCTCCACCTGGCGCCGGGCCGGAACGACTATCCGTTTTCGATCAAGCCCGACGAACCGGTCGACCCAAAACGAATCATGGAAATCTTCCGCGATACCTACGAAGGAACCGAATTCGACATGGTTAAGGACGTGACCGTGACCGACGCCTCGGGCAAGACGGTGAAAAGCCCGCTGGCCAATCCGTTCATGCCATACGAGATGAACGACGTGTTGAAAATCAACGGCGGCTGGGGCCGGATGGGCGAGCGGTCGCTGGCCCGATGGTACACGATGTACGCCACGGTGATCCAGGTCCGCGGCCACTTGCCCGACGAGGTCGGCGGCCTCGTCTGGCTCGGCTACGGCAACACGGCCATGACCACTTACGTGCCGGTTTACGCGGGCACGACCGACCTGCCCGACGATTACAAGACCGACGGGCGCGCGACGGGTTTCAGCCGGCGGTCGGCCTGGTGGGCTTTCAATCGGGCCGCGACGCTCGCCGCCCATCGCTGGGGCGACATGCGCAAGGACGTCGCCGCCGCGCGCGATCCGTTGCAGGAAAAATATCTGGCCGCCCAGGATGAAATCGCCCGCCGAGCCGTCGAACTCCTTCAAGAAGATCCGGCCAAGGCGCGGGCCTATCTGACCGAAAAGACCCGCGAAGCTTGCCGCGAAGCGACCGACGCCTATTGGAACTTGGGCGACTTGCTTTGGACGAAATACGACGAAATGTGGTGAAATGCGGAGCGTAACGCTCCATCCGCGGAGCGTTGTGTCCCATTCGCGGTTTATCGCGTACCATCTTAAATCGTTACACTACCGGACTTGCCGTTTGTCTTCCCACGGCGGGGGACAATGGCTATAATGGTTTCAGACGGTAGTTTGTTCGGCGGACCGTGCATTCCGACCGTTATTCGTCCCGCCTGCCTGTTTCTTCCCACCCCCGAGCCATCCGGCTCATAATTCGATTCGAGGATTCTAAACCATGAAGCGATTTTTCCTTGCTTCGCTGCTGTTGCTGCTCGCGAGCGGTTTCGCTCTCGCGCAAGACCACATCAAGGCGCCGCCGGTCAAAGGGAGAATCCAACCGTCGACCGAAGCGTGGATCGCCCAGATCGAAAAGCTCGCCCCCGAGCGCCCCACCGCCGAGCCCACGGCCAAGCGCCGCGTGCTTCTGTTCTCGGTCGCCACCGGCTATTACCACACGGTGATCCCCCACGTCGACGCCGTCATCAAAACCCTGGCCAAAAAGTCGGGTGCGTTCGAGGTGGTCCAGAGCGACGACATCGAAATGTTCTCGTCCGAGAAGCTCGCCGGTTTCGACGCCGTCATTCTCAACAACACGTGTTCGATCAGCCCGGGACGCAACTTGTTCGTCGACGTGCTTTCCGGGGCGGGCAGGGCCAAAAAACTGGGTGAGAAATACAAGTCGCTCACCCAGGAACAACGTCTTGAACAAGCCGAGCAGCTCGAGCAAAACCTGGTGGATTATGTTGCCTCGGGCAAGGGCGTCGTTTGCGTCCACGGCGCCATTTCGCTGGTGAACGACGCGACGCCGTTCGGCGAGATGATCGGCGGCAACTTCGATTTTCATCCGCGCATGCAGCAAGTCACCGTCGAGCTGGTCGAGCCCGACCACCCGCTGCTGGCCGCATTTGGCGGAAAAGGCTTGATCCACGTCGACGAGCCCTACATGTTCAAGGGCCCCTACGCAAAGAAAAATTTCCGCCCGCTGCTGCGGATGGACGTCGACAAGCTCGACAAGGCCACGAGAAAAAATCCGAAAGTTACCGGCGACGTGCGCTATGTGGCTTGGATCAAGCCGCACGGCAAGGGCCGCGTGTTCTACGTTTCTCCGTCGCACCAGCCTGAAAGCTACGAAACGACCGCTCTGCTGCGGTTTTATCTCGACGGCATCCAATACGCCCTGGGTGATCTGAAATGCGACGACGCGCCCAGGAGCGTGCCCGAACCCGCCGCCGATAAGGAAGCGGAGAATGAATCCGCTTCCGCCGATGGCGGGCTGGCGCCGAGCGTCGATCTACGCCCCCAGCTCGACCGTTGGGGACTCGGTCCCCGGCGCCAGGGCCGCCGGCCGACTTGTTCGGTCTTCACGGTGGCTGCCACGATCGAGGTGGCGTTGGCCAAACACTGCGGCCGCGCCGCTCAATTGAGCGTCGAGTATCTCAATTGGGCCTGCAACCAGGTGCTCGGCGGCGAACCGCGCAATCACGGCCAGTTTTTCCACAACCTGCTCGAAGCCTTCCGGCGGCACGGCATTTGCCTCGAACGCGACATGCCCTACGCCAAACGGTTCGATCCCAGAGTATGGCCGTCGAAAAAAGCCCTGGTCCGGGCCAAACGCATCCGCCGGGCGCCGCTGGAAATCCATTGGATCAAACCGCTCGACTCGTCGCCCCCGCGAGTGACCGACGCGCAGTTCAACCAGATCAAGACCGTCTTGGCCGCCGGATGGCCTGTCGGCGCCGGGGCCCGCCACAGCCGGCTTCTGGTCGGCTACCGCGACGACCCCGACCAGCCGGGCGGCGGCGTCTTCCTCACCAAAGACTCCGGCTCCGGCTCGTACGGCCAGGTCACCTACGAATTCGTGAAAAAGGAAGTCGGCGACGCCTTCTGGATCGAGTCGTGATCCTAGTTCTACTGTCCAAAAACGACGATTTGCCCGGGAGTGCGAGGCAAGTCGCACGACAAAAAAAGCCACTGCCGGATCGGCCGGCAGTGGCGCCCAGGGGGGAGCCGTTGCTTATTTCAGTCGGGCTTCAATTGAGCCCGGGAATCTCGATCCGTTCTTCCTGGGCAGCGCGGCGGAGCTTGTTGAGTGCCCGAGCCTCGATCTGGCGGATGCGCTCCTTGGTCACGCCCAGTTCGGCGCCGACTTGTTTGAGCGTTTTGGGTTCCTTGCCTTGGTTGAGGCCGAATCGGGTCACGATGATTTTTTGTTCCCGGTCGTCGAGCCGGTCGAGAATCCGTTCGACCTGGTTATGCCGCTGGAGATAAATCGTCTCCTGCTCATACTGGTCGGTCCGGTCGTCCTCGGTCGCGGCGAACATTTCGCCCTGGCTCGTGCGGAACCGATCGCGGCGGCGGTGCTCGTCGGGAATGGTCCGCGCGAAATTCTTCATGATGGCCCAGCTCGCGTAGGTGCTGAACTTGTTGCCCCGGGCGTAGTCGAACTTTTCGACGGCCCGGATCAGCGACATGTTGCCGTCGCTCACGAGTTCGAAGAAACTTTCCTGGGGACCGACGTGCCGCTTGGCGATCGAAACGACCAGACGCAAATTGGCGCGGATGATCTCGTTCTTGACGACCACCGATTGGTCGTAGAGCTTTTCGATCTGGTCCATCAGCGCGGCGCGGGGCCGGTCGGGATCGAGCTGGTTGCGCAGCCGGTTCGCCTTTCGCTTCAGGTAGTTCATCTTTCGGAACAAATGGGCTTCTTGTTCCCGGGTCAACAGCGGCACTTGGTACAGGCTCGCCAGATAGGACGGCAGCCCGCTGGGCAGCCGCGTCTTGCGCGCCGGCTGGTCGTTCTGGGGCATCGGGCCGAGAATGGCCCGCTCCGCGGCTTCCGTTCGGATGCGCCCGAAGTGCTCGTTGTCGATGTAGTCCAGGGGCAGCTCCATGATCCGCCGCGCGCGCATCTCGCCGATAATGCGGTAAACGCTGGTTTTCGTCCGGCAGAATCGCTTGGCCAGCGTTTCGACCGGCTCGCCGCGACGATAGTGCTGGTAGATCTTTCGCCGGGCCTCTTCCTGAAGCGGACCGCCGGCGCCCGGGAAAACGGCCAAATCGGGATGATCCTTGTCAAACTGCTTGATCGTATAGCGAATCGTCTCGACGCTGCGGCCGGTCGAACGCGACAGCCGCTTGGTTACGTCGGCCGGGCAGCCGCCGGCGCGAACCAGACGCCGGGCTCGGCTGATGATGTTGTCGCGTTCCTCGTCGGTGAGTTGCGAAAAATGAGCCCCGCGACGGACCCGATCCTCGTTCTGCTTGACGAACCGCTCGACGGAACTCCGGAGGAACCCGACTCGTTTGCGGCCCCCGAACACGAAGCGGCGGCTGACCAAACCCTGTCGGCGCCACCGCGAGATGGTTTTAGTCGAGACGTTGAATTTTTCGCTGAGTTGATCGACGGTCAACACCTGCTCGCCCGCGGCGCACGACGGAACGTTGGCCGCGTCCGAAACGTCCTCGACGAACAACTGGAGATCGTGGCGAGCCTCCTTGCCCGTCAAGTGGAGGTCGGGATACGACTCGGGACGAAACTTCGTGATGCGATAGCAGAGGTACTCGTAGGTGTAGGTGCGCTTGGGATCGAGCTCGTCGAGCAGCTTTTCGGCCAGATTGACCTGCTCGATCTTCTTTTCGCGCGGGGCGAAACGGACCTGCTGGTCACGCAGTTGTCGAATGGCCGGATTGACGTAGTCGGTGTGCATTTTCTTTCCCTCCCGTCCGGCCGGAAGCCCCGCGGCTTGCCCTCGAAGCCAAGGAGGCATGTTTCGTGACCGGATCGATAGAGAGGACCGTTTCTCTTTATAGCCTGTCGGCGGCGTTTATCCTAGCTGGGGGAGCTTAATTTTGTCAAGTGAGGCTGTTAAAAATATATCACGGAAAAGGCCCCACCCGGTTGGGTGGATTTCGGGTCGTGCCCGGCGTTTCTTCTTGTCACTACGCAGGAAAGACGCCTGACGATCGGTGAAAAGTTCGCGCTTTTCGGAAAAAACCTTTCCGCTCAGCCAAGCCCGATCCGGCCCTTACCAACGTGTCTACTGAGGTAGATGGTTCGGCCATGGAAACGTTACAGAAAAATACGTTCGGCGCTGATTATTACACTCCCCCCCTAAGTTGAGTCGGTTTTGCGTGGACACGAGTACCCCGAGCCGATTAGGCAAATCCCACACCTAGGGAAACATTCCGGGACGTTGTGGGAAACTGGGTAATTCTCCGAGGGGTCGCGATCCGGTTCAACCGGGCCGGTTTGACGGCCCAACCCAAGAATTTCGTCCTCTTCGATTGAACTCGTCGTTCTCGGCAAGTCGATCAACCGACTGTGACGAATAGTCTGATTGTATCGATTCCACCTGGTCGTAGGGTTTTTGCCATGTCCAAGCATCTCCACTTGTTTCTGCTGGCCGCTGGAATTTGCGTCTGGCTGCCGGCCGGTCCCGCAATGGCCCGGGCCGCCGGCAATTCGGGTACGACCCACACGCTGCGGAGTGCCCGCCAGGCCGGCTCGATCGACCGAGTCGTGGGCGTCCTTGAGGTCAACGGCGTGTTGAAGACGCCGCGGGACGGGAAAGTCGACCAATCCAAAATGGCGGTCAACGCCACCATGGTCTACGACGAGCGGACCCTGGAAATGTCGCGGCAGCCGTCGGGCCGTTTGCGATCGGTGCGTCATTACGATCGGGCCGAGGCGAAAATCGACGTCGACAAGGGAAACCTCGCTCCCACGCTTCGCGGCGAGCGTCGGTTGGTGGGCGCCCAAATCGAGGATGCCCAGGTAACCCTGTTTTCGCCCCAAGGACAGTTGACCCGGGAAGAACTCGACCTGATCGACCTGCCGGCCAACAGCCTGCTGGTCGACCGTTTGCTGCCCGACGGACCGGTCGCCCAAGGCGAAACTTGGGCGCACGACGACGACCTGGTTCTGACCATGTTCCGGCTCGATCGGGTCGCCAAGCAGACGCTTGCCAGCACATTGACGCAGATCGACGCGGACGCGGCGCTGATCGAAATGGCCGGCCGCATCGACGGCGCGGTCGACGGAGTGCCCACCCGGATCGACGTCAAAGGCAAGTATCGTTTCGATCGAAAGACGCGGCGGATCGACTGGCTGGGACTGCTCGTGCACGAAATCCGCGACGCGGGGCACGTCGGGCCGGGCCTCGAGGTGGTTGCCCGGCTCCGCATGCAGATCGCGGGCCGCGACGGTTCCGAACGGCTCGCGGACGAGGCTCTCGCCGGGCTCGCACTGGAACCCAACGACGCGCTGACGCGATTGGTCTTCGAGCCCGAACGCGGCGGGTGGCGCATCGAGCACGACCGGCGCTGGTTCACGACCCATACCGACGCCCAGTTGGCCTTTCTGCGGTTGATCGAGCGGGGCGATTTCATCGCCCAGTGCAACATCGCCGTGCTCGATCCGGTCGAGCCGGGCAAGCAGGCCACGCTCGAACAGTTCCAGGAAGACATCCGGCAAGCGTTGGGCGACCAGCTCGGCGAGTTCGTCGAGGCCGGCCAGAAAGCCAACGAACAGGACTACCGCGTGCTTCGCGTCGTCGCGCGCGGCACGGTTTCCGAACTGCCCATCGAATGGCACTACTATCTGGTCGCCGACAAACATGGCCGGCAGGTCAGCTTCACGTTCACCGTCGAAGGGCCGCTGGCCCGACAACTCGGCCAGATGGACCAACAGATGATCGCCAGCCTGCGGTTCGATCCGCCGAAAGTCGCCGCCGGCGAGAAAACGACGCGGTGAGC
>JAFGAY010000364.1 GCA_016933425.1 Pirellulales bacterium
GAGACACGTCCTGCCATGGGCAGGGCGCAAGAAGCATGGCTGCAAGGGGGAGAGAGGCGGCACGACTGGCCAACACCGCCACTATTATCCCTTATAACCGCGTCGCCGGGGAGTGTCAACCTTCCACAAACCCCGGCGGACCAACGACTTAAGGTGCATGTGAAATCATTCGACGATCGTTTGGGCAATACTGATCCACATTGATCGACGCTCATGGGAAACCCTGGCTCTCTGGGACACGGACGCTTTTAGGGGTGGTCAATCTGGGTAGTATTCATTCTTGCACACATGCTGACATGGAGGGCCACGCTCCGTCGTGGCCGCGCAAATAGAGTCCTCTCGGCCACGACGGAGCGTGGCCCTCCACCGCATAACGCCATAATCCGTTGCTGAACCCGGGGCGCCGCACCACTTCACGCGCCGCGCGGTCGTCAGTAAAATCGGGAGTCTTGAATAATGCTTGGGAACATCGAGCCGAGAGACTCACCACCCTCCCCCCAGATCCCCCTATTCCCAAAATCCCCAATCCCTCCTCCTCATGAACATCCTGATCATCGGAAGCGGCGGACGCGAGCACGCCTTGGCTTGGAAAATGGCCCAAAGCCCTCGGGCCGATCGGGTCTTCGTCGCCCCGGGCAACGCCGGCACGGCCGCCGACGCCGAAAACGTGCCGATCTCCGCCGAGGATACAGCCGGGCTCATCCAGTTCGCCAAACAGAACAACGTCGGGCTTTCGGTCGTCGGGCCCGAGGCGCCTCTGGCCGCCGGCATTGTCGATGCGTTCGAGGCCGAGGGGCTTCGCGTCTTCGGTCCCAGCCGCGCGGCGGCCGAATTGGAGGCAAGCAAGGTCTTTTGCAAGGATCTGTTGCGCAAGGCCGACGTCCCCTCGGCCGACTATCACACGTTTACCGAGCCGCGACAGGCCTTCCATTATCTCCAGGAACGCGAGGACGCGCCCGTGGTGGTCAAGGCCGACGGCCTGGCCGCCGGCAAGGGCGTGATCGTCTGCCGAGGACGCGACCAGGCGATCGACGCCGTTAGGACGATTGCACGCGATCGCGAGTTTGGCGACGCGGGCAACCGGCTGGTCATCGAGGAACGGCTCGACGGCCAGGAAGTCAGCGTGCTGGCCGTGACCGATGGAAAAACCATCGTCACGCTCCAACCGGCCCAGGACCATAAACCGGCCGGCGACGGCGACACCGGGCCGAACACAGGCGGAATGGGCGCCTACTCCCCTGCCCCGCTGGTCGACGACGCCATGCTCCACTGGATCGAGGAACACGTGCTCGTGCCCACCATCCACGCAATGAAGCTGGCCCGGCGGCCGTTCGCGGGCGTGCTCTACGCGGGCCTGATGATCACGAACCAGGGGCCCAAGGTGCTCGAATACAACGTGCGTTTCGGCGATCCCGAGTGCCAGCCGATTCTTATGCGGCTGAAGACCGACCTGGTCGATCTGCTCGACGCGGCCGTCGACCGGCGCCTGGACAAGCTCGATCCGCTCGAGTGGGACCCGCGACCGGCTGTGTCCGTCGTAATGGCCGCCGAGGGTTATCCGGGCAAATACGAAAAAGGCCGGCTGATCCGCGGATTGGACGAGGCGGCCGCCCTGCCCGACGTCAAGGTCTTTCACGCCGGAACAAAACAAACCGACGAGGGCGTGGTGACCAACGGCGGCCGCGTCCTGGCCGTGACGGCGCTGGGCGAGACGATCGCCCGGGCCAAGCTCCAAGCCTACACTGCGGTGAAATGCATCCGCTGGCGCGGGGCGTGGTGCCGGAAAGATATCTCGGACAAGGCGCTGGCGTTGTCGCGGTAGAATCTCAGACTCAGCCCCGTCCTAACCGGCACGGTTCGGTTGGGTGGCAAGGATTTCCTGGGAAACGACGGCATCTGGGAAACTGGTGTTAAATGCCTCCCCCGGCCGAGGGTCGCTCTCGCAGATGATGATCTCGGGCATCGTCACGGCCCGAGGCGAAACGTCCACGGGACAAGAAGGCTACCAAGAATCGCATCGGGCAATCCATACCCGATAGTCAATGATTCACCGCCTTGTTGATTGACCGTGCATGGCCGTTTCTCCCCACATTAACATCAGTTTGTTGATCCTATTTCGCTGAACCGATCCGGCGCGCGGTCTTACTTCGTCCGAAGCCGCCTTGTCAATTTGCCAGATTCGGATACGAAATAGGATATGAACTCGACGCTCGGCGGCGCCGGCTTCTCACGCAAAGCCGCGCCTAGGCGTCGAAAGGTCGGCAAGACGCTTTTCGTGATGCTCCCCCTTGACAAACCTGGTTGAACAATAGTATACAGACGTACATTATTTCGTCAATAGGCCTGATGCCATGACGGAAAAAATGAACAAAACAACCTACCCCATCAACCTGTTGCCTCCTTGAAAGGACCTTTCATGAGTGAGCATACAGGCGACAATCTACGGCGGATCATGGTCGAGTTGGGGCTTTCACTCGGCCAGGTCGTCGAGAGGACGGGCCTCGATCGCCGGACGATCGCCTCCATTCTCGACGGCTCGAATCGGCCCCATAGCCGCTCGATCCACCGGTTGGCGACCGGGCTCGGCGTCGCGCCCGACGAGTTTTTCGTCAACCCGGGCCAGTTGGTCTATCGCCGCTTCGATGCCCAGGCCAACCCAATCGTTGGCGAGGTCGTCCGGCGGCATCCCGAGCTGTTCGAGGGTTGGAGCGAGATGGATTTCGACGAACTCCACAGCCGATTCGGCGAAGGAGGCGCGTTGACGGTCGATGGAACGCTAGACGTGGCGCGGCAAATAAACCGCAATCGCCTAATCCACGAGAAACTGGCCCTCCTGCTCGAAACGAGCCAGGCCGACACCATCAGCGGCATCGTCGAGGTGATGTATCGACAGGCGGTTCCAGACACGGCCGGCCGAAAGAAATCGGTTGGAAAAAATTGCGGTTAGGGCGTTTTCCAGAAGTCACTTCCTGGAGGAAATACTACGTCCCGCCGGCCGATTGGAAAAGTGTGTTGAAATCGGCCTGGTCGTACAGCTTGGCCGAGCCGTTGGTGGCTTCGACCCAGCCGGCCGGGTCTTCGCGGTAAAGGTGGTTCCAGCCGTACACGCCGCCGCCGTGCTTCACCGAACATTCGCGGAAGAGATACTTGATTTCCCAACAGAACGGCGACGCGCCCGACTCGAAATCGCCGGCGTAAAGCTTGCTGGCCTCGGCCCCCTCGAACAGGAGCGTGCCGGCCGGGCAACCCAGAAAATCGCCGTCGTTGACGGTCCCTTGCAGGGCGTGGATGGTCGCCCAGGGCGGGTTGACGACCTTGCGCCACGTCAGGTGGTGCTCGGTCATCGGCATCCATCGGGCCAGCGGCCGGTCGCTGGGCAGCGGATCGGACGTGTCGACCCACGACCACCCGCCCGGACCAATTTCCCGGTATTCGGCCGCGTGTTTCATGCGATAGCTGATTTGGGTGCCGTCTTCGTTGTCCGGCCCATCGTCGCGATCAAGTTCGTTGATGGTTTCATAGGTGACGATCGCCTTGGCAAAACTACCGGAGTAGCTGTTGAGCCCCTGGGTCAGGCTGGCGAGTTCCTGTCGGTCGGGCCGATCCGCGTCAACCGGCTCGTAGCGGATGCTAACGGCGAACACAGACGGCTTGCCCGGATAGGTCGTCCACGAGTTGCCGCCATATTGGGCCGCCTCGCCCAGGATTTCGACGGCCATCGCGTCGCGGTCTTCCCAGGCGACGAGCAATTCACGCCGCGCGCTGAAGCCGTTGGCGTCGTATTGCTCGCGCGGCGAACCACCCAATTCACGAAATGCCACGCCCATGAGTTTTCCTTACGATGTTTTTCCACCACGAAGGACACGAAGAGCACGAAGGGACAAGCATGACCCGGCCTTCAACTTCGTGTCCTTTGTGGTGTCATAAAAGATCTTTGGAACGCCGGTTTAACCGCTGGCGGCTACGCCGAGGATGGTTATGTCGAATGTCGCGTCGTCGCCGACGGCCGCCAGTTTTAGCTCGGTCGCGCCGGCCGCCACGTCCCAGCCCGACTGAGGACATGCCAACATCAGGGCGGCGCCGGGCATGATTTTCACGCAGTCGCCCGACGCGCCCAGCGGCGCGTGCCACTCGTCGCTGGCCGCTCCCCCCAAGAGCAAGTAGCCCGATCCGCTCGCATTCTTGTTGACCACGAGCAGGGCCTTGACCTTGGCCAGGGCGATCGTGATGGCATCGCCAAAGAGATTCCTCACGAGGCCGTCGAGCGACAACGTGATCGACGTGCCGGCCGAAAGGCTCTGGTCCACAACGTCCCAAACCGCGTCGGCCTGATTGGTTCCAACGCCGTTTTCCAGATCCTGGCTCCATTGCAGGCGGTTCGTGTTGGCCACGACATTCGCGCCGACCGCGTCGCGCCACGTCCAACCCAACTGTGCCTGAAGCGTGCTTCGCAAAGTGGTCGTCATGAGTTTGTTTCCTCGGTTGGTTAATCACGACTTACGGCAACCGGCAAATTCGAGCCACGAAACCGATGCTCCATTGCCACAGACCGTCCGGGTGTTGCCGGACAGCGTCGGTCGCATGGTCGATGCGCGCCGTCCTGCTGGGCTCGGACAGTTCGAGCGCCGCTCCGTCGAAGGTTTCGCGGATTTGTTCGACCATTGTCCGCATGGAGTCGTAAGCACGGTGCCACAGGTCGATGCGGAAGGTAAAATCCTGGATGGCCGGGCCCTGATTGGTCGGCAATTGCGAGCGAATCGCGCGGAGGTCGAGCGTCGCGTAGGGCGGCGATCCTTGCTTGGTCCGGCCCGTCGTCAACCGTTCGGCCGGCAAGACGGCTTCGAGCTGCGTCGACCCGGCCCAGTGTTCGTGAAGAGCTTGTTCCAAATTCACTGCTCGATGCTCCGCGATCTAATCTCTTTCCTCCACCACGTCGATTTCCATCAGCGCGTCGATCCGATCAGCGTTGCGGCAGCCGACCACGCGGTAAACCGTGCCATCGGGCGCCTTGATGCGGTGGGTTTGATCCAGTTCGAGTTGGTCGGCCACGTGGATCTTCAATTCGCTCGATCGCGCATGACGCTGGTGATCGTTTTCGATCGTGGCGCGAACCGGCTGGATCCGCGCCGCCACGCCGGTACGCCAGGGATGCCACGTGGCCGACTCGGCGCCGCATGAATCCTTGGTGAACGAGGCAACCTCGACGTCGACGTACTGATCCAGCCCGTGGACAATGGCCAGGTTGCGGCACACGCATCGCCAGCGTTCGCCAACCGAGTGTCGCGCGGCAAGCACGGTCCACCGCCGCGCGTCGGCGTCGACGATCACGTCGCCCGGCAGCGGTTGGCCGTTCCATTCGGTCGCGTCGAGATGCCAGACAACGTCGTTTTCAGTATATCGACCGCCCGACGCCCGGGCCTCGCTGGCCCGAATGGCCGCTTGCACCGCGCGGGCAAGCGGCCGGGCATCGGACGTTCCCGGCCGCAACAGGGTCACTTCCTGTTGAAAGTCGGCCAC
>JAFGAY010000365.1 GCA_016933425.1 Pirellulales bacterium
GCGGTGCGTTTGGCCCTGATCTCGCGTTCCTTGCTGGCGAGCACCTCCGCGAGATTGGTCAACTCGCGAGCTTTCTGGTTTCGTTCCGTTTCGACGATCTCGCTAAGATAGGACTCGACCACCGCTTGGACAACCTGCGTGACTTCCTTGCCGTCATTGTCGGTCAGGCTGACTTGCATGATTTCGGAATCAGCGGGAAAGCCGACGCTCAGATCGTCTCGCAGCCAACCGATGGAATCGACTGCCTCTCGCTTATAAATATTGAGCTCCGTGATTCCCGGTTTCCGCAACGCGGCCATTAGCACGACGGGACTTCGGACTAGTTGTGCTTGGGTCGCCTTGAAAACCTCGTATTCCTGCTGTTGTACATAGGAATTGGTGTTGGGAAGGAGAGAATCCTTCTTCCAGGACACTAGGATCCCGGACCTTGCCGTGTAGCGCTTCGGCAGAAGGAGCCACGTTCCGACGCCGCAAGCTCCGGCCAGAATCACTCCGATCAACAGACCCGGCAGCCAGTGGCGCCGTATGGCGTGAAGATAAACGGAGGGGGGCGTCGGAGCCTGATCCTGGCCCCGGGCATAAGCCGACACGGGACCCCAATCCATGTCTCGGCTTCCCAAAGGAGCGCCCTGGTGCACCACCAGTGACTGGCCGTTTGAAGGACGGTCCAACGATGCTTCGTCTTTAGTCGACATAAACCTCTCCTCGACTCTGAAATTCGGGCAAATTCGGTACGCTTTTAGTATGCTTGGAAGCCGTTCCCATCAACCGGAGTAAGGTTGGCGAAGCCGACATTGGACCGCGCTGCCATTCGACACGGACGAAAAAACCAATGGACGACTCTCCAAATCAGGAATAGTAACAACGACATTGAAATCGAAAAGGATTGGACTCACGGTGAAAACCACCACGCGAACGCGCCGGGCGGGGTCGGTCCGGATCGGAACGATCCGGAGCCGGTCTCCGTTCCGATCGCCTCCGTACTCCTCCGTGAGAACCGCCCACTTCACTTCAAAGCTCGTTGCCGGCCCGCGATCGCGGTCGGCTCGCCGCTATTTATCTTTTTGGTTTTGTTCAAGGTTCACCGGCAAGGGCGGCCGGGTTTCCCCGACCGGCTTGGGTCGTGGAGCGGTCATGCCCAGCGGGATGATGGTTTCCCGTTCGTGAACCACGAACAGATTATCGAGCAAAGCCATTTCCAACCACACCAGACCGATCGCCATCGGCATCATCCACCAACCAACCAGGTCGTGGAATATTTTGTCTCCCAACTCTTTGCTGACGTTCTCGTAGAGAAACGCCGTGACCGTGATTCGCGTCACGTTGGCGATAATGGCAATGGGAGGAGCGCTGGCCGCGATGATAATGCGAATCACGGGGGGGCGCGTGCGAAGATACAGTGCCGCCCCCACGGAGGCGGCAAAAAACAGCATCAGCATCCTGATGCCGCTGCAAGCTTCTTCCACGCCCAATTGCGAATGGTCGAGCACGATGACCGTTCCCTCCGCAATCGCCCTCATACCCAATGTCTGCAAAATAAAGACGCTAATGTTCGCGCCGATCACCTGGAGGAAGCTGCCGAGCATCCCCGCGTAATCCTGGGGAAGCGGCGACATGAAAAACAGAAAAAAGACCGACGGCCACGCCCATTGCACGGCGTGCCAACCACCAACCAAAAGCACCAGCCCGCCCACCATCGGCACGATCGTCCAGGCCAGGAGGACGTGGTTGAAATGCTCGTTGGCGAACATGTACACGCCAATCGTCAACAAAATGATCGGAATCGCCAGGTAGCTCCCTTTCAACTGGTCCGCTTTGAGCATGTCGCGCCGATCCCAAAGTAGATAGGCCGCGAATATCGGAACGAAGAATCCATACGTGTAGTCGGGCGATCCCCACCATGTGTCGACCAACCAGGTTAACACCGGAAAATAGACGGCGATGAGCGCGACCAAAAGCGCGATCGAGCCAATGACCAACATGTTCTTCGATTTCGATTCCATCGTCGCGGTAGTCAATGCGCACACCTGTCGGAGTGGAAGATATGGTGAAAGCCGTCCAACCGGATCCTTTGTGAGACGCGGAGTCGGCGGAAACGCTCGGCTTTAGAAAAACCGTCTCGCGGTGTTCCGCCGGGGGGTAAAGCCAGGGGGTGAAACGACAGGCTCTCCTGCCGGGGCGTCCGGAAGAAAACACGACGCGATAAGCCCGCCGAACGACAACCGCCCACTCCCGTATCTCCACAGCATGATTCAATACACCCTAAATGTCAAGTTACGCGAGCCCTGCCATACCCCCAGGAAAGCAATTGCGATGCCAACCTAACCCTTAAACCCATGATGGAATGCCTAAACCCAGAAATCACGGTAGCTTGCCTTTATTTCCCCAACCAAAACCGGCCGGATCCAATGTTGACCAATCGCAACGTCACAAACACCTAACGTGGCTTTGTCCATGCACCACGGCCGCAAGACAAAATGATCTCATGTCTGGTGATGGATCACTCTTCGATCCCGTACAAAGGAGGACTGCAATCCTCGAAAGCGGTCTTGCCGCAATTGGTTGGGGATTTGCCGCCACCCCGGCACGGTGGTATGATTAGGGAGTTAGTGACATGTGCGGCATTGGCCCCCCGCAGAACTCGCCGCTGCACCCGCCGATCTCCAACCTTCCCAATACTTTCCCCACCCTTTGCGGTATGCCTGCACGCCGACCCGACGAAGATCTGTTTGCCGACAGCACAATGACCTTCGGTCAGCACCTCGAGGAGTTGCGAGGATGTCTGTTCCGGTCGGTGGTCGCGCTGGTGCTGGCTTCGGTCGTGGGGCTCATGCCGTTCGCGGGCGGAAATCTGGTTGCGCTGATCAAGCGGCCTCTGGAAAGTGCATTGTCGGATTACTACGAGATCCAGGCCACCGATCTGGCCAAGCAAAAACTCGAAGCCATGCGAGCCAAGGGCGAGGTGCTGCCCGACGACCCGGCCAAAATCGCCAATTTCGTCCGCGAGACGCACCTCTTGCCACAGCAGGTTTTCGTCGACCCGGACGAGGTGGTCAATCAGCTCCGACAACACGATCCCGGACGATTCGGCAACCTCGCGCCGGCGGCTTCCGATAAGTCGGCAAAACCCTCCGGCGAGCCGGCCGCGGACGGACCGGACGCCTCGGCCAAACCGCCGGTCGAGAAAAACATGATTCCGCTATTCCTCTGGCGGCCGACGGAAGAAGACACGCGAATGCGCGCCAAGAGCCTCAGCCCGCACGAGGCGTTCATGATTTACGTCAAGGCGTCGTTGTTCCTAGGAATCGTGTTGGCCAGTCCGTATGTTTTTTATCAGATCTGGTCGTTCGTGGCCGCGGGCCTGTATCCCCACGAGAAGCATTACGTCCATGTGTTCTTGCCGTTCAGCCTGGGTCTG
This sequence comes from Pirellulales bacterium, assembly GCA_016933425.1. Classification (GTDB taxonomy): domain Bacteria; phylum Planctomycetota; class Planctomycetia; order Pirellulales; family Thermoguttaceae; genus UBA11386. The sequence continues at coordinate 3,419 of JAFGAY010000365.1, forward strand.
TTTCTGGCCGGCGCGGCGACGGCGTTTTTCTTCGTGTTCGAGCCCGTCCTGACGTTCTTGTTTTCGTTCAACCGTTCGATGGGCATCGACATCGA
>JAFGAY010000366.1 GCA_016933425.1 Pirellulales bacterium
CCTTTCGCTCCGCGAAAGTAGCGTGGAATAGTCGCTGCTTTCGCGGAGCGAAAGGCGACAGAAGGTTTTCCGCAACAGAAACTAATTAATTCGTGGTCTTGTAATTTCGTGGTTGCGTGGCTGTCTTTCTCGGCAACTCGCTTTGACACGCCCAACGGAACCGGGTATCCTTTGCCGCTTCCTCGGGGGAAGCTTGCCGAACAGGGAAGTTCGGCGAATCCGGCAAGGAGGCCGTGTTCGTGACGAAAAATCCTCGCGTTCTGATCGTGGACCGTTCGGCCGAAACGCACGAAGTGCTCCAAACCGCGCTCGCGCGGCGCGGAATGAGGACCTATTCGGCGCGCCGGGCCCAGCGGGGGCTCGCGCTGGCCGAGCGGGTGAGGCCCGACCTGATCGTGCTCGATCTGGAGCTCGACCAACGCGATCCCGAGGCAATTTACGCCCCCTTCGCCGCCCAATCACGAGAAAACGCGACTCCCCTGGTGATTCTGGGGAGTGCTCGGCGGTCGGGGGGCGAAGCCCCCTTGGGCGAATTCGTTCGCAAGCCCTATGACTACGCCCCCCTGATCCGTAAAATCGAAGAACTGCTCGTCCACCCCGAGGGGAATACTCGCCGGGCCGCTTAAGGGCCGTCGGCGGACGAGCGGCTACACGCCCGCCGGGATGTTTGGCTCTCGTGACAACCGCGTCACTCGCTGCCGGCGGGCATGACTCGTCGAACTCCTTGGAGCCGGCACGCGTGGCTTCGCTGTTTGTCATTCGCGGAAACGACCAGGGCTCGCGGTTCGAGTTCGCCGACCACGTTCGGATCGGACGCGACTCGGCCAGCGACGTGCAATTGCACGACACCGAGGTCTCGCGACAACACGCCGAAATCCTCATGGCCGACGACGCCTTCGTCCTGGTCGACGCGGGCAGCTCCAACGGTTCCTTCGTCAACGGCGCGCGGATCGAACGGCGGACGCTCTCCAGCGGCGACCAGATCCAGCTCGGACGCACCTTGCTGCTGTTCACCGGGCCGCTGGACGACGAAGCGGAGGACCTGGCCGACGCCGTCGACATCGCCTCGGAACCTCGCGCCGACGCCTCGCGGATCGTCCATTCGCTAAGCCAGGAGGACGGCAGCCGCGCGTTCGATCTCGACGCCGATCTGCCCCGAAATTCGTGGCTCGCCCGGGCAAGGAGCAACCTGCAGGTCATGTATCGCACGGCGCTGGCCGTGAGCCACACGCTCGACATCGACCAGCTCCTGCAACGAATCATGGATCTGATCTTCGAGTGGGTCGAGGCCGACCGCGGCTGCATCATGCTCATCAACGGCGAGACCGGCCGGCTCGAGCCGAAAGCGCGGCGCACCCGGCAGAAAGCCCGCCGGACGAAGGCCGGCCGCGAGGACCGCATCAGCATCAGCAAAACCATCCTCGACTACGTGCTCCAGCACGGCGAGGGCGTCTTGACCAGCGACGCGCGACAGGACGACCGCTGGGACGCCGGCGCCAGCATTCTCCAGGCGGGTGTGCGCGAGGCGATTTGCGTGCCCATGCAGGGCCGCTACGACGTCGTCGGCGTGATTTACATCGACACCTCGACGCCGCCCGACGAAGTCATTCGCACGGGCGGGGCCAATAAGTTCAAGGAAGACCACCTGAAACTGATGATCGCCATCGCCCACCAGGCGGCGCTGGCCGTCGAGGACACGCGATACTACTCGGCCATGGTCCAGGCCGAACGGCTGGCGGCCATCGGCCAGACCGTCACCATCCTCTCGCATCATATCAAAAATATCTTGCAAGGAATCCGCGGAGGCAGCTACCTCATCGATTTGGGACTGACCGAGGAAGATCCCGAGGTGATCCGCCGTGGCTGGAATATCGTCGAACGCAATCAGAATAAAATCTCCGCCCTGGTCCTCGACATGCTGACCTTCAGCAAGGAACGCCAGCCCGAACGCGTCGCAAGCGATTTGAATCGGGTTGTCGGCGAGGTGGCCGAACTGGCCGAAAGCCGGGCCGCCGAACTCGGCGTGCGGTTTTCCTGGCGGCCCGCGCCCAGTGTCGAACCTTTTGTCTTCGATCCCGAAATGATCCATCGCGCGGTCCTCAACGTCGTCTCCAACGCGCTGGATGCCGCCGCCGAACTGGCCGCCGACGTCGAGGAGCCCGAGCGGGCAAATACCAACCGGCCCCCGGCCGTCGAAATGGCCGCCGAGTGGGACGCCAAGGCCGAGATGCTTAGGGTCGTCGTCCACGACAATGGACCCGGCATCCCGGCCGATGTGATGAAAAACCTGTTCAGCCCGTTCGTCTCGTCCAAAGGCGCCCGGGGGACGGGCCTGGGATTGCCCGTCAGCCAAAAGATCCTCGCCGAGCACGGCGGCCGGATTCAGGTCGAGTCGACGCCGGACGAAGGCAGCACCTTCACGCTCCAGTGGCCGGCCGTCGCGCCGGAAATAGGGCCGGGAACGCAAGTCGACTAATTCTACAGCCCTAGGTGCGGAAGTAAGTCAATCGTAACCCATCAAGTGGCAACTGCTTACAAGATGACGCCTTTGTTGTCTTCCTTCGCCACGAAAATACGAAACGGCGAAAACACGAAACCTCTGTCCTCGCGCCGTACTGCCGCCGCTTTCGATCTTTCGATTTTTCGCACTTTCGTGTTTTCGTGATGAAAAAAATGGCCTAACATCGCGCTGTAGCACTAGTTCTACTGTCCAAAAATGATATTCAACATAACCCTCTTCCGTGCAAGAAGTACGTCAAACACGTTTCTCATACCACGAAGCGCGAAGATCACGAAGCAAAAAGCATAGCTACCCAAAATAATCCGGTTCGTTGCCCTCTTTCCACTTGATGTTGCAGCCAAGGCTCGGTTTCTGGTTGGAACGCACCGGCCGCCCTTCGAGAACCGCGTCCAACGCCGCGCGGAGATCCTCGCCGGTGACCGGCCGGTCGTTCCCAGGACGGCTGTCGTCCATCTGGCCGCGATAAACGAGCCGCCGCGCGGCGTCGAAAAGGAAGAAGTCGGGCGTGCAGGCCGCGCGATACGCCTTGGCCACCTCCTGACTTTCGTCCACCAGATACGGAAAATCGTAACCGCGCCGCTCAATCTCTTCGCGCATGGCCTCGGGCGCGTCTTCAGGATATCCGTCCGCGTCGTTCGAGTTGATTCCCACAATCGCCACGCCACGACGGCGATACTCGCGCGCTAACTCCGCAAGCGGCTCGGCGACGTGCTTGACGTAAGGGCAGTGGTTGCACATGAAAACGACCAGCAACGCTCTCGCATCGCTAAAATCGTCCAGCGAAACGGCCCGACCCTCCGCGTCGGGCAACGAAAAATCGGGGGCTTGCGTGCCAAGCGACAACATCGTGCTTGCGGTCTTGACCATCGTCGGGGCTCCTTGATTCGGGTGGGCTATTCGGACAGTCGAAAAAGACGCCGCGCGTTGGCTGTGGTTTGCGAGGATAGTTCCTCGACCGGACAACCTCGCAACGCGGCCAAATCGGCGGCAATCAACGCCACCTGGGCCGGCTCGTTGCGTTTCAACTTGCCGCGCAGCGGATGGGGCGTCAGATAGGGGCTGTCGGTTTCCAGCAACAAACGGTCGGCCGGAACCCGCGCAGCCAACTCGCGCAACGGCTTGAACTTCTGATTCGTGTACGTGACCGAACCGGCAAAACTTAAATACAGCCCCAACGAAAGACACTCCTCGGCCATCGCCGCGGAACCACTGAAAGCGTGGATCAACCCTCGCAGCGGACCGCACGCGGCGGCCTGGCGAAGCATCGGCAGCACGTCGGCCTCGGCCTCGCGGCAGTGGATCGCCACGGGCAAATCCCGTTCGCGCGACAACCGCAAGTGTCGATCGAAATAGTCGCGCTGGACGTCGATCGGCGTCGTGTCCCAATAACGATCGAGGCCCGTCTCGCCCAAGGCAACCACGCGCGGATGGCCGGCCAGTCGGACGACGCGGTCCCAATCGCCCGGGGCGGCCTCGACGCAAGTGTTCGGTTGTATGCCGACCGCGGCTACGACCAGGCCGTACCGCTCGGCCAACCCAATGGCCATTTCGCTCGTGTCGGCCGAAATGCCGACACACAAAATACGTTCAAGACCGGCGGCCCCGGCACGCTCAATAACCGCGTCGCGATCGCCGTCGAACGACGAATCGTCGAGATGGGCATGGGTGTCAATCAGACGCATGGCGAGTTAGATCGTGTTTTGAAGTTGGTTTTGGGCCCCATAAACCCCACCGGGCTTGTCCCGGTGGAACGAGGTTTGGCGACTACCGGGCAGGTGGATCGTGATGTGAAATGGCCAACGAAACCGCGATTCTAAACCGAGCTGGGCAGTTATGCTACCGCCCGAATTCCACGGTGCGCGAGAATGCCGTCAAGCGGCGCCGATGGGCTGATGCTGGGGGGGAGTAGATGTGGCTAAAGTATGCCGATCCTCATATTCGCCGTCGATCTCGTGCCAGTAGCGGATTTCCGGCTCGCCCAGTTTCCAACAGAGCGAAACCCGGCGGCCCTGAACCATGGCCGGAAAATCGACAAGCCCCTCGATGGCGCTCTTGGGCTCGACGCCCAAGTCGATCAGTTCGTCGACGTATTCCTGAAGACGCCGGCGATCACGCTCCAGATCCTCCCCCACCTGAACCAATTCCTCCGCGTAGGGATCGCTGGGAGCGAGCCATTCGCGGTCGGCCAACAAACACGATAATCGTTCCCACCGGTCGCTAACCTGATGGGCCAAACCGACCAGATCGGAAACGATCGCACGGACCAACGGCAACATGGCGTTTGCCTGGTCCAAGGTGAAGATGCATCGCCGGTCGCCGTGCTGAACAGTCATGGGTCGTTCCATCCGAATCCAATCTAAAAGGGTTGCGCCTCCTACTGCCAAGCCCGAGGAATTATAGGAAAACAGGGCTCTTTTGATCGAGAAACAGGGGGAGTCGCCTATTCGTACACGTTTTTTTCCACGCTTGGACACCTAGGTACGGCGATGCCCCCGAAAGGCTGGCGACGCATAATCCGCTGCCTATTAGCCCAGTGGTTCCCTGCTGGCGCCGGCCGGTTATTTGAAGAATCCGTACCAGCAGTGGAGCCACAATTCCATGGAGCATATAGCCCGAAGGTGTGGTGTCCGAGTGGACAGTTTGGATATAATTGGAGTGAATTAAGTCTTTACACGATTGGTCTTAACGGTGCAGTAATACACGTCATCTGCAAAACATGGGCAACCTGTTTTGGTAAAAACGATTTTACTTGACAAACGACCGTAAACTGTGTGTTCAAACGGGTTTTCCGCGGCATTTGCTTGACTTGGCCCATTTACGAGAGTATGTTCGAGGGTAGTTTGGTGTCTTGCGCGCCCCGTCGGCGCGGAGGCGTCTTTGAACCTCGCGGACGGTGATCGCGCCGCGAGAGGCGAAGGAACGTGACTCATGTTGGTTCTATCCCGAAAAAAGAACGAAAGTATTGTCATCAACGATGACATTACGATCGTGGTCGTCGAAATTCGGGGCGACAAGGTGCGCCTGGGAGTGGAAGCCCCCAAGGAAGTGCCCGTCCATCGCCGCGAGGTCTTCGACGCCATCCGCCGGAACGAAACCACGGTGGGCAAGAAGGCCGCCAGTGGAGCGGACGCAACGGAAGGCGCGGGCGACGAGTAGTCTCCCCGGGGCTTTCTCTTCTCGCTCTCCTCGCGCATCGTGCCGCCGGCACGCTTCTTTCCCTGCCCGGGTCTTTCCACGCTTAGGCCATGCGCTGACGACCCCTGGCTCCCCAAGAAAACAACGGCCTCCGCTTGTCGCAGCTCCCTCGTTCCCTGAAAATCCGTACACATCCCTTGACGAAAGGGCCGTTCATTCCGTATACAGAGTAGCTTGCGGTCGGCAACATACCGAACGCCACGGCCCCATCGTCTAGCGGTCCAGGACACCGGCCTTTCACGCCGGTAACACGGGTTCGAGTCCCGTTGGGGTCATTTGATCGCCTTTGAGCCCTCTTTTTCCTCTTTCTTCACTCTTCACCCTTCACTCTTCACCCTTCACTCTTCACTCTTCACTCTTCTTCCAGTCCACCAGGTGAAGCTCAACGTTTTGCCGTCCGCGGAACGTGTTGATTACCGGCCGGAAGGCGACCTCGATCGGGCCGTCGAGCCCGACCAACTCGTCGGCCCGGTCGCCGCCGCCGAAGGCCACCGCACGAAGTTGGACGTCGTGCTGCGCGAGTTGGAGCGAAAGATGATGGCCGCCCGTGCCGATCGGTCGCGGCGGCTCGGCCAGCCGCACGCCCGAGGTGCATAACAAGGGCCGTGGGTTGCCCTGGCCGAACGGGGCGAGTTCCTCGATCTGCCGGACCGTTTGCAGGGTGAACGCGGCCAGCGGCGATTCGGCGTCGATGCGCAATTCGGCCTGGCGTTGGTCCTCGGTGATTTCGGCCGCCACATAATCGCAAAAAGCCTGGCGAAATGCGTCGAGATGGCCCCGCTCGATCCGCAGGCCCGCCGCCGCCGCGTGGCCGCCGAAGCCGACCAGATGTTCCCGGCAAGCCGCCAGCGCATCGTAAAGATTGAAGCCGGGCACGCTCCGCGCCGATCCGAGCCCCGGCCGCGCGTCGAACTTGTCCCAGGCGATAAGCACAACCGGCCGATGGTGCTTCTCGACCAGCCGGCCCGCCACAATGCCGATAACGCCCGGGTTCCAGTCGCTTCCGTCGAGCACCAGGGCCGGATCGCCGACAGGATCGAAAAGAGTCTTTGCCTGTTTGTTGGCCGCCAGCATGATGCGCCGTTCGAGCGTCTGGCGGTCGGCGTTGAGCTTTTCGAGATACTCGGCCAACTCGGCGGCCCGCTCCGGCTTTTGGGTCACCAGCAGCTCGACGGCCAACTGTGCCTGGCCCAACCGGCCGGCCGCGTTCAGCCGAGGACCAATCGCGAAGGCAATGTCTTCGCTCGTTAGTTCGGGCTTGCCGTCCAGCTTGGCCACGCGCGCCAACGCCGCGATGCCCGGGATCGATCGGGCCGCAAGACTCTTCAGGCCGTGGATGACCAACGACCGATTTTCGTCGACCAGCGGCACCATGTCGGCCACGGTCCCCAACGCGGCCAGCCCCGTGGCTTCGAGCAAAAAATTGCGCATCCGCTGACCCACCCGCTTCGCCTGGCTTGCCTGCTGACAGATTGCCCAGGCAAGTTTGAAAGCCACGCCCGCCCCGCTCAAGTGGCCGAAGGGATACGCTCCGCCGGGCAATCGCGGATGGACCACGGCCGCGGCCTCGGGCAAACGGTCGTCCAGATTGTGGTGGTCGGTAATGATCAGTTCGAGGCCGCATCGGGCCGCGACGGCCGCTTCTTCAACGCTCGTAATGCCGCAATCGACCGTCACCAGCACGTCCGTCTTTCGTCGGGCGAGCGCTTCAATGGCCTCGTCGTTCAGACCGTACCCCTCGTCGATCCGATGGGGCACGTAATAGCCGACGTCGCCGCCCAGCAAGGCGATGCACCGATGCAGCAGCGCGGTGCCCGTCATCCCGTCAACGTCGTAATCCCCGTAGACGACGATGCGCCGGCCCGAGGCAATGGCCGCGTGGATTCGTTCGGCCGCCTGGGTGCAGCCGGGCAACCTCTCGGGATCGTGAAGGGCCGACAGTTTCGGCGTCAGAAACTGCTGAGCCACGCGCGGATCGGAGATGCCCCGGCAGAGCAGCAAGCTGGCGACGATCGGCGAAATGTCCGCCGCGCGCGACAACGCGGCGATCCGCTCTGGATCGTGAGAGTGAATACGCCACCGTTTGGCCATGACGGTACCAAGAATGCGAGTGGGAAAAGGGGTCGGGTACCTTTTGCCTGAAAGGCCCGGAGGGTGCTTCGCACAAAAGGTATCCGACCCCTTTTCCCACGCCTCGTGCGTTTTTTCGCCGTGGGCTACTTTTTCTTTTCGACGTGCATGGTGTGTTTGCGAAGGCGTGGGCAGTATTTCTTCAACTGCAGCTTTTCGCCGCCCGGCTTGCGCCGCAGCGTGTAGTTGTAGTCGCCCGTCTCTTCGCACACCAAAAAGACGGTTTCCGCTTTTTTCTTACTCTTTGCCATCGAAATAGTACTCCTGGCCAAAAAAACGTACTGGCTCGGGCGGTTGCCGGCATCTGCGTCCTTGCGCCAATCGGCGCCCCGCGCCGTGCGTTTCAGGGAGTTCCCGACGCCTAGCCCGGCGTCCCGCGTTTCCATGGGTTCGCGGTCGCCTGATTTTCCGTTAGAAAACCGCGATCCACGCGGCGGGCGTCTCTCGGAGAATCACTAGGATTGCCGCGGATGGATCCGGCCGGTCAGATCAGCCCGTCCATTATAGCAATCCTCGACGCCAACGGAAGCCACCCATTAAGGGTTTCAACCGGCCGGTTTAGCCGATTTAACGCTCATGTCGCAATAGAAATGGAATTTACCATCCCAAGAGGGGGGATACAAAGACAATTGCCTTATCCCGTGGGTTAGACTAGTCTGAAGGAGAGGGGCAGTCGTCGACGTATCGGCTTGGCGAAAAATCACCCTAATGGACCGTTTTGCCCTTTTTTCGGGTGCAGTTAGCCGGCCGGGACGAGAAAAAACCTCTTCGGAGTAACAGAGGATGGCCCAAGGCGATACGCACCGTCGTCCGACGGACATCGAGGCTCCGCGCGAGGCTTGCCTCGACGCGGCCGATAGCCCCCACGCCGTTCCACCCGACGACCAGCCCAGCGCCCCTCTCCCTGCCCAACCACCGGCGCTCCCAAAACGAACCGATTCGCCCCCCCTCGGCCAACCGCCCCAGCCGACCCGCGACGTCGTGGGGTGGCGATGGTTTGGCGAAGCGACCCGACAAATGCCCAGTTGGCTCGCCAGCATGATCGTCCACATGGGCCTGCTCATCTTGTTGGCTTGGTATACGTTGCCGCCGGCCGTGGCCGATCGAATGATCAATCATCTGGTGGTTTCCTCCGCCGATGCGGGACTCGATCCGCTTGAGCGACTGGAAGAGCAGCCGCTAGAGCCCATCGACCTGAGGCCCGTGCCCGACGAAGTCCTCACGGTCGACGAGGCGGTTCGCGCGCCGACGAGCGACATTGCCTCGATGGAGAAGGCGGTTTCCACGTCGCCGTCGGTCGACTTGGGCGACTTCGGTTTTTCGACCGCGCCGCGCAGCGATCCCATGGCGGTTGTCGGGGGGCTCGGCGGCGGCGCTCTCAGCGGACGAGGCGACCAGGCCCGAAAACAATTGGTCCAACGCTACGACGGCACGCCGCAAAGCGAAGCGGCCGTCGAGGCGGCGCTTGCCTGGTTGGCCAACCACCAGTTTGCCGACGGCGGTTGGAGTTTCGCCCAGCAACTCGCACCCCGGTGCCAGGGACGTTGCCGCGACCCGGGCATTTTTTCCTCGGCCCGAAATGCCGCCACCGGGCTGGCGTTGCTTCCTTTTTTGGGAGCCGGTCAGACGCACAAGACGGGCAAATATCAGCGGGTGGTTCGTGCGGGGCTCTACTTTTTGACCAGCCGGCAAGATCC
>JAFGAY010000367.1 GCA_016933425.1 Pirellulales bacterium
TGGGTGTCTGGGCGACAGTAGGAAAGGGCCAGCAAGGCGTAGCCGGTCACCAGGCTCGGGTTGTTTTCAAACCAGCGAGGGTTCGTGTTGACCCAGGATCCGTCGGGCTGTTGGCGACGCACCAATTCGGCGACCAGATCCTCTCGCCAGTTGTGCGACTTCCCTTGGACGTCTTCGACCTGGTCGAGGCCGGCGGCGGCCAGCGCCTTGGCGAACGTCTGATAGTAGTAGTAAAGGCCCGCGCTTCCCATCTCGGGATTCGCGTCGAGCATGTAGTGTTTTTGGATCCAATTCAGCGCGGCCTTGACGCGGGGATCGTCGGATTTCACGCCGGCGTAGATCATGCTCTTCAATCCGGCGTAGGTCATCGATCCGTAGCTTCGCAGGCCGCCGGTCGGCGTCTCGCCGGCCTGGCTTTGGCCGCCGCCGGCGCATGTGTAATAAAAGCCGCCGTCGGGATTCTTCGCGCTGAATCGAGTCGTGTTGTACGTGCTTTCCAAATTCTGACACCGCGAGACGAAAGTAAGCGCCTTTTGCATGGCCGGATCGTCCGGTCCGTTGCCCGCCGCCCGAAGCGCGGCAATCAGGAAGCTCGTGTTGGACAAGTCGGGCCGGGTGTGCTTGCCGTAGCCGGCGCCGCCGAAGTTGTAGCTGTCCAAGGAATGGTTTTCGCCTTCGTCCCATTGAATTTCCTTGACGAAACGATCCGCATCCTTGATGAGTTTGTCGTAGCGGCCGTCGCGATTGGCCTCGGAGAAGACCACGATCGCCAGGCAGGTCTCATAATTGCGGTAGAGGGTTTTTTTGGCATGGATGCCGCCGTCGGGCTGGACAAAGCCTTCGAGATAGGCGAGGGCCTTGGCCACCATGGGATCGTCGGGCGTCAATCCGTTGCGCAACAGCCCCGACGCAACCACGGCCGTTACGCCCGGACCCGCATACGACGCGAACGCCCCGTCCGGTTCCTGGGCCTTGGTTTGAAGGAATTGGATCGCCCGATCCACTGCCTGACGGTAGTCCTTGGTTTCGGCAGTTTCGGCCGCATGGGCGGAAACGCTGATCGGACCAATCGCCAGGACCAACAAAAACAACGAAACGCTCAGTGAAAATGGAGTGCGTCGGAGAGTCATTTTGAATCATCCTCCAAAGAGCAATGGAGACCCTGGGGAATTGTAGAACACGTCGAGCCGGCGGGGGAGAGAACAGGCCGACGTAGGCCTGTTTTGACCGTGGGACCAATGGTTGGCGATGAAAAGTCCACCCATTCCGACCCAAAAGGGGGAACCGGCGTCGTCCTTGCCCGTTGCTCAATCGCGACGCAGCACTAGGCGCCGTCGACCACGGCCAGGATTTCATCCTCGCTCATGATGAGAAGATCCTCGCCGTTGACGTTCACTTCGGCGCCGGCGTAGCTCTGAAACAGGACCCGATCGCCGTCGTGAACGCTCAGGGCGACGCGGTTCCCGTCGGGCAACCGGCGACCATCGCCCACCGACAGAATGCGTCCCTGTTTTGGTTTTTCCCGGGCCTGTTCCGGCAGAACAATCCCGCCCGCCGTCGTTTCTTCGGATTGCAGGCGTCGGACGACGACTTTATCACCCAAAGGCACGAGTTTCATGTTTTGTCACTCCGCATGGAAACACATTTTGGGCACGTCGATCCGGGCAAAGACCGGGGCAATCCCCCGCCGAGGTGATTTCTCGATTTTCGCATCCGCGAACCAGCATGACAAGGGTTCGCCGCCCGGTTTCTCCCTCTCGAGTGGTGGACGTTCGTGAGGGTCTCGTTCAATCGTGGGATTGATTTTCCTCCCAAGGACACCGGATGCCGAGCCCTGGCCGTTTTCGCCGCGGTTCTTCAGAAAACGACCGACAGCGTCACGAGGATCGCGACCCAAATCACTAAAACAAGAAGCGTGATTCCCAAGAGCCACTTTTGACGCCGGGTCGGGAGAGGAAGCTTGTTCGTGGCGGGTTGCCGGGTCGCCGGGACGTGTCGATGTTGAGACATGAGCGGCTATGATTCCTTCGGAGGAGCAATCTTGAATTCGTGACGAAACGCCGTTTCGAAGTCGTAAACGTCGTCGAAGTCTTCCCGGCGATCCTCCGACGTCTTGCGCATCTGGCCGATGCGGATCAGATTGAAGACGATTTCGCCGAAGTCGCCCGTCCGGTGGATTCCCCAGCTTGCCAGGACGTCCTTGGCCATGTACCCGTATTGTTCCAAAGCGAAAAGCCGAATGGCCTCGCATAATTGCTGGCCGGTTACGTGACGCTCGGGCGATTCGGCGGAATCGGCGGTCGGCGGGTCGGAGTCCGCCTCATCGCCCATTCCCAGGATGTTTTGCGCGTAACTGAGCGATTCGAACACAAAAACATACGCATCGAACGTGTAGCGCGTGTCCTGCTTGAGTAGTTCGACGATCGGATGGGAAGGGTCGAGCATCGGAGGTTCCCGTCGAACCGGATGGAAAAACTAGGGTGTTTCCGTTTTCGCGGAGGCCGTTTCGGCCGCCTCGGGCACAAAGGGGCGAACGTCCGCCGCGTCGACCAGATGACGCACGCGGTCCTCTTTTTCGATTAAAAGCTGGCCGGCGAGGATTTCCTGGGCCAGGACGCGGGCCGGCCCGTCGGACGTCATCACCTTGGACCCGACCGGCGGCAAATCCTTCTGAAGTTTTTCGTAAACCGCGTATTCGTACCGGAGGCAGCATTTCAACCGGCCGCAGCGACCGGAGATTTTTGTTGGATCGAGCGTGGCCTTTTGCAGCTTGGCCATTTTCATCGAGACGGGCGGCATCTCGACCAGGTGGGTGTTGCAACAAACGGCCTTGCCGCAGTCGCCGTAGTCGGCCATGAGCTTGGCTTCGTCGCGCACGCCGATCTGACGCATTTCGATCCGCGTCTGAAACTCGCCGGCCAACATGCGGACCAACTCGCGGAAGTCGACCCGACCATCGGCCAAATAATAGACCACGATCCGCTCGCCACCGAAAATGTGCTCCATGTCGACCAATTGCATGGCGAGTTCCAGCTTGTCGATGCAACGCTGGCAAGTGGCGAAATGCTCCGCCTGATGGTCGCGAATCCGGCTGATCTCGCGGAGGTCGTCGGCCGTCATTTCGCGGAGAATCTTGCCCTCGCCCACCTCGTCCAACTGCCCCAGGACCTCGTCGGTGGCCTCGCATAGAACCTCGCCGGCCTCCAGCCCACGGTTGGTCCGGGCGATGACGTTCATGTTGCGGGCGCACGCCAAGTCCTCCGGAGCGTCAAACGCCCCGAGCATTCGCATCGAACCAAAACGAACGATGTATTTGGCCATCGGTTGGCAGCGAGGCAACCGCCGGAAAACAAGTGGAAAATGGAAAAAGGTGGTAAAAAGGGTGAATAAAGGCGGACGACGCCCTCCACACCTCTTTTCCCACCCCAGCCACCTAATATACCCGCTCAAAGGAGTTTCCGAAAGACGGTCGCCGGTCCTGGAAATTCACGGTTTTCTCGTCTTTCGTGGTTTTTCAGAAGAGGTCTTATTCGCGGAAAACGTCGGCTTCGAGCTTGTAGGGCATTCCACCCAGGGGGCGGAGGGCTTCCGCGTGGTCAATGTGGAGTTTACCGCCAATGCCGACCATGTGAACGCTGTAATCGGCCAACTGGTCGCCGACCATCGTCACCTGGATCATCTCGGTCGAGGCCAGATCGCGTTGGCAAAATTTACAGTGCGCCACCGACGGAACAAAAACGAATTGCTGGATGCCCATGCTCCGCCGGCCCGGATACATGTATCCCTTGAGAAATATGAATTTGCCTTCCAGATCAAGTATTTTCTGGGGAATGACCTCGCCGGCTTCCTTGTCGGGCTGCAACTCCGCGAAAGTAACTCCCGTGTAGCCGATGGGCACGCCGTAGACGACGAAGTACGAGAAATAGAAAATTCCCAGAAGACCCAGAACGATCGAAAGGGCAAGTCCCGAGACGGCCATTCCACGGCCCGTTTTTTCACTCGGAAAATTGGCGATTTGACGCAGGGCAAGCAGGCCGCAGACCACGCCGGCGATGGGAATCGGAATCATCGGCCAGCCGAACATGGGCAGGAACGAGAGCCCACCCAACGCCAGGCTCGCGACGGCCAGCGGCTCGATGCGACGATAGGAGGTCGCGTGGACGTCGGTCGTCGCGCGGCTCGTCCACCGCTTCGAGCGATAGGACGGCGGCGGCGGATTCGGACGATCGGAAGGCGGTTCTTGAAAACCCATATTTACATTCATCCACGGTTTCATCAATCGACGCGGGCCGCTTACTGGTTGGTCGTGAGCGATTTGGCCACGTCGGTCCGATAGGCGACGGCCGCGGGCGCGTAGCCGACCAGCGAGGCGAGCACGATCAGTCCGGGAATCAGGATCAACTCGTTCCACTGAAATTGGAACGCGCTGACGATCACGCCCGTGTGCTCGGCGATGGTCGGGGCGAGGATGCCGACCAACCCATGGCCCAACAACAGACCGACCAGCCCGCCGCCGAGCGACAGCAGGATCGATTCGAGCAGAATGACCGTGCCGACCAGGATTCGGCTGGCGCCGAGCGCCCGCATGACGGCGATTTCGTGGCGCCGATCGCTCATCGAGTTGTAGATGCTCACCAGAATGCCGATCCCAGCCACCACGACCACCAGCACGGCGAGAATCACGAGGATCAATTGCACGTTGCCGATGATGCCGTCGAAAAGCTCCGAGATGACCCGCGCCGGGGCGATGGCCTGGGCATCCGGTTCGGCGTTGATCACGTCGGGCAGTTGCATGGCCAGGGCCGGCTTCGAGTGGTCGGTGCATACCAGGATGGCCGACAATTGGCGGTCTTGGTGTGCGATCGGCTCATGCGAGTGTCCTGCGTGGCCGTCTGTGCCGTGTTCCTCGGTTTTGTGTTCGTGTGAGTCATGTTCGTCCGCGCCGTGCTCGTCCGCGTCGTGGGCATGGTCTTCGCCGTCCTCTGAATGGTCGGCATCCTTGTCGTGGGCGTGTTCCTCGGCGCTGGTTTTTTCCTTTTTCTCCATGAATCGTCGGACCGTCGAGGGGCCGGCCTGGTGGCATCCAAACTTATAGAATCCCTCGAGATTCATGAAGATGGCCCGATCGTTGGGCGTGCCCGTGTGGGCGAGCACGCCGACGATTTTAACCGGTTCGTGGTGCGTGTCCTCGACGTCGCCGACGATTTCCACGCCGGGATGGGTGGGCCGGAACGTGTCGCCAACCTTCAGGTGGAGCTTTCGGGCGACCGTCGCGCCGACGACGGCCTCGAACGGTTCACTGGTTTTGAAATTGCGGCCCTCGGAAAACTCGTACTCCCGGTCGCCCAGGTATTTCAGTTGGTCGAACATGTCGGGCGTGGTGGCGATGACCGGATAGCTTTTATAGGCATGGCCCATCGCCACGGGAATGGCCACTTCGACCGCCGGCGAAAACCGGGGGCTTTCGGTCAGTTCCTCGTAGTAGGTGTAGGGGATGTTTTCGGTCGCCTGGCCGAGGTGAAAAACCGTGTTGAGGACCAACTGGATTTGCTCGCCCTTGGCGCCGACGATCAGGTCGTAGCCTTGCGCCCCGCGCCGGAACGACTGATCGATCACGCCGTGAATGACCAGCACGGCCACGACCAGAGCCACGCCCAGTCCCACGGCAAACGCCGTCAAGGCTGAAGCCAGTGCCCGCTGTTGAATGCTGCGCCACGCAATTTTCCAAAGACTCATGCCACCACCGCGCGATTAAAGTGTTCGAGATTATCCCGTCGATCGAATTGATTGGCGACCTCGGGCGTATGGGTCACGACCATCAAGGCCACGTTGTCCTCGCGGCATCCGTCGCGGAGCATGTCGACCACCTGCTGCTGGTGGCCCGCGTCGACGTTGGCCGTCGGCTCGTCGGCCAGCAAGAGCCGCGGCTGGTTGGCCAGCGCTCGGGCGACGGAGACCCGCTGTTGCTCGCCGACGGAGAGTTGTCCCGGCCGGTGGGTCATGCGGTGGCCCAAGCCGACGCGTTCCAGGAGGTGCTTGGCCCTGGCACGGTCAATGTGCCCGCCGGCAAAACGCATTCCCAGGAGGACGTTTTCCAGCGCCGTGAAGCCGGGCAGGAGATTGAACGTCTGGAAAACATAGCCGATTTGCTCGGCTCGAAAGCGGTCGCGTTCGGCTTCGGTAAACAGGGTAATATCCCATTGGCCCACCTTGACCATGCCCGAGTCGGGTCGGCTGATGCCGGCGATGACATAAAGCAAGGTTGTTTTGCCGCAACCGCTTCGCCCGACCAGGGCCATCTGCTCGCCCTCGTCGAGGTGAAACTCCTCGATGTCGAGAATGGGCAATTCCCCGCCGTCGGGCTCGGTAAACGATTTCTTGACGTCACGTAGGTCTAACATGGTTCTTGGGACCGCAAAGCGGGTAGGATTTCAGCGGCCGGGGACGACACGGACCGTGAGAAGGGGAAATGAAAAAATGCCGGTTGGCCGAACCGCAGACAAGCCCCCCACAATGGCCGCCACCTCGACCACGCCGGTTCCACAAAGCTCCAGATAAGAATTACGGTTCATGCAAAACAATAGTTCATTCTTTATGCGGAAAAAAGCTTTGCGCGGATGGGTAGGGTCCCCTCTATTTTAGGGGAAGCGTCACTCGACAAGAAGACCGATGATGGAAATTACCAGATTGGACAAGCAGTGCAACCGGTGGGATGCGGCAACCATTTCTGGCGATACACGGCAAGACAAGCATGGCCCTCCAATAAGCCCGGACGTGGTGGACTACCGGAGCAGGATGGGCCGAAGTCCTCAGCGAGGTTGTGTTGGGGTGAAGGTCCGTTCGGAAATTCGCCCGGCGCCGGCGGCCAGATGGGCCCAGCGGCGTTCCAGCTTGGCCAGCTCGCCGTCGAGCCAACGGCTGAACTGCGCGAACGAACGAATCTTACATTGAACCGCCGTGGGGCAGAGTTCCGGACCGCCTCGATCTAGGTCGCCCCGTTCGTCTTGTCGGCCGAATCGATTGGTGTTCATGTCGACCTCCTCTCGCACGCGGCATTTCTTGGGTTTGCCCAACGCGAACGGTGGCCGCGAGCCTTTGCGGCCCGCCGATGCCTCTGGCCCGTTCGATCCATCGTCCTCTTTACGCAAGACACGCTGGTTTGGTTCTGGTTCGCGGCGCCGGCGGAGACATTCTCCGACGCGGGTTAAGCGGGCAACGCGGTTCCGAAACGACGAGAAGTTCCACGGCGCGCCGAACCCGACGGAGGAGAACCGTGGAAAATCAAAAGCGTTCCGGTTCGATTGGTCGCAGGCGGCTTGAGTGCAACGTGGCGGCCAATGATGCTTTCGTTTTTCAAATCGGTTTATTGGGGTCGTCGACGCACCGGCCTTATTATAACACGATCCCCATGACGCTTGTCAACAAAATGGCCACTCATGCCGCGCGCAACAAAAAAACCCGCCGCAATTCGGGAATTACGGCGGGCGCAAGACTCGCGGATTTTTTTGGTTTGCAAGAAGGACAGTTTTTGCGAGTGAAAAAACGGGCGATTAGCCGTCCATGATTTTGGTTTGTGCGAGGTTTCGGGCGCGGCCGTTTGTTTCCCTTCGGTGGGCAAGGCGTTATGGTCGCGTTATGACAAGCCTCGCCCCGAGTGAGTATTTGGCCGCGCCGCGAATTTCAGTCATCCGCGCGGGGTTTGTGGCGAGGTTTTGTCGGCGCGTCCTTGTGCCGGGCCGCGAAGGCCGCCTTCAGCTCGTCCTTGGTCAACTGCCCGTCGCCGTTCGCGTCGATCTGCCCGAACCGTTCCTTCAAGCGGGGCGGCGCCTCCTCGCGGCTCAGCTTTCCGTCGCCGTTGGCGTCGGCCTTCTTGAACCGTTCGGCCATGGCCGCCTTGGCCTTCGCACGGTCGGGCTTGCCTGGCGTATGGCCTTTCATCGCGGGGCACTTGCCGGGGTCTTGGGGACCCTTTGCCGGGCCCGCGTGGGACGCGTGAATGCGCTTGACCAACCCAACCAGGGACACGACGGCTTCCCGTTTGCCGATTGCCTGATCGCCGTCCCTGTCGACCTTTTCGAGGACGCGCGCGAAATGCTTCTTGTGCGCCGCGGCGGCTTCCAGGGCATTGACTTTGCCGTCCTTATTGGCATCGACCCGATCGAAAATCGCATTGGCAACCCGCAACATCCGTTGGACCATGGCGGCCTGTGGCCCGCGGGGCCCACCGTGACCCGGATGTTTCATGGGTTTCATGCCGCCGCGAGGACGTTGGGGTCCCTTGACGCACGGCGGGGCCGGTCGACGCGCCGGCGGACCCGATCGCATGGCCAAATGTCGCGGTCCCGGCTTTCCGGGAGCGGCAAACCGCGGACCCGGCTTGCCGGGATGCGCCGGTCCCATGATGCCCGGAACCGGTTTGCCGCCGTGGAACCGATACATGGCCAGATGATACTGAGCCAAGTGGAACGTCGCGAGACGCGCCTCGTTCATCGCGCCGGGGCCTGGCCGCTTGGGACCATGGTTGCTGGGTCGGCCTCGCATGGCCAGATGCCGTGGACCGGGTTTTCCGGGACCACGATTCGCGACCGGACCGGGGCCGCGCCGGCCGGGACCACGATTTGCCGCCTGATCGGGTCCACGCCGGCCGGGTCCGCTCCGGCCCATCCTTGCGTGCAGCTTCTCCATGCCCTTTTTGAATTCATCGAGGCTCAACTGCTGATCGCCGTTCGCGTCGAGACGCTTGAAA
Organism: Pirellulales bacterium; assembly: GCA_016933425.1. Lineage (GTDB taxonomy): Bacteria > Planctomycetota > Planctomycetia > Pirellulales > Thermoguttaceae > UBA11386. The sequence continues at coordinate 8,747 of JAFGAY010000367.1, forward strand.
ATTTGTTCGGCGCTAGGTCGCTTGCCTTTGGGGTGGCCTTTCATGCCGCGATGTTTTTGTCCGGGTTGGGCGTGCTTGTCCTTGCCCGCCTTGCCCTTGCCGGTCGTCCACCATGGTTTGCCTTCGCCCGGCTTGCCTTGATCGGCGTGGGGCCGAGAAGTCTCGCGGGCCGCGACCAATACGTCAGGTGAAAATGGCATGCCGTCGTCTTCGTCGGCTTGCTCTTCTTGGTCAGCGTCCGGTTCTTGGAAAAATTCCTCGGAGTCGGACAGGTTCGCCGGCCATTGGTCGGGTTCTTGCGCAATGAGCCACGACGGCAGAGCCGCCGCGATCAGCGCCATTGCAATGAGGGGGAGTAATCGTTGCATCGTTCCTTCTCCTTGAAACACGGGCAGAAAAATGGGGGAAACCTTCAACTGGCGGAAACAAGCGGCGTGCGGCATGTTAGCCGCCGTGCCCGCGCGGCGTTGTGTGGAACGTCGAGCAGGCTCGACGGCTAACCAGGAAACCGCAAGCCACCTTCATAAACCGCGCGTCCGGCCGGCGGTTCCGAGGATTCCCCAAAAATACCCGAGGAGACAATCTCCTTCGGGGTACGACAATGTTTCCGAAGAGGTAGTTCTGGGAAAAAACGGTGGCCTGGGGAAAGTTTTCTAGGTTATCCGCTTTATAAACGAGGACGTTTTGGGCGTGGCGGTCTGCCCCCTGAGAGCTAGTCTTCAAGGCCATGTCGATATTGTCCATCCCCCGGCGATTCCCTATAATCCGCCGACTCATGCGTCCCTGGGCCGCGAACTGTTTCTACTGAAAGTACGTATAGGTATCCATCGTCGACTTGGATAATCGAACGTTTCGTGCGACAATGAACGGCTGGTAGAGGATGTGACGCCGCGTGGGAGGCTGTTGTGCCGGCCGGCGGCGACAAGGTTGACCGAAAGCGACAAGCCGGCGTTGCTTTTGCAGCACGCTCGCGTGTTGCGACGGCCACCTTGAATATGATTGGCAACGCTGTCAGGGTTGCCCGAGATTGTCACAGACGTTACAGAGCATTAATAGCCAAGTTTTGATACGACTCGGGCACCACGGGATTGTGTGAACCCCCGGCGCCGCGCGGTCGATGAACGGAATGGGCCGTGTTCACGTAGTCTTGTCCGCGACGGCCCGCGACGGATCGTCGAGTTGACTGGCAACGGATGGTGACGCACAGACTGGTAACGTACATTTGCGAGGCGTGAGAGGATGCCGGGCGTTCGCGCCGGCGCGACTCGACTCGCGGCGATCCTTGGGAGAAACAAAAGGATGCATATCCACGGCCCTTCTCATCTACACGGCCCTCAGCCGATTGGCCCGCCCCATGCGTCTCGCGTGGCGAGGCCCGACGCAACCACGCCCTCGGGCTTGATCCAGGACGAACTCCGGATTTCCGACGAAGCGCGGCTCATCGAGCAGGTCAAGCAAGCGCCCGACATTCGGCAGGATCGGGTCGACGCCATCCGCCGGCAAATCGCCGAAGGAACGTATGAAACTCCCGAGAAGCTGGACATCGCCCTGGACCGGCTCCTCGACGAAATTGGTTAACGACTCGCCATGGCAAAGGACTACTCGCTCCGAAGCGTGAAGGTTCCACTGTCGCCGAGCGAGCGGTTCGCGCAGTTTCTCGCCGCCAAGGGCAAGCGGATGACCCGGCAGCGGCAACTCATCGTCGAGGTGGTTTTCAGCCACCACGATCACTTCGATGCCGACGAGCTGATGGAGCACGTCAAGGATCTTATCGCCCGGCGCGAATTGAGTCGGCCGACCATCTATCGCACGCTCAGCGAATTGACCGAAGCCGGGCTAATTCGCAAGATGGCCCTGGCCGGCCGGAGCGTCTACGAGCACCAGTACGGCTATCCCCGCCACGATCACTTGCATTGCGACGTCTGCAACCGGTTGATCGAGTTCCACAGCAGCCAACTAGAACAAATCGTGCGCGAAGTGGCCGACCAGCACCAATTCGAACTGAACGGCCATCGCACCTTCGTTACCGGTATTTGCGCCGACTGCCGACGACGCCGGAAACCCTAGCCCGGGCCGAGGGAACGCTTTGGATCTCCCAAGCAATCATCCGCCGCGGCACACCGTGCCGTAAAGCGTCATCATCCGCTCGGCCATGTTTCGGACGTCATGCCGTTGGTGGACCACCGCTTGGGCCCGGCGGCCGAGGCGTCGGGCCAGATCGGGGTTGAGGATCAGGCGTTCCAAGGCGGCGGCCAGCGCCGTCGGCCGGTTCGGCTCGTAAACCAACCCGCCGCCGGTCGCCGCGATCAGCTCGGAAAACACGCCGTGGTCGGGCGCCACCGCCGGCGCGCCCGCGGCCAATCCTTCGAGCAGGGCCAGCCCGCGACTCTCGGGCCGCGTCGCTGGAACGCACAACACGTCGAGCGAGCGGAGAAACGCGATTTTTTCATCGCGGTCGAGTTCACCCCGATAGTCGAACCAGCCGGCCAGTCCGCGTCGGGCCACCTGGCGGCGGACCTGGCGAAAGTAGGCCCGATCGCCGCGGCTCACGTGGCCGGCCACCACCAGGTGCGCCGGCGGCAGCGACGGATTGCGAAGCATGAGTCGAAACGCCTCGACCAATTGATGCAATCCCTTGGCCGGCGCGATCCGTGAGAAGTAACCGATCCGGAATGGACGTTTTTCCGACGGAACATGCTCCACATCGACAATCGCCGCGTCGGTTTGCTCGATCGGGGGCATTTCCTCGCTCGGCACGTCGTCCACGGTTTCCTCGTCCAGCGGCGTTTCTTCCGGCGATCGATTCGCCAACTGCTCCTCGAATGGCCGAGCACCAATCGGTTCAACGACGTCCGGCTTCGGGTAATTCGCTGATTCTGCTTCGCGCGGTTCCGGCCGCCGGGAATCGTCCGCCGCCGCGCGATATTCGACCAGGTAGCTTTCGAGATTCAAGCCCGGAAGGATTACCGTGATTCGCTCCGAAGGGATATTGAGATAATGGGCCATGAATTCGGCGTAGTAAGCGCTGGGGGCCACCAGCGCGGCCAGCTCGCCGCACCGCGTGCGAAGTTCCTCGCGGGCTTCGGTCCGATAGGGCTCGTGAAGCTGCTCGACAAACGAATCCTCGCCCGCCAACGTCGCCACCACCGGCGCGTCGAGCCGCTCGGCCAATGTTCGGGCCGCGCCGACCAGCAGGGCCGTCGACAGGTGGATCACGTCCGGCCGGACGTCGGCCGCGAGCCACGCGGCCAGCTTGTCGATTTCCTTCCGTTGGCGACCCTCCTCGCCGCGAAGCATCGAGACGGTCAGGGCGCCGAGCCGCTCGGGCCGCGTCGACCCGCCCAGCCGGTCGAGCAATCCGGGCCGGTCCAGCCACCGATCGACAAATTCCGGGGCGCGCCGCGCGAGTGACGAGTGCTGTTGCAGGAAAACATTGAGGCCGCCCATTGCCACCCGAGGCTCGCTGACGTTCGGTTCGTCGGTCCGTAGCGGCGTGTAGACGGGCAGGAGCACGACATCGTGGCCCGCCGCGCGGAGAGCCGCGGCCAGCGTGTTTCCCTGCAAGCAACTTCCGCAATACAGGCGGCCGGCTCCGGCGGCGAGGTGGACGATTTTCATGGGTGGTATTTCGAGGGATTATGTGGAGACGGTTGTTTTCGCGCGGGCTTCCGCCCGCGGCTATTAAGATCGCTGTTCATTGACGGACCGTTTGCTACTGGATTGGCCGCACGACGGACAGTTTTCGCCAGTAGTCGTGTAGAGTTTCGATTGAGTTCACGCCGCCGCCCAGGCCGCTTTTGTGGATGCCGCTGTAGGGGACGCCGAACGGGAAAACGTTGTGGCAGTTGATCCAACTGTTGCCGGCGACCATGCGCCGCGCGACTCGATCGGCACGGCCGCGGTCGGCGGTCCACACGCTATTGGCCAGCCCGTAGTCGGTCGCATTGACCATGGCCACCGCGTCGTCCTCGTCGTCGAACGGCGCGAGGTAGGCCACGGGCCCGAAGATTTCCTCGCGCGCCGCGACGTTGTCGAGTGAACCGGCTAGCAGGGCCGGTTTGACGTAAAAGCCTTCGCAACCGGGCACGTCGGCCGGGCCCCCTTCGAGCACTGCCTGGGCGCCTTCCTCTTGGCCTCGCATGAGATAGTCTAGCACGCGGCGGCGCTGCTTCTCGTTGACCACCGGGCCCATTTGCGTGGCGTCATCCAACGGATGGCCAATGCGCACCCCCTGCATCCGCCCGACAACCTCGTCGACAAATCGGTCATAAATCGACCGGTGGACGAGCCATCGGGTCGCGTCGCAACAGACCTGGCCCGCGTGGAACGTAACGGCCGCGGCCAGGTCGGCGGCCGTTGCGGCCACGTCGACGTCGTCGAACACCACGGCCGCTCCCTTGCCACCCAACTCGAGCTTGACCGGCACGAGATTTCGACCACACGCCTCGGCCACTTTGCGTCCCACCTCGGGCGAACCGGTGAACGACATCCGCCGCAGGCCCGGATGGGACGACAGGGCTGCGCCGGTCGTCTCTCCCCGGCCGTTGACCACGTTGATCACGCCGTCGGGAATGCCGGCCGCTTGGGCCAGTTGAACCAGATAGGTCGTCGAAAGGGGCGTGTCCTCGGCCGGCTTGATCACCACGGTGTTGCCCGCCGCCAATGCCGGGGCGATGCCCCAGCCGACCAACAGAATCGGAAAATTCCAGGGAAAGATGAATCCGCACGGTCCCCAGGGCAACCGTGCCTGGTAGGCCTCGAAGCCCTCGGGCGCTAGGCGGCTCGTGGCGTCGACCCGCGTGGCCTCGCCGGCGAAGAAGCGAATCGAGTCGATGAAATTTTGCACGTCGCCGGCGGCCTGCCAAAGAATTTTGCCGCCGTCAATCGCTTCGAGTTGGGCCAGGATGTGCCTGTTTTGCTCGACGGTCGCGGCGAGCCGCTCGAGTGCCGCTTGGCGATCGGCCGGCGAAAGCTCGGACCAGCCCGAGGTCTCGAACGCCCGTTGCGCGGTCTCGACGGCTTCGTCAACCCGATCGGCTCCCATCTCGTAAACCTCGGCCAACGGGCGGCCGGCGCCTGGGTCGACCGTGGCGAACACCGAGTCGTCGCCGCCGCCGACCGGGCGGCCGCCGACGAACGAAGCGATTGGCCCCTGGGCAAGAAATCGATTGACTTCAGGAAGAAGTTGTTTGGTGAAATCGGTCATGATGGGGTGGTCCTTTCAATGGCGATTGGGGCGCCGGGCAGGGTTTTTCAAGTAGGCCGGATCGTGACCCGGCAATAATGCACTCGCCGCCGGGTCGCGACCTGGCCTACGGTATTTCATAAATCGACGATCACCTCGGCCGTCCATCGGTCGGTGCGGCGTTCGACTTTCAGATGGTGGTAGGTGATCGCTTTGATTTCGGTGTCGAGCTGATGCCGCGACTCGTCGACCGGTTCGCCCTCCAGTCGGGCCGCGACGTGGCTTCCGTGCTCGACGACCTCGAACCGCGAAAAAAGCATGTGCTCGGCGCTGAACCGCCAGAGCACCTCCGAGAGCCAGTCGACCAACAACTCCTCGGGCTCCGTGCCGTCGATCGTCAGCTCGATGGTTTGAGCCGGGCGGATCGCGCCGGGATTGGCCACCAGCACCGACGTCAAGGCCGCGGCGGCCTCGGCTAAAAGCGCGGAAAGCGAGTCGGCCTCCACCCGAATACCCAAATCGGCGGTGTGTTCAAAAATCTCGAACATGGGCAGCCGGGTTTCTTACCGCGAAGACGCAAAGGGAACCAAATCTTTGACATGCTTTTCCGAGGATGCGGCGGCGCACCTGATTATTGTTTCAGGGCTTCCGGCCGGCGGCAAGGTGCTCGGGGTAATCCAAGACGGCGTGCCCCATTCGTATCGATGCGTCCGTGTGGTGTCCGGTTTTTCTTGCTGGGTCACGACCCGGCCTACGGGTTTCTCACCCGTTTTTTACTGATCTTGCCCGGTTTAGGCAGTCGGGCTAAGATGGAACACCTTGGACAATTGCCCCGCTGCCTGGGGGCCCTGTCATGGCTGTCCAAAAACGACTCCTCTGTTTCGGAAAGGATTCCGATCCATGCAAGCAACGCTCGCGGAATTAGCGGCGCTGGTCGACGGTTGGCTTGTGGGCGACGGCGACCTGGTCATTTATGGAGCCGCCCCGCTCTCGAACGCCGTGCCCGGCCAAATCACTTTATTGGACCGCGGCGCGGATCGGAACCACAAGTTGAGCGATTGTCGGGCCTCGGCCGTGTTGGCTTCGCACGACAATCCGCCTCGGGAGGAGATGCCGACCATTTTGGTCGACGACGTTCACACGGCGTTCGCCGCCCTAATCAAACACTTCAATCCGCCGCGCCGCCGGCGTCGCTCGGGCGTGAGTCCCCTGGCCGTCATCAGCCCCTCGGCCAAGCTCGACGAGGACGTCGACGTATATCCCTACGCCACGATCGGCGACGAGGTGTTCGTCGGCGCGGGCTCGACGATCCACTCGGGCGTCCATATTCTGGCCGGATCGAAGATTGGCCGCGACGTGACCATCTTCCCCAACGTTGTGCTTTACGAGGACACGATCGTCGGCGCCCGGTGCATCATTCACGCCGGGGCCGTGCTGGGGGCCTATGGGTTCGGATACAGCCAAATCGACGGTCGCCATGTCCTTTCTTCCCAATTGGGCAACGTCATCCTCGGTGCCGACGTCGAGGTGGGCGCCGGTTCGACGATCGACCGGGGAACTTACGGCCCGACGACGATCGGCGAGGGAACCAAGATCGACGACCTGGTGATGATCGCCCACAATTGCCGCATCGGACGCCACAACATGCTCTGTTCCCAGGTCGGCATCGCCGGCAGCACGAGCACGGGCGACTACGTTGTCATGGCGGGCCAGGTGGGCGTGCGCGACCACGTCCACATCGGCAATCGGGCCGTGTTGGGCGCCATGGCCGGCGTGATCAACGACGTGGACGAGGGGCAGTGCGTGATCGGCATCCCCGCCACGCCCGAACGCGATCAAAAACTCAAACAGGCCGCCTTCACCAAGCTGCCCGAGATGCGGCGACAGTTGAAAATGCTTCAACGCACCGTCGATAAACTGCTCGAACAACAGGCCCAACGACCGGAAAATAAGGACATCCAGCGCGCCGCTTAGATCGCATTTCACGAAAGTGTAGTGTCTTGGGTGCCATGCCCACGCTTGCCGGGGGCATGTTTCACCGAGGAATGCACGCCATGGCCACGCAAGCGTGGCCATGGCACCCGTTACAGTTAGCCGAAACGTCTTCACGCATGCTTGAGTCTTTTGCGTCGTTTACGGCTCTTGCGTTCAAGCCGAAACGGCCAGTGGACCGCCATGAACGAACCCGCCGACAAGACGACTCGTTTCGACGCGGCCCATCGCCAAGGCGCCGCCGGCGAGCCACCGGTACATCCGGGAACGAAGCATGGGCAAGATGCCCTAATCGCCCATGAGCGGTCCCGGCGGGTCGGGCTGCTGGCCGGTTGGGGGCGTTATCCGCGGGTCATTGCCGAGAGCCTCCATAGCCAGGGCGTCGAGGTCTTCTGCCTGGGCGTCAGCGGCCACGCCGAACCCGAATTGCGCGATGCGTGCGATCGGTTCGAGTGGGTTGGCCTGTGCAAAATCGGACGCGCCATCCGCTATTTCAAAAAGCACGGCATCCATGAAGTGGCCATGGCCGGCAAGATCCACAAGGTGGCCTTGTTCCAGCCGTGGCGCTGGTGGAAGCTGTTGCCCGACTGGACCACCTTCCGCACGTTCGCGCCCCATTTTCTCTGGCGACACAAGGATTGCCGCGACGACACGCTCTTGATTGCGCTGGTCGACGTGTTCGCCAAGCATGGGCTCCACTTCGGCCCGGCCACCGACTATGTCCCCGAGTTGCTTATCGGCGAAGGCGTCTTGACCGACCGCCGGCCGTCGGCGGCCGAGTGGCGCGACGTCGAGTTCGGCTGGCAGATCGCCAAGGAAATGGGCCGCCTGGACATCGGCCAAAGCGTCGTGGTCAAGGACCAGGCCGTCATGGCCGTCGAGGCGGTCGAAGGAACCGACCAGTGCATCCGCCGGGCCGGAACCCTCTGCCGCACGGGGGGGTTCACCGTCGTCAAAGTGGCCAAACCCCAGCAGGACATGCGGTTCGACGTCCCCACCGTCGGCCGGCTTACGCTCGAAACCATGCACCACGCCGGCGGCCGGGTCCTGGCCATCGAAGCCGGCCGGACCATCCTGCTCGACCGGGAAGAAACCATCCGCTGGGCGAACCAACACGGGCTCGCCATCGTAGCATGGTCCAGACCGGACGATCCCCGGCACGCCGTGGACGCTAAACAGCACGCAGCCGGCAGTTGGTCACAAGCCGCCATGCCTATTGAAACTTGATGCGGGCAATGTCCGCAAAAAAGTCATGTCGTAAATCCAGTTTCCCCTTTCCTCAAGCACAAGGAGGCTTGCCGATTGACGACTGAACGACAGACCCGGAGAACTCGCGCGCTATCGAGGGAAAGGTAGAAGAAATCGGGACGCCCGGGCCATCCCGCGGTCCGAGAGGCGTCCTTCCCGCAACA
>JAFGAY010000368.1 GCA_016933425.1 Pirellulales bacterium
GCGGCGCTCTTGAGAAGCGCCGTTGTCGGCGCGACCGTTCCGAAGTCAGCGCAGAATGGCACAATACCCCGTGGTGTAATTGGCAACACAGCGGATTTTGGTTCCGCTATTCTAGGTTCAAGTCCTAGCGGGGTAGCTTTTGCCCTATCTCGTTGCGCATAAAGAAGTTACGGAATCGCCAACCCTTGGAATCCGACAGTAATCGCTACGAAAACCCGACAGTACAAATGAAGGGGATGGGGCGATTAGGCGGGTCGTAGCGATTTTTTCGATTTTGGTCCCCTCGTTCAAGGTTCGAGTTCTTGCGGCGTTTTTTCGCGGTTGGGGTGGGGCGATGGGGCGGGAAGCAATGGGGTGGGGGCAATTCTTGTGGGCGGGGCTGTTCTTTTGGTCGCGGGCTATCGGGATGTCAGGGGGACGTCGATCTGGTTTGGGCCGGGCACGATGGTGAAGCGGAGGTCGGATCGCTGGCGCGTGCCGTATTGGGTGGGCGTGAGCAGCGGGCCGGGCAGGGGGGAATCGCCGGGTTTTGGTTTGGGTCTTGGGCCCGTGGCGACGACTGTGACCACGTAGCTGCCCGAGCGGAGGCCCTGGGTGTCGCCCGTCTTCAGCACGTAGGATCCGTTGGGCGCGATGGTCGCCAGGGCGGCGGGTCCGCCGGCTTCGGGGAAGAAGGAGATCGTGCCGGTTCCGCCGCCGAGTTCCAGCGGCTTGCCGTCGAGCGTGACGGTGCCCGAGACGGACGAATCCAGCGAGGAATTATTACAGCCGGCGGCGAGGGTGAAGACCGCAACGAGGGCGACGGCGGCAAATCGCCAACGGATTGATCGCTTCATGTCTCATGGCCTCGGTATTTCCGCGTCACCATGGCGAGCGAGAATTACTACGGTACCTCAACAACCTCGCCACCGGCTTTTGTGCTCAATGCACGATAGAGCGTATAATCGATTTCCTCGCTGAGGGTGCGAACCGATCCATCGACGAGGCAGAATTGGACGATGCCCGGGTGGCGGCTGCGGAACGACATGACGTTCCACCAGTCGTCGGGCGTGTGGGGCATATAGTTCAAGGGAGCGTGGCAACTGCACCAGTCTCCGTTGGAGTAATAGGCAACGGAGTGGTGGTTTTCGGCCGGCACGTCCTCGCCGACCATCAGCGTGTTGCTCGCTCCGTCGGTCACTTCGATAATGCCGGTCGGCTCCTGGTAGTTGTTTCGATAGAACAGGCCGTAACAACCGGTCGTTTCGTGGCAGTCGGGCATGCTTCCGTCATGCACGCTGTAGGTGCCGGCCAGGCGCGTGTCGCCCAGCACTCCCTTGTAATTGGTCAAGGCAACTTCGACGCCTTCCCACTGGTATTCGTTTGTCGAGTTTTGCACGGCCGAATCATCGGAGGGGCAGTGGAGGAAGTCGCACGCCGTTCGCATGGCAAGGCGGCACTCGGGGCGATAGATTCCCTGGCTGCTGAAAAACGCGCCGTTGAAGCCGGGAACAAACCACTCGTAGAGTTCCTGCTGCTCGACGTAGGGTAGGATGTTGATGATCCAGCCCTTGCCGCTGGTGCCGGCGGTTGGGTGCGGTCCCTGATACCAAGGGCTGACGCTGATCGGGAAGATTTGATTGGCGGCGAGGTAGCCGTTGATGCCGATGCCGAATTGTCGGAGATTTTTAGCGCACTGGATCCGGCGGGCGGCTTCGCGGGCGGCCTGAACGGCGGGAAGCAACAGAGCGATCAAGATTCCGATGATCGCAATGACCACCAGAAGCTCGACGAGTGTAAAACCCCGCTTTTGGGTGGGGTGAACGCAGTGGGTGCCGGTTGGCGGCTTCATTTTCCGGCCTTCATGTGATTGGACGTGCATCACTCCAGGCAATTCTATTTTCATTGATTGTTCGAGCAGTGCCATGCCCGAGCGTGGCCGGACCATGCACAAAATTCGCATTTTGTGTGGAAATGGTCGCGCAAGTCGTTAGAATGGACCTTTGCCATGGAACAATTTTCTCCAACCTCCGAAAACCTCGACCGTTTGGAATTGGACTACCTTTACGGCGGGGTGGTTCAGTATCGGGCCGGCGAGACGCTTGGGCCGCGCGTGCTGAACGATTACGAGTTGGTGCTGATCATCGAGGGGCAGGTCGCCTATCGCGTGGGTCGGCGCGAGCACCGGGTGCCGCCGGGGAGCATTATTCTTGCCAGACCCGGTTTCCACGAGGCCTATCAATGGGATCGGGTTGGCCAGACGCGGCACGCTTATTTCCACTTCGACATCGCGCGGATGCCGGGCGACTGGCCCGACCCTCGGTCGTGGCCGGCCGTGCGGAATCATCCGACGCCGGTGATCGGGGCGTTGTTTCGGCACGTGATCCAGTTGATTTATTCGCATCCGATGTGGCCGGCCGTGCCGCCGGGTCCGGCCGAGTGTCGCGTGGTCGAGACGTTGATCAGTATTTTTCTCGAGGAGCACGCGGCCGAAAACACGCAGTGCGAATATGACCGGCCGGAGCCGGTCCACCGGACGCTGCGGTGGATGCGGCAGGTGATCGACGACGACCCACGGCGGCCCGTCCGGCTGGAAGACCTTGTGCGGGTGGCCTGCGTGACGGACAAGCACTTGTGCCGGTTGTATCGCAAGACGCTGGGTTGGTCGCCCATGCGGACGTATAACCTGCTGCGATTGCAGTTGTCGCTGGTGCTGTTGACGCGAACGAATCTGACGGTGAAACAGATCGCCGACCGCTGCGGCTACGAAAACCAGTTCTATTATTCGCGTTGTTTTTCGAAGACGTTTGGGCGTTCTCCGAACCGGGTTCGCCAGGACCTGTCGCAGGGGGTGCCGCCTCCGTCGAGTCCGTTGCCCGTGGACATTACGCCGCGGGTTTATTGGTAGGGGAAAAGGGCGAAGGGGGGCTGGCGTCTTTTGTTCGGGGGGAAGCGAAAGGAGGGCAGTTTCCTATTTGTGGCGTCTTGTCACAAATATTGTAACCATCCCCCCCCCGTGTTCCGCCCCCTTCTCTCCATTGCATCGGGCGTTTATGATTCAGTTTTTTCCCTGCCGCCCGGCCATGCATAGGGCGGGCGTGGGCCGTTTGACAACGCATCCATGACGCTTAATGCCGCTCAACGCGAAGCAGTCGAGACGCTCGCCGGGCCGTTGTTGGTGCTCGCCGGGGCGGGCACGGGCAAGACCCGGGTCGTCATGCAGCGAGTGGTCAACCTGATTCGCCACGGTATCGAGCCCGACCGGATTCTGGCCGTCACGTTCACGAACAAGGCGGCCCGCGAAATGCAACAGCGAGCCGGCAAGCTGCTGCGCAACAAGGCTGGAGCGCCCAAGCCCGAGATCTCGACGTTCCATTCGTTGTGCGTGCGGATTCTCCGGAGGCAAATCCACTATTTAGGCTATCCGGCTCAATTTGCCATTTACGACCAGGGCGACCAACAGAGCATCGCTCGGGCCGCGCTGCGCGAGATCAAGATGCCCGAGACGGCCATTCGGCCGGGCGACGCGATTGCGATGATCAGTCGCTGGAAAATGGCGGGGGTGGAGCCGGACGCGGCCGCGTCGCGGGCCCAGTCGGACAAGGAGCACATTGGGGCGTCGGTTTACCGGCGTTATCAGGCCAAGTTGAAATCGGTCGGGGCGGTTGATTTCGACGATTTGCTCCGGCTGACGGCGAAGTTGTTTGCCCAATCGCCCGACGTTTGCCGCGCCGAGGCGGGGCGTTTCGATCACGTGATGATCGACGAATACCAGGACACCAACGGCAATCAATACGAGCTGGTCAAGGCGTTGGCCTCGGGCCATCGCAATCTGTGCGTGGTGGGCGACGACGATCAGTCGATCTATGGTTGGCGCGGGGCCAAAGTGACGCACATCTTGCGGTTCAAGCAAGATTGGCCCGACGCCAAGGTAGTGCGGCTGGAAGTGAATTACCGGAGCACGCGGCCGATTTTGGAATGGTCGAACCGGTTGATCGCCATCAACAAACTTCGGCACGACAAGCGGCTGCGGACGACGACCGACGGCGGGCGGCCGCGAATTTTGCAACTGGCCGACGAGGCGGCCGAGGCGAAGGCGGTGGTCGGCGAAATTGAACAAGCGGTCCGCGCGCGGCGGCATCACTGGAGCGATTTCGCGGTGCTGTTTCGCACGAACGAGCAGCCGAGATTGTTCGAGGAAGAATTTCGCCGTGCCAAGGTGCCCTACGTGCTGGTCGGCGGGACGTCGTTTTTTGATCGCAAGGAAATCCGCGACGTGCTGGCTTACCTGAAGGTGGTGGTCCGGCCGAGCGACGACGTTTCGCTGTTGCGGATTATCAACACGCCGCCGCGCGGGATCGGCCATAAGACGATTACCCGGCTGGTCGAGACGGCCGTCGCGCGGCGCAAGCCGGTTTGGGAAATTCTGGGCGAAGCGGAAGCGGGCAACGGGGCAGTTGCGGGCTTCCGGCGGTTGGTCGAAAAGTATCGCCGGGCTAGCCGCGGCGGCAGCCTGACGGAGTTAGTCGCCGGACTGATCGACGAGATTGGTTATCGGGCCGAGCTTGGTCGCATCTACACCAATCCGCTCGAGGCCGACGCCCGGTGGCGAAGCGTCGAGGAGATCGTGAATTCAGCCGGCAACTACTCGCGGCGCGAGCGGCAGGCGACGCTGGGCGGTTTCGTTCATGAGCTGGCCCTGGGAGACCGCGACGCCGAGCCGGACAAGGAGTCCAAGATGGCCGGCAATGCGGTTGTGCTGATGACGCTGCACAGCGCAAAGGGGCTCGAATTTCCGGTGGTCTACATGGTCGGCATGGAGGAAGGTCTGTTGCCCCATCGACGGTCGATCAACGATACGGAATCGACGGTCGAGGAAGAACGCCGGCTCTGTTACGTCGGGATGACCCGAGCCCAGCGGCAGCTGACGCTCACCCTGGCGTTGCAGCGGCAAAAATGGGGCAAAGCGCGGCCGACTTTGGTGAGCCGGTTTCTCTATGAGATGACCGGGCAGACGGCGCATCCGGGCTACTTGAAGAGCATCCGCGGCGAGACCAAGGGGCGGGCGTCGCAAGACGCGGAGCGAAAGACGGCAAAAGGGGGGCGGAGCAACGCGGGCGCAAGGAAAACGGGTTAGGCTCCGCGTCATAGTAAGTTGATTGAAATCACTAATTGTCGGAAAGAAAAGGAACACTGATTCTCGCTAATTTCCACTGATTCGTTTCCATTAGCGTATATCAGCGTGAATTAGTGTTCCTTGAGAATTCGTTAACTTATTTTGACACGGTTCCTTAGCCGGCGAGCCAGGTGCCGAATTGATAAGTTACCAATGCGCCAAGGTAGGCGAGTGTCGTCAGGTATCCGAACGTGAACAGGGGCCAGCGCCAGCCGCCCGACTCGCGCCCTATGACGGCCAGCGTCGCCGCGCATTGGGCGCAGAGGGCGTAGAAGACCATGAGCGACAAGGCGACGGGCAGGGTGAACAAGGGCCGGTCGGTTCGCTCCCAAGTGGCGTTGCGGAGATGACCGGCTAGCGAAGCGGCGTCGGCCGGTTCGCCGGTTTGCCCCGCGCCGAAGATCACGCCCAGCGTGGCGACGACCGCCTCGCGTTGGGGAAAGCTGGCCAGCACGGCGGAGCCGATCCGCCAGTCCCAACCCAACGGCCGGACGACCGGTTCGATCGCGCGGCCCAGCCGGGCTAGAATGCTCTGACGCTGGTAGGCGGCGTCGATTTGGGCGTTGACCTGCGCGAGATCGGTTTTGAGCCGTGCTCGGGCCGCGGCGTTAGGGGGCAATTGATCGAGCGATAATTGCAGTGTTTCGCGGCGAGGAGCGAACGGCGCCTCGATTTCGGCCGGGCGTGGGTAGTAGAGGGCGGCCCAAACGACGATCGACACGCCCAGGATCACGGTGCCGGCCGTGCGGACAAAGATCCATCCCCGCTCGGCGACGCGCATCAGCACGGCTCGGGCGGAAGGCCACTCGTAGGGGGGCATTTCCATGAGTAGGGGCGTTGCGCTGCCGCGCAGCATGGTTCGCTTGAGCACCCAGGCCACAACGATTGCCACGACCGTTCCAAATACGTAAAGCGCCAGGAGCGTGAGACCCTGGAGGTTGATCACTCCGAGCAAATCGTGCGAGGGAACAAACGCGGCAATCAGGAGCGTGTAAATTGGGAGCCGGGCCGAACAGGTCATCAACGGTGCAATCAACATCGTCGTGAGCCGGCTCCGATGGTCGCTGATGACTCGAGTGGCCATGATGCCCGGCACGGCGCAGGCGAACGAACACAACAGAGGAATAAACGACTGGCCGTTGAGCCCGACCCGGGCCATGAGCTTGTCCATGAGGAAGGCGGCTCGGGCCATGTAGCCACATTGTTCGAGCAGTGCGATGAAAAAGAACAGGATGAGAATTTGCGGTAAGAAAACGAGGACCCCGCCGACGCCGCCCAACACGCCGCGGACCAGAAGACTTTCGACGGCGCCGCCGGCCAGATTGGTTCCGGCCAAGGCGGCGGTCAGGGCGATGCCCAATCGCTCGACGGCCGTGGTGATCAGATTCATGATCGGAATCGCCGCCGTAAAGACCGCCTGGAACACGACAAACATGAGCAGCCCGAAGATCAGGAGTCCCCAGACGGGATGCGTTAACACGTGATCGAGCCGGTCGCTCGGCGTGCTTTGGTATTGAGCGGGTGGTGAAGAAACACCGTCCAAGATGGTTTTCGTCCAGGCATGACGGGCCTCGGTCTCAATGCCGGGCAGGGGGCATCCGGCGTCGATGAGCCGGCGCCGGGCGTCAAGGAGCTGAGTGCGTAGCTCGGCCGCCGCGGGCCCGCCGGGCAAATTGACTTGGCGGCCTCCGCGCCAGCCCCAACCTCGACCATAGCCGCAGCCGTTGCCCCAGCCGCGTCCTCGACCGCAAGGACCACCGTGCCCGGGGCAAGCTCCCAGAAGCGTCGCTTCGAGGAACCCATTTGCGTCGAGCAACAGGCGGCGCGCCAACCAACGGGGCGACAAGCGGCACCCGCGACATCCTTCCAGGTTTTCAATAGATTCGGATAAAAGGGCGACTTCGTTTTCGAGTATTTCGGGAAAGACGGACTTGGGTTCGCGGCGCGTGCCGGGGTCGAGTCGGTCGAGCGATTGTTTCAGTTCGTCGATGCCCCGGCGGCGATTGGCCTGGGTCGCCACGACCGGAACGGGCAGCCGGCGGCGTAATTGCTCGAGGTTGACGGAAATGCCGTGGCTCTCGGCCACGTCGAGCTTGTTGACGACGACCACGGTCGGCAGCCCCAACTCGAGAACCTGGCCGGCGAGGTAGAGGTTGCGCTCGAGGTTGCTCCCGTCGACAATGCAAATGACCATGTCGATCGGCGGCATCTGGGTCATGTGGCCCAGGAGGACCTCGATCACAACCATTTCATCGCGGCCGCGCGGCGCGAGGCTGTAGAGGCCCGGCAGGTCGACGAGGTGATAGCATTGCGTTTCGGTCGTGAAGCGGCCGGTTTTTTTCTCGACCGTGACGCCGGGATAGTTTCCAACTCGCTGTTGCACGCCGACCAGCGCGCTAAACAACGTGGACTTGCCGGTGTTGGGATTGCCGACCAGCGCGACGTTGACGACCGGGCGTGAAGAATCGGGAAGCGACGTAGGCGCGTCCTCGCACGGTCTAGGCGACCGGTCTGACGAAGACATGGAAGCGGTTCTGCAGGCGGAGGCAGACCTTGTTGCTGGCGGTGCGGACGATGCACGGATTGCCGGAGCGGAACATCTCGATTCGCGTTCCACGACCGAGTCCGAACTCCTCGAACCGATGGACGTCCTCGGGCCGGCCTTCGATGCGGAAAATCTCGGCGACCTGGCCGGGAAGCAAGTTGGTCAAGGAGATGACGGAGTCAACCATTGCAGGGGGGATGGGAGGAAATTGATTGTATGGGAAAATGGGTAGGGGCAGTTTGGAGGATAATCTGCCTGCCTCTATTTCAGTATAGCTGAATTGAGACTCAGTATCAATATCGGTTTATTGTAGACGTGATGTTCACCGGAATCAAGGGGGGTGGGGGGGGCCGAATGAAGTTAGTTGAGATTTTCCTAAGTGTATATGGAGAAAACGGTTATGTTGTATTTATACCGTTGTTGAAGTCTGGGGGCATAATTTTTTCTGAGTAATATTTCACCCGAATGGTGAAAATTGTTGCTAGCCGCAGCATTTGCGCGGCGTAGAAAATGTTTGGCCCCAGCAAACACCGCGCGGCGCGGCGGCTGACGTTTTGGTCGTCAAATGATTCAGACGGTCGAAGTGTTACAAAACCGTCAAGGCTCCGGCTTTCCGACCGACCGCGTTAGATTCAAAAAGTGGACGGAGCAACTGATGCACGGGTCGTAGTTGCGAATGGTTTGTTCGCATCGGAACGTCATTTCCTCGTCCGAGAGGTCGATGATTCGCGTGGCCAGTTCGCGCAGGTCGGCTTCGATGCTGCTCTGGTTCTGGCTTGTCGGCGGCACGATGCGGGCCGAGGCGATCGAGCCGTCGGACTCGGTGTGATATTCGTGCCAGCACAGCCCTCGCGGGGCTTCCGTTCCGTGGCGTCCCACGCCAGACCGGGGCGTGATCGGAATGAACGAGCTTGCGGGCGGGCGATAGCCATCCAGCAGATCGACGGCCAAGGCAAAGGCGTGGACGACCTCGATTCCCCGGGCGAGCAGGCTGAGATAATTGTTTTGCCAGGGAAGGCGGCGGCCGACAATCTCGCAAACCTGGGGCACAAGCTCGGCGGCGCGCGGATGGAGCTTTTCGGCATTGAGATTCAGCCGGGCCAGCGGGCCGACCAGGTAGGCGCCGCGTTCCCGAATGGCGGCGTGCAGCGCCGTCGAATGGGGCACTTGGCGTTCCTCAACGGCGTCGAGAAAATCTTCCTGGGCAATGTCGAGACCCTTGTTGCTTTTAATCCGGCCGAGGTTCATGGGATACTCGTCGTCCGGGCAGAGCGACACGAATTCATAGTCGCGCTCGAGGTCGGGAAACGCGACCTCTCGGGCCAATGTCAAAAGCAGATCGGCCATGTCGTCGCGGCAGGCCGCGAGTTCGGGCAGTAGTTGGGCGATTTCGCGCGCGTCGGGCGCGCGGTGGAATCCGCCGACGCAAGCTCCCACGGGATGGACGGCACGCCCCCCCAGCATGGCCACGATGGCGTTGCCCGCCTTTTTGATCCTCAGCGAACGCCGGACCCAATCGCCGTGGTCGTCCATCATGCTGAAAACGCTTTCGCGGCCGAAAAAGTCGGGCAAGTGGAGCATGAACATGTGGAGGACGTGGCTTTCGATCCATTCGCCGCAGTAGAACAGATTGCGCAGCGCGCGGATTTCGGGTCCGACCTGGTCGAACGCGCCCATGGCCTTTTCGAGGGCGTGGGACGCGCTCATCTGATAGGCGACGGGGCAGATGCCGCAGATGCGGGCGACGATGTCGGGGACCTCGCGGAAGTCGCGTCCGCGGAGGAACGCTTCGTAAAACCGCGGGGGCTCGAAGATGCGAAGCTGGACCTCCTCGACCCGGCCGTCGCGCATGACCAGGTGGAGCGCTCCCTCGCCTTCGACGCGGGCAAGCGCCTCGACGCGGATCGTGCGCGTTGGCGAGGGGTTCGCGGCGGCGGGTTCATTGTTCTTTCGAGCGTTGCTCTTCTTGTTCATAGCGGTCACTTGCCTGCTTGAAAGGCTCGATGTATCCATTGAAAGTGCGCAACATGCGTTTCATGTCGCGGGCGTCCTGGCCCAGCCGGCTGGTGAACCACCGGCCGAGCGACGCCATATTGGGTTGTTCCATGGGTCCGAAACAGCCGTAGCACGCTCGGTTCATGCTTGGGCACAGTGCGCCGCCGCAGCCGACCTGGGTCACCGGGCCCAAGCACGGTTTTCCCTGGGCGACCATCACGCACGGATAGCCGCTTCGCTTGCACTCGACGCAGAGGCTGTGGGTCGAGATGTTCGGACGTCGGCCGGCCAGCGTGGCCGAGACCAGCTCGAGCAGATCGGCCGGATTGATCGGGCAACCGCGCAATTCGTAGTCGACGAACACGTGTGCGGCGATCGGGGTGGCCGTGGCCAGCGTTTCGATGTGTTCCGGGCGAGGATAGACGCAGCGGCAAAACTCGTCGACGTCGGCCCAATTGCGCAAGGCCTGGATGCCGCCCGAGGTGGCGCAGGCGCCGATCGTGATCAGTGTTTTGCACTCGCGGCGGATTTGGCCGATGCGTTCTTCTTCCTCGGGGGTCGAGATGCTTCCCTCGACAAAGCCGATGTCGTAGGGGGGCGAGGGAGCCTGACGCCGCGCTTCGAGAAAAAACGCGATGTCCGTCGCGCCGGCCAGCGCGAGCAGGTCGTCCTCGAGGTTGAGTATCTGCAATTGGCAGCCGTCGCAGCTCGTGAACTTGAAGGCCGCGATCTTCAGTTTTCCCTGGCGGCGCAGGGTATCGACGTTTTGGCCGGGCACGATTAGATGTCCTCCTTGGCGAAAATGTCGGCAATGTCGGAAAACCGAAAGACCGGCCCGTCGCTGCAAACGAACTTGCCGCCCAATTGGCAATGGCCGCATCGGGCGAAACCGCAATTCATGTTGCGTTCGAGGCTGACGAAGACCTGGTCGGGCGGCACGTGCAATTGGAGAAAGCTCCAAGCGGCCACGCGATTGAGCACCTTGGGTCCGCAGACCAGCACGATCGTATTCTTGGCGTCGACCTTAATCCGCCGCAGCAAATTGGTGACGACGCCCACGGGGCCGTTCCACTCGCTGTCGGCGTTGTCGACGGTCACGAGCACCTCGATGGCGTCGTTGTTTTCCCAGTCTTCGAGTTCGCTGGCGTAGACGCGGTCGGCCGGCGTCCGACAGCCGTAAAGCAACACGAGCCGCTTGCAGTAGTCGGGATTGTGCAACAGGGTATAGAGGACCGGTCGCAAGGGGGCAATGCCGATGCCCCCGGCGACGATTACCACGTGGCGGTCGCGCATCAGTTCCATCGGCCAGCCGTGCCCGAAGGGACCGCGCAACCCGATGAGCCCCCCCGGCTTGAAACGTTCGAGAGCCCGGGTCACGGAGCCGACGCGGCGGACCGTGTGGGCGAGGGTTTCCGGCTCGGCCGGATCGGAGCTCAAGGAGAAAGCCGCCTCGCCGACGCCGGGCACGTAGAGCATGTTGAACTGGCCGGGGGCGAAACGATAAATTTTGCGTATTTCCTCGGCGACAAACCTGGTGGTGAACGTCCATGTGTTGAAGTTTTCTTGTTCGATGGCGAGAATCCGAGCGGGGACGGGCATCCAGGTGTCCATGCCGCAGATCGGTTCGGGACGCGACGAGCTCAGAGTGTGGGGCATGTGCTAGGTTCCTCGCGATTGCGTGGTGTTTTCGGCCTTGGCGTGGCCTCCCTCGCGGAAGCGCGGGATTTCCTCGGTCAGGTCGATTCCGACCGGGCACCAGGTGATGCAGCGGCCGCACCCGACGCAGCCGCTCATGTCGAACTGGTCCCACCAGGTGCTCAGTTTGTGGCGGAGCCAATGGCGATAGCGTCCGCGAATCGTGGCGCGCTCGGGCCCGCTGGTCAGATAGCTGAATTGATGGGTGAAACACGATTCCCAGTATCGCGTTCTCGTGATGTTTTCGTCGGCGAGATAGGTTGAGTCCTCGACCGTGCAGCAGAAACACGTCGGACAAACCATCGTGCAGTTGCCGCAAGACAAGCAGCGCTGGGCCACCTTGTCCCATTCGGGATGTTCGAGGTCGTGGTCGAGCAATTCCTTGACGTCGCCGGTTTCCAGCCGGCGTCCCATTTGCTCGGCGGCGCGCTCGAGCTTGAGTTCGGCAAGCTCCAACTCGGACACGGTCGGCTCGCGCGTGGGAAGCCGGCCCACGATGGCCTGGCCGCGATCCGAGCCGACCTCGACGATGAAGCCGCCTCGCAACTCGGTCAGAGCCAGATCGAAACCCTCGGTGGCCCGGGGGCCGGTGCCCCACGACGCGCAGAAGCACGTTCCGGCCGGGCGGGTGCAGTTGACGGCGATGAATAAGGCTTGCCGCCGCGCGAGGGTGTACCACGTTTCCGATTCGCAGCGGAACATGCCCGGCTCGGCGACGCCGAAAACCCGGTCTTGCACCTTGACGGCCGCCAATTCGCATGGTCGGACGCCCAGGAAGGCGTATTTGGGGACGTCGGGCTGTCCGGCATCGAGTTCGAAGCGCTCGTTGCCCACGTGGAATTCGAGCAGCTTTAACTTCGCGGGAAAAAGATAGTTCTTGGGGCCGTTGGGCCCGACGACGAACTCGAAAGACAACTCTGGGTCGCCGTCGACCAGGCGATAAAAACCGCCGTCCTGCCGGTCGCTGACGCCTTGGGGAAGCTGGGCGATCGATTCGAGGGGCCGGATCATCACCGTGTCGTTCACCACGGTTGGACCGAGCACCTGATAACCGTCGCTTTGAAGAATCTGGAAGAGATCCTCAAGGCCGGAGCGAGGCAAGAAGAACGCGTGAGGGGGGGTGTTTGCGTCTGTCATGAAGTCGACCTTTTCGTCCACTGCTCGCGACGACCGTTATTCCCGGGCATGACCCGGCGACATTCTTCAAGAGTCTACCTCAAAGCCGGCTGCCGGGCGAGAGTTCACCGACCATGTTTCCGTGGAAAGAGTAAAACGGGAAATACAGGGAGAAAACCACGTTTGTGGCGCCAGGGATTTGTCTTACGTCGCTTCCCTATCTTTCCCTCTTGCACAGGGCGGCATTTCAGAAAAAGAAGGCGGGTTCCCTGTGCCGCATTCGCGACGGCGTCGTCGGCGGGCGATTTGAGTGTAGAGCCATTTCCAGAAAGGCATGCTTCCCGGCAAATGCAGCAGCGGCGCCGCAAGCCACAGGGCGGGCAATCGGCGCGTGAGGTATCGGACGGCGGCAGCGCCTTTGTGTCGGCGGCCGCGATGGTCGACGACGTGGAGGTGCTTTTGGATCGCTTCCGGCGAGAGGTCAGGGAAACTCCGAGCGACGCGCGGATCTTGAAACGGCAAAAACGTCAGTCGACGGCCGCCGTCGAGGCGAGCGAGCCAATGGGCCGAAGCCTGACACAACGGACACGCGCCGTCGAAGAGAACCACGTCGGCGCCGGGACGCCCCTCGGGCTCGGGAAGATCGCGCAGTTGGTTTGAAGCCATTGAAAACTCCCAGACTTGGCATCGCGGGCATGTGACATTATATCCGGCTGATGGACCAATGGGGAGTTGGTGATCTTGCTGTTCGGTACGTAAGTTGTTGTTAGAGTTAGCCCGTCGGGTTTTTCGGCACCATGGCTTATGGGTGCCATGGCCACGCTTGCCGTGGCCATGCGGTTGGCAGAAACATGCTCACGACAAGCGTGAGCATGGCACCCGCGCCCGGCTCCTATTCCTGTGGCGCATTTTCGCCTATGGGGATTTCGTTGGGGAGCATCGCGCGGCGGACTTGGTTCCAATGTCGGGCGATGGTCGACTCTTTGGACAAGTCCCAGAGATTCAGATCGAGTTCGCGCAGGGCGAGGACGGTGGGAATCCACCCTTGCGTCCATCCCACCTCGATCGCCCAGGCGCCCCAGCCCGAGTCGGCGTTCGATCCCCAATAGTCCCAGCGTTGGTAATCGAACGCCCGAAACCAGCCGCCGTCCAGCTCGGGGTGTTTTTCGCTGCGAATTTGCACGCGAATCAAGAAATCGGCCAGCCGATCGGCCATTTCCCGATAGAGGGGCTCCCCGGTGGCCGCGTGGGCCTCGTGCAAGCCGAGAAACGTGAAATTGCACGTGTAGAGCAGGTCGGCGATGGGGTCGCCGTTGTTTTGGATGAGCGGCGCCTCGTGTTTGCCGTATTCTTGGTTGGATCGCGGCGGGCGGAAGCGGCCCCGCGACATCGAACCCATCTCCTCGCGGATGGCGCCGCAGGGAACCTGGCAGCGGCGAATGTCTTCGGCCATGCGTTGGAGCCACGCGCGATACTCCGGCCGATCCTCGACCCGAATGAGCCAGGCCAACGGCAAGAGCATTCTTCCCCGTTCCTGTTGAATGCCGTTGGTCCAGGTCCACTTGTCGGGATAGCCCTCCATCGTTCGGCGAATAGCGAAACGGGTTTTGGTTAGCAGCGGTTCGTATTTGGTTTTGTCGTAAAGCCAGAGATAAGACGCCCAGATCCAGGCCTCGTAGTGAGGGCCCAGATATTCGTAGGGTTCGTTCAAGTAGTGCTCCCAGCCGCGGGCTAGGAGTTCGCTGTCGCGCAGGGCGCGGTGGCGAAACCCGAGGCGGCCGGTGGTGCGGAAGTTGGCCACGATGTTTCGCAGCAGCGGTTCGTCCCAGCGGTCGGTCTTGAGAATGGCCGACGTGCCCAGACAACTGAGAATAATCTTGATGTCGTTATCGCCATAGAGACTTCCGTTGGTCGGCGTCCACCAGATCAGCCCGTGGTTGGCCTTGGACGGCTCGTTGCGGTACAGTCCCGAGTCGAAATAGAGCCAATCGAGCAGGTTGCCGGCGATTTGGCTGCTTCGCGGGTCGCCGTCGAGCTTGCTTCGCAAGGCGAAGGCCAAGGCGCTTTCTCCGTTCGAGTCGCTTCGAAGGCTCCAACTGACCGGTTGGGTTCCGTCGAAACGAATTCGGGAGACCACTCCCTCGAGTACACCGCAGGAGCCGTCGCCGACAGGCCACTCGGGGTTTGGCGCCGACCCGGTGGATTTATTTTCGTCAATAGTGTCGTTTTCGCTGTATTCCTGATATTTTGCTATCCACGACGGATCGATAAGCATTTTCGCGCGAGTGTGCCAGTCGATGCCACGGATGATTGCCCGGTGCGCCGCGTCGGCCGGCAGCTTGTCGGCGGCGGCATGGGTTGGTCGAACGGTCGGCGTCCAATCAAGGACGGGCGGATTCGCGTCTGGTTGGAGCCATTTGAGAATGTGTTGCCAAACGGCTTGGATGCCGTCCTTGGGCGCGTAGCGGGCCGTGACGAATTGGCTTAGCTTGGTCGTCGAGACCAACACGTCGCCTCGCGGATGGACGAAGAGGATTGGATGGACCTCGACGTCGTCGAGTCCGAAAACGGCGTGGTCCAACCCCGCGACCCGAGCGACCACCAAGTCGGCTTGGTTTGCCTGGGTAGGGACGAAATGGCAATCGTGGATTGCCAGAATCCGGCCCTTGGGCAAGGTTTTGCCGAAGGCGTCGGAAGCGGCCACCACGCGTTCGAGGTTAACGCGGCGCGGGGTTTCCGCGGTTAAACCGGGCAATCGCTTTGGATATTCGACGAAGAGCCGCAGTTTTTTCTTGGCGGCTTCGCGGAACACGTGGTTCGGTATGTTGGTGGTCCGCGAGGGATAGCCGTCGGCCAGCACGAGCACGCCGGCTCCCTCGGGCGCCCGGCGCACGGCCTCGGCCGGCGTCGCGACCCTCAGGGCGTCGACCCCCTGGGCCGCCATCGTCGCGTAAAGGTCGTTGTCGGCGCGGCAGGCGAAGACGAGCATTGCTTCCGGCGGTTTCGCTTGGACGGATCCGAGGCCGAAACAGGCCGCTCCGGCAATCAACGCAAACAACAAGGCAATTCTATGATGGAAGCGATACATGTGATCTGAATTATGGCGCGGTGTAAAATCTTGGGAGGGGGGATGGAATCCTTGGTGGCCGACACGAATGGGATTGAGGCGGCCGTGCCACTATTGCATTTACATTCTACCATCCAGGTCGATGAATTTGGCTTTCGTACGGTCCCTGGTTGGCCGAGGGGGGATTGCGGCGCCACGGCCTGCTAGAACTGGTCGGGCGAGACCTCGCGGCCGTCCATCCCGTTGCCTAGCAAGCTGTGGACCAGCGGGTCGATGGAGTATTCGATGGATTTCACGCTTCCGTCGCAAAAGACGAAGTGGCAGCCACCCGGATGCGCGCTGCCGAAGCCGTAAAAATAAGGGAGTCCGGGCGTGTCTTGGCGCGGGATCAGAGCATCCTCCGGATTACCGTCGCCATTTGGATCGTACGTACACCATCGGCAGGTGTCGACGCCGCAGCCTTCGTACATGCCGCTGTCGTCGCCGGCGTCATTGCCGGTGAAGTAGTTGTCCGGGTTCAGGTATTTTTCGCCCAAGAGGTAAGTAACCGAGGCTCCATCGGTGATCTCGCGAAGCGGCAGCGCGCTGACCTGGAAGATCGGGCCGTTGAAGTCCGCGTCGTGCGACGAGGCGGAGGTCGAGCCCATACTCGGTCCCTGGCTCGTCGCGAACGGGAGGCTGCCCGAGTTGGCGCAATAGTCCAGCGGGGCGCCAGTCAGTTGCTGACCGGCGGGGTAGGCGTTTCGATAGTATCGCCCCGGGCGTGGAAAGAGAATGGCGTCGCGTCGCGAGGGACAGGCGAACGTTGCGACGGGCGACTGATCGCGCACGAGGGCTCCTTCCCACTGCTTCGTGGTAACAACGTCCGGCTGGTTGTCGGTGCCCAACGTAGCGAGCATATCGAGTTCCAGATAAGGGAGGATGGCAAAAGTCCATCCACCCGGCTGGTCTCGTCCGGTTGCTCGATCCGGATCTCCCGTCCAACTCCATCCCCATCCACCGCCGGGCAGGAAACCGTGGCCTGATTCGTGGGCAAGCGCCGCGAGCCCCATTTGTTTGAGATGGTTGCTGCATTGGAGCCGCCGTGCCGCCTCGCGCGCCGCCTGAACGGCCGGCAGAAGCAGAGCGATCAAGACGCCGATGATGGCGATCACCACCAGGAGTTCGACCAGGGTAAATGCCCGGCAATTCCGTTTCTTTTCGCATGAAGAACTCAATAGAGTCATGACTTTCATCCATAATCCGAAGAAAGACGGTGTTGGGTTCGTTGTGACCTCTTTTTCGCCGCGAGGAAAAATGCCGACGCTATTGCCGACCTCTGGCGCAGGAGCGCCCGTAGGTTGCCAAGACAAATCCAATTATCATCATGCTCATTGCGGACGGCTCGGGCACGGGCGCGGGGGACGATTCGCTGGTTCCGTATCCCCAATGGGCGGCCAGGATCGAGGCGTCGGCCGCGTTGACGAAGCCATTGCGGTCGAAGTCGCCCATTTGCCACGTGGCGCTGCCTTGACCCCAATGGTCGGCCAGTGCTTGAGCATCCGTCTCGTCCACTTTTCGGTCGCCGTTCGCGTCGCCGGGAATGGGCAACAGTTCGGAAACCGTGATTGTGAATTGGTGATTCGCGGCGGTCAGATAGGTGCCTTTGTTCGGCGAGTACGTACGGACGAAGACGTCTCCGTCTGCCTGGAATTCCAACAGCCGCAGATAGCCGTTGTCGGAAGCCATGGCCTGGTAGTTCGCGATCATCTGGTGGACCGTGTGTCCGTCGTCCGCCGTGCTGGCCAGGTAGCCCCCGACGCCGTAAGGATCGTTTGGCCGTGGGTAAGCGGGATTCGTGTGATGTCCATTGAAGATGAACAGTAAATTGGGGTTGTCTTTCAGGGCAGTCCAGACTTCCTGGCCGTCGTTTACCCCGCCGGGCAGCAGTGTGAAGCCCTGGTTGTCGGCGATTCCGTCGCCGTCGTTGTCGTGGGGATTGCCGGTTTGCGAGGCTCCGTGGGTGGCCCAATCCATTCGCGCTCCGTCGTGGTGAAGGTGCGAATGGGTGACGACCATGACCTTGCGGTTGGGATTGGCCTTCATCAGCCCATCGGCCCAATCGAGGATAAAATCGCGGGGCCCATATTCCATGGCGATCACGAGCCAATCGATGCC
>JAFGAY010000369.1 GCA_016933425.1 Pirellulales bacterium
GAGGATTTGTTCATCGCCGCGGCCCGGGAAGAGGTTCGCCGCTTCAAGCAGGACGAAGCCTATGTGATCGACGCGCGCAAAATGAAGGCCCGGCTGGTCGCCATCGGGGCGGCGCTGGCCGGCGACCGGGACAGCGCGACCAAGGGCATGCTCGGTCTGGCGACCACGCCCGAACAGAAAAAACCGATCGAAACGCTCCGGCAAGAGATCGACCGGCTGCTGAGCAAGGAATTTCTCGACCACGAGGACCTGGTGCCCAAGAAACCCAGGCCCGACGACCGTGGCCAGGGCGGATTGGATCTCGGCGAACGACCCGGCGGGCCGATGAGGCCTGGAGTCCCCATGATGCCTCCCGGCGCCATGGAAGGCGGACTCGGCCTTGGCGACCCAACCCAACAAGTCGACCCGGCCAAACCGGTCTCCGACAAGATCATGGAAGAGCTGATCCGCCTGGTGGAAGCGTACGAAAAGCGCCAGGGCGGCTCGTAAACACGGTGCCGTCTCGCGGGGACCGCCGTAAACTCCGAACCGCGCCCGTCAGGAAGCGGCACTGGTGAGCTTATCGCCGTTGATCTTCTCCTCCCGGCGTTTCTCGTCGTCCTCCCCGGTGGTCAAACAATCGCACATGGCGACTGCCCTACAAGTGGGGATCGGTTGCGACTCTCTCAGGACCCTGCCATAATGGCTGGTCGCGTTTTCTGTAAGGTGAGTAGTTGCCAAACCCAACTCCACCGGGGCAAGCCCGGTGGGGCCATTTTGTGTTTCACCGTTTACTGAAATTCTAACTCTTATCCCATTATCCTTGATTCCGTGGTGTCTCCATGAAAGTTCTGATTGCCGACAAGCTCTCTGCCAATACCGTGAAGGCTCTTGAAAATCTTGGCTTGGAAGTCGTGGTCCAGGCCGATCTGACCGCCGACAAGCTGCCCGAGGCAATCGGCGACGCCCACATTCTGGTGGTCCGCTCGACGAAGGTCACTGCCAAGACGCTCGAGGCGGGCAAGGACCTGGCCCTGGTCATCCGCGCGGGGGCGGGCGTCAACACGATCGACCTGGCAACGGCCAGCGCCCGGGGCGTCTACGTGGCCAATTGCCCCGGCAAGAACACGGCCGCCGTGGCCGAGTTGGTCATCGGCCTGCTAGTGGCCGCCGACCGGCGGATCGTCAACGCCACGGTCGGCATGCGCGAAGGCAAATGGGAGAAGAAGGAATACGGCAAGTCGCGCGGGCTCAAGGGACGCACGCTGGGTATTCTCGGACTGGGCAACATCGGCAAGGCGGTCGCCCAACGGGCCAAGGGTCTCGAGATGAACGTCATCGCCTGGGACGGTTGGTGGCTCACGCCCGAGTTGGCCGAACAGCACGGCGTCGGCTACGCTCCTTCGCTCGAAGAGTTGGCCGCCGTGTCCGACGCAGTGACCATCCACCTGGCCGCTTCGACCGAAAGCCAGCACCTCGTGAACGCGGCCTTTCTCGACAAGATGAAGGACGGCGCCATTTTGATCAATGCCTCGCGCGGCGAGTTGGTCGACACCAAGGCGCTGGTGGCCGCCATCGCCAAGAAAAAACTCCGCGTGGCCCTCGACGTGTTCGAGGACGAGCCGGCCGCCACGGCCAATGAATTTCCGCACACCGAACTGGCCGCGCTGGTCACCTGCACGCCCCACGTCGGCGCATCGACCGACGAGGCGGCCGACGCCATCGCCGACGAAACCGTGCGAATTGTCGATACTTTTCTCAAGACGGGCCACCCGGCCGGCACGGTAAACGTTTGCAAACGGTCGCCGGCCGTTTGCAGCATGGTCGTTCGCGTGCTCAACGAGCCGGGCATCCTGGCCAACGTGCTCCAGGCGATCCGCGACGAGGACATCAACGTCGAAGAGGTCGAAAACACGGTGTTCGACGGGGCTAAGGCGGCCTCGTGCGCCATTCTTCTCGACCGGACGCCCCCGGAAAAGCTCTTGGCGAACCTTCGGGCCCATCCGAGCATTTTGCACGTGATGGTCAACTCGCGCTAGTGCTTCCTTCAAAAGCCCCTGCTTTACCTACCCGGCACAACCGGAAGACCTGCGTTCCCGAATGGCCGAAGTGTGGTTTTGCGCGCCGGTTTTTGCGTTAATAACCGCACAGTGCAATTCCGATGATGCCCCAAGGATCGGTTGCGTGCCTGTTCCGACGCGTGGCGTGGGTCGGGCCGTATCCGTTGTCCGAAGCGTAATTCACATAACGTGTTTGCGCACGTTTTCCATGGCTCGGTCCTACCGTCGGAGTGTCTATCATGAGAATCCACGTTTTGGCGATGCTGGTTGTAGCAATGATTGTAAGCGGCCCTGCGTGGGCCGGACAATTGTCGCAGCCTGATTCGGTAAGGCAAGTTGCTTTCAACTTTGACGATAGCGCAATACTTGCCGACGGCGGCGACCTGGCAATATCGGCAACCGCTGACGTCACCCCAGCAAAGACCCCGCTGACGAATGGCTATAACTCATGTGGAACTTGCGATCCGTGCGACACATGTTGTGATCCGTGCGGCTCGCGGTGCGGCGGATGCGGATTCCTTGATCGTTACGGGATCACGGCCGGTGGCTGGCTTCAGGTTGGCGCGACGGGCAATAGCGAAAACCCGGCCGACGGCTACAACGGCCCCTTGATGACCAACGACCTCGAAGGCAAGCTCCAAATGAACGAGCTTTGGTTCTATCTTGAGCGAGCCATTCATCCTGAATGCGGTTTCGACATTGGCGGCCGCATCGACCTGCTCTACGGCACCGACTGGCGCGTGGCCGACTGGTACGGCAACGGCCTGGAAGACCGCATGAACCGCGCCGACAGCCTCTACGGCATTTCGCTGCCGCAGATGTACGTCGAGGCAGGCCTCGGCCGGTTATCGGTCAAAATGGGCCGCATGACGGGCATCCTCGGCTACGAAAGTTTGCTGCCCATAAACAATTTCTTTTATTCCCATAGCTACACGTATTTTTACGGCGAACCCATCCTGATCACCGGCATGATGGGCAAGTACAAGCTATCCGAGCAAACCGACCTCCTTGCCGGTTTTCATAACGGATATCACCAGTTCGAGAACGACAACGGCGAGGTGAACTTCGAGGGCGGCGTGAAGTGGCATTCGTTCGACAAACGAACGTCGTTGGCCTACTGCATCGACGTCGGACGGAATGACATCGACGCTCTGCGCGATCAATATGTCCAGAGCATCGTCTTCCAGCGCCAGCTCAATTGCCGTTGGCAGTACGTTTTCCAAACCGACTATGGATTTGAAAACAGCGTCACCGCGGTCGAGGACAGCGAATGGTACAGCATTTGCCAATACCTCATCTACAAAATCAACTCCCGATGGTCGGCCGGCATGAGGATCGAATGGTTCCGCGACGACGACGGCACTCGCGTCTACGGCTTGGGCAACCTGCCCGACGCCCAAGGCTGGATGGGTCAACCCGGCTATGCCGGCAGTTTCACCGACCTGACCGCCGGCCTGAACTGGAAACCGCGGCACAACATGATGCTGCGGCCCGAGATTCGCTGGGACTGGTTCAGCGGTCCGGCCAATCCCAACGGCGCCTTTCCCTACCCGTATGACGACGGCACCAGCAAGACTCAGTTCACCGCGGCGTGCGACTTTGTCATGACTTTCTAACGAATACGTTCCACTCCTGGAAATGGGTACCGTGGCCCAGGCCGCTCGTCGTAGCCTGGGCCGCGGTCGTTTCTTGAGGTCAAGCCGCTTCTTGTGGATGCGTTATGGAATTTTGGCAACACTTCAGCCACCCGAAGCATTCGACGATCAAAACGTTAGCCGCCGCTCCCGCGCGGCGTTCGTTGGGGCCTAACGTTTCAACACCACGCGGGCGCGACGGTTAACCATTCATTCGCTGACGGAGGGTGTGCGCTACGCAACGGGATTGCGCCAGCGCAGCTTGGCGAATCGGCCGAAGTCGGCGTCGCAAGAAACGAGCGTTGCCCCATGCGAGATGGCCATGGCGGCCAGGTGAACGTCGGTCGTCAAGTTGCCGGCGGTGCCCGTCTCCGAGAGCAATTCCCGGAAAATCCGCCAATGCTCCTCGGTCTCAACCAGCGCGCGAACGTGGCCCAAGGCCAGCCATGCGTCGATTCGTTCGGTAGCCTGAGCCGGCGTCAGCGGCCGAGGCAAAACGCGGTCGCTAGTGGCCAATCGGAGAAATCCCAGGAGCACGATCCACGGCAGGCCGACCGTTTCCTCGCCCGACAATGCTGATTCCCACCAAGATCGGACCGCCTCGTGGTGGAAAGCGTCCCGGTTGACCGCGTAGAGCAGCACATTCAAATCGACGAGTTTCATTTTCGTTCGGAGAGCTTCCGCCGGACTTCCTCTTCCTCCATGAGCGCGGCCAACGCCGTCGCCTTGTCGAGATTCACCCGCGGCTGACCCATCGCGAAGGTTTTCTCGCGGTAGTCGCACGGCGGTCGCCGATCCTGCCGTATGGCGGCCATTCCGCGCCGCAGGACCCGCTCGATCAGCTTGGTCATCGAGAGCCCCTCCCGTCGGGCCTCTTCCTTGAGGTCGGCCAGGAGGCGATCCTCGATGCGTAAGGTGGTTCTCATATTGTCATCATAGCATCACTATTATTGATGTCAAGATGTCATATGTCCACTCCGGCTCAATATGCAAAAGACCCATCCAAGAACCTTTCGCGGCCGTCGAATGGTACCCAGAGTAGGTTATCGCCCCCGCGCGGAACTTGTCCGATCCTCAAATACCCGTGGCCGCGAAGAACCCGAGAAACGTATACTTATCAAACGTGTTTGGCCGACCCAACCCCGACACCAGAAAGGGAGCGTCTCATGAAACGAGGAATACGAAACCCGTCGGTTCTGACAATGGTTTTAAGTGTTGCCATGCTCGCCGCGTCCACCGCCCGGGCGGCGGACACGGTTCTCGACCTGATTCCCGACGATGCACTGGCGTTTGCTGTGGTCAATCGCATTGGGCAAACGGATGCCAAGATCGAGCAACTCGCCCAATCGATGAAAAAGCCGAGCACCGAGGAAACGTTGCTCGAAATGCTCCAGAAGAAGTTTCACGTCAAAGAGGGGTTGGACCGGCAGCGGGCCGTGGCCATTGTGGCGATGCCGTCCTCGCGGCCTGCCGGGCATCCCGATCCGGTCGTTCTTGTGCCCATAACCGATTATAAAGCGTTCGTCGGCCAGTTCGAACCCAAGGAGGTCACCAGCAACATTTCTCGCGTCACTTTCGGACGCGAGGACGGCCTGATGGCCAATAAGGATGGTTATGCGGTAGTGGTCGAATCCCATAAACAGGCATTGCTCGAATCATTGCTCGCCGGCAAAACTAGCATCGCTGAATCCGTCGCGCCGTGGAAAACGTGGATCGACGAATCCGACGCGGTCGCGGTCGTGACCGCCCAGGGCGTGAAACTTTTCACCGATCGGGCAAGCAAGGAACTCGATAAGATGAAGCCCATCTTCGAGAAGATGGGTCCGCAGGGCGCCCAGGCCGCGGCCGTTTTTGCCATGTATCAGCAGATGCTCGCCACGGCCGGCAAGGAATTCACCGCCGTGGGCGCGGGCGTGGTGATCGAAAAAGACAATTCGATCCATCTCACGGGAATGGCCCGATTCAAACCCGGCGGCGAGTGGGCCGGTTGGTTCACGGACGTCGAGCCGTTGGCCGCGAATCCCTGGGCCGGCGTGCCCAACGAGCCTTACGCCCTGGCCGGCGCCGGTGTCCTGCCCGAGGGACTCATGAAAGGCCTCATGGGCTTTTCGATGAATGCCAACTCGAACATCTATGGACTCAACGACGAGCAGATGAAAAAGCTTGCCGCCATGTCGGTCGAGTCGATGAAGGACGTTCGAGCCATGGCCATGTCTTTCGGCGTGGTCGAGCCGGGCCGGCCGCTCTATCAGGCCGTCACCGCCACGTTTCGCGTCGCCGACAGTCAGGCGTTTCTCGATCAATACGCCAACCTGGTCAAGTCGATGGCCCAACTCGCGGCTGACGCCGATCAATCCATGCTCAAAGGCATGACCGCCGTGCCGGTCGAAATCGCCGGATGCAAGGGGATCGACCTGACCGTGAACCTGTCGGGTTTGTACGAAAACCCACAATTTGTGCAGTTCACTCCGATCTTCAAGGCGATGTATGGACCGGAGAACGAGATGCACGCCTATCTGGTCGCCGCCGACAAGACGACGGTCGCCGTCGCCTACCTCGACCGTGATCGGGCTGAGCTGGCCGTGAAGGCCGCGACGCAACCCGGTGAAAGCCTGGCCGCCAATGCCTCGCTCGCGTTGATGACGAAACGGCTGCCCGAGGACGCCCAGTGGCTCATGTTCTGGGATCTCCAAGGCACGATCAAGCTTGTCCAGCGCGTGATCGATGTGGCCGCTCCGGCCGGCGTGATCGAATTGCCCGAGTTCCCCGCGGCGCCGCCGGTGGCCGTGGGCGTGACGGTCTCGCCGACCGAGGCACGCAAGGACGTCCTGATCCCGGCCGAGGTGCTTCAAGCGGTGCCGGGCTACGTCGGACAAATAAAACAATCGCTCCGTTCCCGGCACGAGCCCGAGGAATTCTGATATTCGTGGTCCGTTGTTCGTAGTCCGTAGCTCGTGGTCCGTGGGAGTAAATCGCGGATCACGGACTACGGCCGCGGGCCACGAATCATCATGTTCGCAACGATTCGAGTTCGTCGAGCCGCGCGATGATTTGCTCGCTTGGCGGGATCAATCCGCGGGCCTGTTCGTCGGCGAATTGCCGTTCGAGCGCGGCCAGCGATTCGCGCACGGCCAATTGGTTGGTGGGGCTGAGCCGGTCGATGAAAACGACGCCGTCGAGATGGTCGATTTCGTGTTGGACGGCCCGGGCCGGGAGCCCGTCGAGTTCGAGCCGGATTTCGTTGCCCGACAGATCGAACCCCGTCATAATCACCCGTTCAGCTCGGCGAACCGGGGCGTAGATTCCCGGAAAACTCAGACACCCCTCCTCGGCCTCGGCCGTGCCGCTTCGGTTCGTGATGACCGGATTGAGCACCACCCATTCCTGGTCCTTGGCCGCCGGATCGCCCTTGAAATTGACCACGAAGATTCGGTAGGGCAAATCGACCTGGTTGGCCGCCAGCCCGACGCCGTCGAACTCGTACATCAGTTCGAGCATTTCGGCCGCATAGCGGCGCACTTCAGCGTCAACCCTCGCCAAGGGTTTGGAGAGACGCCGTAAACTGGGGTGAGGATATTTGACAATCTGCACGGCAAAACACTCCTCGGGTAGGGGTCTATCTGAATTATAAACTCCAACCCACTCTGAACGAAGGCCTACTCCGACTTGCGTTGACGTGGGTGGCCCCCCGCTCTAGAATCCCCTTCGGAGGTCGCGCAGTGTGGCTGGGTGGCCACAAGTCCTTTTTTGTCAAGGTCTTGGGGATTTTCTTGGGAACCCAATCCGAACCGAAATCCGCGTCATTGCCGAAAGCGTCGATCTGGTCCGGTCGTGCGGCGGTCATGCCTCCTTGGGCCATGTCCGTCGTCCTCCATGCGGTCCTTATCGTGGCGGTAGGGCTAATCTTGCGCGCGGCGCCGCCCCTCGGCGCCGCCGCCGAGCGAACCGCCGAGGTCGGCATCGCCCTGAAGCGGCAGGATGGCCAAAAGGAGTTTTTCGTCGACCAGACCGACGCCGGCCGGGCCGACGCCCAGGCCCAAACGACCATCGCCTCGCCGACCCGCGATCAGGTGCTCGCCGAGGCGGCGCCGACCGATCCCAGCCGAGTGCTTCCCCAGGCCCCCAACGTGCTCGGTGCCGGCTCGCCTGGCGAAGGCCGCATTGGCGATGCCGCCGCCACCACCTCCGCCACCACAAGCCGCGGCCCCGCCGGTCAGGGCAAGGCCCGGGTCCGCGTGTTCGGAACCGAGGGCGAAGGCTACAAATTCGTCTATGTTTTCGATCGCTCGGGCAGCATGGGCGGTTCGGGCGCGGTCGCGCTGCGCGCGGCCAAGGCCGAACTGCTGGCAAGCCTCGCGAGCCTCAACCGCACGCATCAATTCCAAATCATTTTCTACAACGAAAAGCCGTGGCAGTTCAATCCGACCGGCCAGCGAGGGCGGTTGGCTTTTGGAACCGACCGCAACAAGGAATTGGCTCGCCGATTTGTTGGCGGCGTGACGGCCGACGGCGCCACGCGCCACGAAGAAGCCCTGATGATGGCCATTCGCATGACGCCCGACGTGATTTTCTTCCTGACCGACGCCGACGAGCCGCGGCTCTCGGCCGGCCAGATCCACGATATTGCCCGAGCCGCGGCGGGCACGAGCATCAACGCCATTGAATTCGGCCTGGGGCCGCAACAAGACAACGACAATTTCCTCAAACGCCTGGCCCACGCCACCGGCGGCCAGTACCGTTACGTCGACGTGGGAAACCTCAAAACCGAACCGCGCCCGTAAGGAAACGGCAAACCATCGCACCGCCCACGTCCTGTCGCTCAACCACCAAAAAACGATAATGAACCAACTGGTCTCGACGATCACCATGATGCTTCTACTGGCGGCACCCTCGCTCGCCGATGACACAGTCGTCGTTCAAACCGCCGGCGGCGAACGCGCCCGATGGACCGGCCAGATCCTCGACTTCAACGGCCAGGAGCTTCGCCTACGCCACGCCGACGGCCGCGAGCAGGCGATTCCCGCCGACAGAGTGCTGGACGTCGAGAGCCAATACACGAACAAAC
Source organism: Pirellulales bacterium (assembly GCA_016933425.1). Taxonomy (GTDB): domain Bacteria; phylum Planctomycetota; class Planctomycetia; order Pirellulales; family Thermoguttaceae; genus UBA11386. The sequence goes on from JAFGAY010000369.1 coordinate 8,739, forward strand.
AAACTGAGGCTCGCCGGGCTTGGTCCGAAGGCCGCCCGGATGCCGCGATAGCCCTCTATCAAAAGGCTCTCGACGCTGAACAACGCCGCTGGGTGCGCCGCGCCATTGTCCGCGAAATGGTCCGGTGCCACCGGGCACTCGGCCGGACGGAACAGGCCGGCGACCTTTTTTTGCTCCTGGCCCGAGATCGGCCGGGCGTGGCCGATTGGACCGTCATGCCGCTGGCCTGGTCGGTCGCTGCGCCGTCGGCTTCGCTCGATCGGACCGCGCGGGCCTGGATGGCGCGCGAAGACCTGCCGGCCGCCGTGCTGCTGGGGGCCAGCCATCTGTTGTCGACCGATCGGGCCGCGGCAACCGCGCGGCTCAAGCGGCTCGCCGTTGATGCCGACGGTCCGTTAGCCCAATGGGCCGCCGCACAGCTCTGGCGAACCGAAATCGTGACGGCCGACCCGCCGCGAACGGCCGCCTGGCGCCGAGCCATCCAACAGATGCCCGAGCCGCTTCAAGCCGGACCTTATTATGTGCTGGGACGCGCGTTGGCGCGACAAGGACAGCTCGATGAGGCTGCGCTTGCGTTGCTGCGTGCGCCGATTCTCGACCCGGACAACCGCTCCTTGGCCGCCGCGGCCCTGGTCGAGGCGGGCAGCGCGCTCGAAAAGCTCGGGCGATCCCGCCAAGCCGCCCGGCTCTACCGCGAGGTGCTCGAAAGCCATGCGTCCACCCCCCAGGCCGCCGAGGCTCGGGCCCGATGGGAAGCCTTGGCAAAAGAACCGTCGAATCCCACGCCATGACCCTAATCCCTTTGCCTCACTCACTCCTGATCTCAAATCTCAGATTTCAAGTTTCAGATTCTATTCCCCAATCCTTAATTCTCCGAATCATGCCAACCACATTTCGCCTCCTCTTAACTCTGTTTGTGATGGTTAGCCTCATGCGGGCGGCCATGGCCCAATGGCCCGACGCGGCGCAACCGTCGTCTGCGTCTTCACCGGCGAACCCGGCCGCCGGCCAAGCGGATTTTCAACCCGGGACCGCCGGACCGGTAAACGATCCGAACGCGGTCGAAGCGCCGGGCGACGCGAAGGGTGCGTCGCAGTCGTTCTGGGAAATTCTCAAGGCCGGCGGCGTGGTCGGGCTGCTGATCCTGTTGCTGTCGATCGTCGGCGTGGCGCTGGCGATCGAACATCTCATGACGATCCGTGCCCGGGTATTGATGCCCGAGGGCCTCGCCGACGACGTGCGGCATTTGTTGGCCGAGGGCAACATGGCGGCGGCCGACGAGCGGTGCCGCCGTCAGCCGAGTTTCCTGGCCTTCGTGCTCGCGGCGGGTCTGGTCGAGATCGAAGGCGGATGGTCGGCCGTCGAAAAAGCCATGGAAGACGCCACGGCCGACCAATCGGCGCGGCTGCTGCGCAAGGTCGAATACCTTTCGGTCATCGGCAACATCGCGCCGATGCTCGGGCTGCTGGGCACGGTCATCGGCATGATTTTCGCCTTCCACCAAGTGGCCGACACGCAGGGCGCCGCCCGCGCGGCCGACTTGGCCACGGGCATTTACCTGGCGTTGGTCACCACGGTCGAAGGCCTGATCGTGGCCATTCCGGCGCTGGGGGCGTTTGCCGTTTTTCGTAATCGAGTCGACCAGCTTGTCGCCGAGACGGCCTATGCGGCGCTGCACGCCCTTGGACCGTTGAAGCGCCGGGCCGGCGCGCGGCGCGCGGTTGAGGCGGCGCCGCCCCTTCCGCCGGGACTGCCGCGGGGAGGTCGAGCCTGATGCGCATACCCCATCGTTCGCCCCGCGCTACCCTCGGCTTCAACATGACGCCGATGATCGACGTCGTTTTCCTGCTGATCATCTTTTTCCTCGTATCGAGCCATCTCGCGCGCCAAGAGTCGCAACTCGCGCTCGACCTGCCCGCCGCGACGACCGGCCGGGCGGATCGACCGCGACAAGAGGCTCGCCGGGTCGTGGTCAACGTGTTGGGCGAGCCGCGCGGCGGTCGCCGGATTCAGATCGGCGGCCGGCTGCTCGACGCGGAGGAACTGGCCGACGTGATCCGCCACGAACGCGAACACACCGAGGGCGGCCTGGAAGTGCGCATCCGCTGCGACCGCCGCGTCCCCTACCGCGACGTCGAACCGGTTATGCTCGCCTGCGCCCGATCGGGTGTCTGGAACGTGACGTTCGCGGTTGTCGCGGGCGCGACCAACCAACCGTGACCGCGGGAAGACGAAAAACTAGCTGGAAACGAATCATGGCGGAAACCGAAAAAACGATGATCGTCCCATGCGAACCAAGCC
>JAFGAY010000062.1 GCA_016933425.1 Pirellulales bacterium
CCAGCATGATCCGCAACATGAAATCGTCCTTGAACATCTCGCAGGTTTTGTCCAGGTCGCACAGGTCGTAGAGCGACGCCGGCGTGGGACACGGATTGGGACGCTCCTCGAACCGATCTTGGGCGACGTTGACGCGGACGTGCGGCAACGGCGGTTCGATGAATTGTTGGTAGATTCCCGTGCGGATCCGCCGCCACGCGTCGAGATTTCTCCGGTGGTCGTCGTCGAAGATGTTGAAGATGATGTACTTGGCCGGCGTCCTTTCCTCTTCCTTGAGCATCCGCAGGTACGCTTGATAGACGGACCAGCCGCCGATGCCGAAATTGCGGACGGGCTCCTGGAGATGGGCCGCGAGCTGCTCTTGCCAGGTTTCGTGGTCGCTGACCTGATGGCATTGCGTGTAGCTGTCGCCGTAGGTGTTGACGCGGCAAGGCTGGTCCGCGTAGTTGCTCATCACCCGCTCGCCGTCCGGCTGGACGTAGGTGTAGACGCTGAGGCTGCGATCGACGCCGTCGCGAAAGCGCGCGTTGGGCAGCAACCATCCGAACTCGCTGTGGTACTTATAGAAGGGGAAGGCCTTGCCCGCCAACCAGGAGTCGACCTCCTCGCGGGTATAGAGCCGCCCTTTGAGGAATTCTCGCGCCGTGACGGTCCGCGTTTGTTTTTCGCCGCTCTCCGCGAGGATGCTCGCGGGAAGGCACGATGCGACGCCGGCGCCGAAAGCCGATCGCACGGCGGTTTGGAGGAGTTCTCTTCGATTCATTCCCGTCGTACAGCGTTTCACGGTGTTTTCGGTTTTTTGTCATCGAGTAGGAGATGTCCCAATTCTATCATCGTGAGATGACGGCAGCAAATTCGGAAGGGAAGACTCGCATCACTGCCCGTTGCTGAAGGGCTTTTCAGAACCGGTCGATGCGGTTGGGGCCAGTGCCGGGTCGTCGAGGTCCAGGCGGTACAAGATTTGATTGTAATCGTACCGCGGCGTGGGCGTGGGCTGCGCCGAGAATTGCTTCGAGTAGGTTCCCTCGAACAATAGAATCGGCGAGTCGGCCGTAAATAGCTCGTCGTGCAACCGTGGGTTGTAGAATGTGTATTTCTCGTGGGACAGGATTTTCACGGCGGGACCCCACGGGCCGGTCGGCGAGTCCGCCTCGGCGTACCACACTTCGCCGAACGGAGCCGGTTTGCCGAACCACTCCATGAAGACGGTGACCCAGCGCTTGCGCCACGGGTGCCACGCAATCGAGCCGCTGTGGGGTTTGACCGTCCGGCCGTCGCCGGCCGCGCGGAGCGTCTCTTGCGGCTTGAGCGTTTCCCAGGTGGAAGCGTCCCGCCACGCCTCGAACGTGGCCGGACAGCGGAGCGTCGGCAGCGGGTTGCCGAAAAGCACCCAACGCTTGCCCCGCGCGTCGTTCCAGAACACCGGGTGACCCTGGGGCAGCGGCGGCGGCTTGGGCGACTCGTCGGTCTTGGTCCAGACGACGCGCAGCCGCTCGAACCGATCGGTCTGGTCGTTCCACGCGCACAAACCCCATTGGTAGGCTTCCATCGGGGCCTGGATCTTCGAATAGGAACCGACCAGACGCGCGACGCCTTGGGCGTCGGGCAGACTGACGTAGCCGGTGACCCAGGTCGGGCCGCTGCCGGCCATCGGGGCGACGCCGCGCGGAATGCCCTTGGCGTCGGTGAAATAGTCGAACTTCAGACGGATCGGCGGCTCGGGCGAGTCGATCCATCGCCGGGGCGTCGTGGCGCTGGTGCCGTGGAAGACGCCCAACGGATAGTGAAACAGAGCCGTATCGCCCCAGAGCCAGAAGAGGCGTCCGCCGTGGGCGGCCAATTGGACGCTGTCGCAGCCGACCACGCCCGACTCGCGCCACGATAAATCGTCGCCGAGTTTTTGACTTTCGGCAAACACTCCGGCGCCGGTGAGGCGGCCCAGTCGCCGGGCGACGATCGTTCGAGCGAGTTCGACGCGGAGCGTCTTGCCCGGCTTGGGCGTGAGCCGGACGCCGCGATAGCCGAACCCATCCTTCGGCACTTCGTATCCTTCGCCCAGCACGGTGAACCAGGTTTCGCGGCCCATCACCTCGGGCAGATCGAGGGCGATGACGCCGGCGTTGTCGGTGACCAACCGCACATGGTCGAGCGTTCGCAGTTCGACCAGCGGGACGGGCCAGCCGGTCCCCTTCTCGACGACCTCGATGCGGCAAGGCTCGGCGGCCCAGGAGGCGGCGTTCGAGAGGAGTGTGGCCAGCACGAAGGCCAGGCCGAAACAAGTTGACCGTTGCCATGAAGACGTCATGCGTGTTCTCCTTGTGATTGCTGCGTTGAGGCTACCCGGTCATTCTAGGAAAGCGGAACTCGGGTGCCATGCCCACGCTTGTCGTGGGCATGTTTCTCCAAGCAGTGCACGGCATGGCCACGCGAGCGTGGCCATGGCACCCGCTACAGCCATCCGAAACACATTCTAGGAAAGCGGGGCCGTGCGTGTCCAGGGGACGTTCTTAAGGGGTCGGACGTTCTTAAGGACGTTCTTAAGGACGGAGGACGTTCTTAAGAGGTCGGGAGTCTTTACTTTTTCTTTTTTGGCCATGGACGGCCTCGGGGGCGTAAGGTGGATTGAAGGCCCAATCGCTTGGCCGTTCGCTCTTGCCACGAGGTTTCGCCGAAGGGCGACCCGCGCACGACCGACCGACGCAACGCCTCCAATTCCGATTCCGTCTGCGGCTTGTCGACGTGCGGTCGCCAACGACGCGGCAGCGGCAGCGGCCCGTCGTCCAACAGCCCCGTCTTGTTGCCGTGAACGCGATGCCAAAGGCTCGACCAACGCCACGCATCCGCCCGCTCGACCAGGTTCGCCCGAAGCGGATTCCGCTCGACGTACCGAAGCACCGTCAACAGATGGTCGTCTTTCTGGATCGGGAACGACTTGAAACGGCCTTGATACAGCGGGCCGGTGCCGGCCGTGCGGTGCGCGGCGTGCCAACGCTGCGTGTGCGTCACGGTCAGCCAACGCATGAACTCCGACAGGTCGCCGTCGCCGCGCGGCCAGAGCACGAAATGCCAGTGATTGGACATGACGCACCACGCCAGCACCCGCATCGGCAGCCGGGCCTTCGCTTGCTCGATCACCTCCTCGAACGCCTCGAAGTCCCGCTCCTTGCGGAGAATGCGCATACGCCCCACGGCTCGATTCAGCACATGGTACGCATATCCGCCGCTGGCAACTCGCAATCGTCGTGGCATGACCGGAACCTACCATTTCCATCCCGTGCTGTCAACATAAAGACTCCCGACCCCTTAAGA
>JAFGAY010000370.1 GCA_016933425.1 Pirellulales bacterium
CGGGTGGTTGCTCGAAATACACTCCTGGCCGCTTGGGTCGTTGATTTTGTAGCTCATCGTCGCCGCGTCCAGGTCGCGCGGCTCGGCCCAATGAATGTCGGCATTGGCCACTTCGGCCAGAATGATGGTCTTCGATAAGCCGTCGGGAATGTCACGCATGCGTTTTCCCGTGGGACCGTCCGAGATACAGCCCGGGCCGACGACCATAACGTAGTTGGTCTTGTTCGACCCTTGCTGGTTGGTCGAATCGCTTGGGCATTGAAACAGGGAAATCGTCGCCTGGCTCACGGCCCGATTCGCGGGGCTGTCCCAGGGTTCATCGAGATTGAATTGTTGATAGAGGTAATCATGGTCCAAGTAGGGCAGAATGAGCACGCGCCAGCTATATAGCGGCTTGCCGTCCTTGTCGGCGACGTAAGCCGGTGGGAATTGGCAGTATTGGCTTTCGTAATTTTGCAATGCCAGCGTAATTTGCTTCATGTTGTTCGTGCATACCGCCCGCCGCGCGGCCTCGCGAGCCGCTTGGACCGCCGGCAGAAGCAACGCGGCCATAATGCCGCCGCAAACGACCACCACGCCCAACACCGCGACGAGAATCACCGCCACGATCCAGACATTCGACGATTTTTTGGCCACCGCCGCCGGCCCATGAACATATCCGCCCGCTCCCGCCACGGGCACGCCGGGAATCGTGATCGTCTGACCGCATTTGGCGCACGGTCCGGTCTGGCCCGCGTATTGATCGGCCACGTTCGTCTGTGTCCCGCAGAATGGGCAAGTGAATTGAATCGGCATGATTTAGACCCTCGATTGTTTGAAACCCTACCTTCAACCAACAAAGCCTTCCGCGCCTCTGCGCGAGTTCATTATTTCTCGCGCAGAGGCGCGGAGGCGCGGAGATTTTAGTATTTCCATATGCCGGGCCCACGGCCCGGCATATGTTTTTTATCCTCCGCGTCTCCGCGTCTCTGCGCGAGCTATTTTTATCGCGCAGAGGCGAGGAGGCGAGGGGGGTTAGGGTTCTTATAGTTTATTTACCGCTCGGACAATGCCGTCTTTCATTAATACAGCGCCGAAATTGAGTAAGTATCCCAATTTGTGTTTGGTTAACGCCAAGTAGGTTTGTATTTGCTTTCGATCGGCCGCGGACACTTCTTGTTTTGACTTCAACTCCACGATGACCTTTTCATCGACTATCAAGTCGGCACGAAATCCTTCCTCGAAGAAAATTCCCTCATATTCGATGGCTATCGGAACCTGACGCTCGACCGAAAGGCCTTTTGTCCGCAGCTTATGAGCCAAGGCAACTTCATAAACCGTTTCAAGAAGCCCTGGCCCTAAGACCCTATGAACATCTATCGCCGAATCAATGATAATCGTGCCAAGGTCATTCTCGTGCATTCACTTCCGCCCTTCGCGTCCCCGCGTCTCTGCGTCTCCACGCGAGTTCTTTTTTTCTCGCGCAGAGGCGCGGAGGCGCGGAGATTTTAGTATTTTCATTGCCGGGCCCACGGCCCGGCATATGTTTATATCCTCCGCGTCTCTGCGTCTCTGCGCGAGCTATTTTTATCGCGCAGAGGCGCGGAGGACAGGTCCCCGCTTATTTCTTCGCCATCTCGGCCCGAGTCTTGGCGATCACTTCGACGAACTGTCGCGCCGTTTCCTCGATGGTTTCGAAGTCGCCCGAGGAAATAGCGCCGGCCGGAGCCAGGGCGCCGCCGGCTCCCAGCGCGACCGCGCCGGCGCGAAGGAAATCGGCCGCCGTTTTCAGGTTCACCCCGCCGGTCGGCATCAACGGAATTTGCGGCAGCGGGCCATGAATCGCCTTGATATGGGCTGGGCCGGTCACTTCCGAGGGAAACACCTTGACCACGTCCGCCCCCGACTGCCAGGCCGTGAGCACTTCGGTGGGGGTCATCGCGCCGGGCATGACCGGCACGCCGTAACGCCGGCACATCTGAATCACCTCCAGATTGACCGTCGGCGCGACAATGAATTGCGCCCCCGAAAGCATGGCGATCCGGGCCGTCTCCGTGTCGAGGATCGAACCGGCGCCCAATACGACTCTGCTCCCCAACCGACCGGCTACCTGTTCGAGCACCCGAGGAGCGCCCGGCACAGTGAACGTGACTTCGATAATATCCACTCCCCCGGCCAGAAGCGCTTCGGCCACATCGACCAACCCCTCGCTGTTGGGGGCCCGCAGAATGGAAACGATACCAGTTCGGAAAACGCGATCAATAACGTTGCTGGGCATCGAATACCTTCTCCAAGGTTCAAACAGGTTACGGAACTTGACGGAACCCGTAGGATAGGGTGGAGGAAGAGGGGTGTCAATGAGGAGGGATTGGGGATTGGAGATTAGGGATTAGGGGATGTTGGAAAAGGGTGACGATCTTGGTGGCGGTTTACGACCCGATATACGTCTTCCAATCTCAAATCTCAAATCTCAAATCCCCTAATCTCTTATCCCCAATCCCTAATCCCTAACGTCCGTCCTACGAGAACCAATTGGTGGCGGTCAACAAATCGTATGGCGATAATGACATAGAGTCCTGTGAATTCAATTACTTCCGAACTTTCATCGTTTCAGGATAATCATTTGGACTTCACTCAGCTCGATCCGAACGTCGTTGAGCTTCTGTTCCTGTGGGCCGTGCTCGCTCTGACCCTGATGGTCGGCGGCTGGGTCATCATGAAAACCCGCCCCAAGCCGATACAACAGGAACCCACAGCCGGCGAAATGCTGTCAAAATGCCGCGAAATGCACTCCCGAGGTAAGCTATCCGACGCGGAATTCCGAACAATAAAAGCGACGCTCAACGAGCGGATACAAAACGAGTTAAGAGATGACGACCAAACGGGTTGCGACGCCTGAGGCAACTTGACCGGCGCGAACCGGTCGAGCCCCCCTGGGCGACCGCATTCCTTGGAGCAATGGAAATGCCCAAACCCCACGGCCGTTGGACTCGTACAAACAACAATTAAATAAGGCTCGATTTTCGACGGACACGGATGGCCATTGGCCGATCGCGAGAGCATTCTCCCGGCCACTCGAGCGACACCTAGGACAAAAACTCGGCTCGCATCTCCGCACCGATGCTTGGGCGGGCCGCGTCAGCGCCGAAAGGAAAGGCCATGCCTTCAGGACGGGATTTCACGACCGGGCGTCGTGGCGGTGGAACCACCAAGAAAAACGCCTTCTGCTCCTTCTGTCGAAAAAGCTACCGCGACGTCGGACCGCTGGTCGAAGGACCCGGCGACGTTTATATCTGCGGCGAATGCATCGACTTGTGCCAGTCGATCCTCGATCAGGAACGCCGCCGTCGCGGAACCGGCAAGCAACTGTTCGCCAAGATCCCCTCGCCCAGGGCCATCGTCGAACAGCTCGACGAATACGTCATCGGCCAGGAGCAGGCCAAGAAGGTCCTGGCCGTCGCGGTCCATAGCCACTACAAACGGCTCCTCCACGGTACCACCAACTCCGACATTGAAATCGATAAGTCAAACATTCTTCTGCTGGGCCCCACCGGCTCGGGCAAGACCCTGCTGGCCCAAACCCTGGCCCGAATCCTCGACGTTCCCTTTGCCATCGGCGACGCCACGACGCTGACCGAGGCGGGTTACGTCGGCGAGGACGTCGAAAACCTCTTGCTGCGCCTTTTGCACGCCGCCGATTTCGACATCGAAGCGGCCCAGCGCGGTGTCCTCTATATCGACGAGATCGACAAAATCGGCAAAACAAGCCAGAACGTGTCGATCACGCGCGACGTGTCGGGCGAAGGCGTCCAACAGGCGCTGCTGAAAATGCTCGAAGGCACCACGGCCAACATTCCACCCCAAGGCGGACGCAAGCATCCCGAGCAGCAATACATTCAGATGGACACGAGCAACATCCTGTTCATCTGCGGCGGAACGTTCGTCGGCCTGGAAAAAATCATCAGCCAGCGGTTGGGCAAGCAAACCATCGGCTTCGCCCAGCGCAACCAGGCCAACCACGAAGCCGGCCTGGCCGAAATGCTCCCCCAGGTGACCAGCGACGACATCCTTCAATTCGGCTTGATTCCCGAATTGGTCGGCCGGTTGCCGGTCGTCTCGGCCCTCACGCCCCTGGACAACAACGCACTGATCCGCGTGTTGACCGAGCCGAAAAACGCCCTCGTGAAGCAATACCAGGAACTCTTCCGCATGGAAGGCGCCGAACTCGACTTCACGCCCGAGGCTCTGCGAGCCATCGCCCATCGGGCCCAGGAACGCGAGACAGGCGCTCGCGGCCTTCGCGCAATCATCGAAAACGTGATGCTCGACATCCTCTTCGAACTGCCCGACCAGGCTCGAGGCACCCGCTACCTGATCAGCGAAGACATCGTGGTCGGCCGCGAACGGTTGTTCCCGCTGTCGGAAAAGAAGCGGGAAAGCGCGTGATATCAGCCCCCGTTGGTCAGGCACCCCGTGCCTGACAAAA
>JAFGAY010000063.1 GCA_016933425.1 Pirellulales bacterium
ATTGTAGAATAATAGCCGTGGGCGGGAGCCCACGGTCGGTTTGGCAGGAACCTCGTTGGCAAGTCGCGTTTATGCATCATGGCTGTTTACCTGTTTACGTTCCACGGGTATCGAACTTGGGGGCCTGGCAACTCTCGGGGATATGTGCAAGCAGGGCCGGGGATCCGCGAGTCGAACGCCACGATGGCCCGGCTTTATGATTCACGGGCCGTTCAGTCGCCGGTTCGATTCGATTCAACGCATCAGCGGATACTGATTTGGATTCTCTATGACGCTTGCCTGCGTCGGAAGTGGCGTTTGCATTACGTGGCTACGGAAACCACGCACGTTCACATTCTGGTGAGTTGGCGCGAGTTTACGCCGTGGCAAGAGGTCGGCGCTCGCTTGAAAAATCTGATGAGTTTAATGCTCGGTAAGAAGCTCGATGTCGCCGGGCGGACCTGGTTCAGTCGGAAAGGCAGCCGCAAGCGGGTAGAAGATCGGAGGCACTTCGACTACCTTGTTCGGCGTTATCTTCCAAGCCATCGGGGGCTTTGCTGGCGCGAGGGAGATTTGGCGCCAGAGGAGCCGTTTGTCGCGGGGGAGCGGGGGGAGGGATGACCTTGGCGGCGCGCGGGCTTCCGCCCGCGGCTATTATTGCTGGGGAGAGCTACTGGGGAGAGCTACTGGAAGGCGATCGAGGAACAAGTGGACGAATTGGCACAATGATAGCCGTGGGCGGGAGCCCACGGTCAATGGTCTTCGGTCAGCGTGCTCGGTTCGGGGTATCGGCCGGGGAGGTCTTTGTGATACCAGCGACTCAGCACGGATTCGAGCTCCTCTGGACGATGGACGTTTATGAACGCGTCGCGAACTTGTTCGGCGTGGGGGTGGAGGCGGGCGTAGTGGATGCCGAATTTGCGCATCTGACGTCCACATCGCCAAGCGCCATAGACGGACTCGGCCATGCGGTAGTGCTCGCGGATGACGTCGCGCTGCCGGTGGACCGACGGAGGCGGCGGCAAGGGTTTGCCTGCGAGAAGTGCCCGGGCCTGCTCGAAAATCCACGGATTGCCGATTGCTCCGCGAGCGACGGCGGCGCCGTCGACGCCGATGGCGTGGATCATTTCGACGCACGCGCGGGCCGAGAAGAGGTCGCCGCTTCCGAGGATCGTTCGGCGGCCGGCGCGTTGCTTGACCTCGCGCAGGAAATCCCAAGAGGCGCGGCCATCGTATCGCTGTTGGACGGTTCGCCCGTGCACGGTGGCGGCGGCGGCTCCGCGTGAAAACGCCCCGTTGAAAATCGTCCAGAATCGGTCGGCGCTCGCCTGGCTATCGTCGATGCCGCGGCGCATTTTGACGGTCAGGGGAATCTCGGGCGGCAGCGCGTCGCGGACTCGGGCCACAATGTCCAGGGCGACGTCGGGTTGGCCCAGCAAGAAGCCGCCGCGTCGCCGGCCGAGCACCTTTCGCACGGGGCAGGCGAAATTCAGGTCGATGACGTCGAATCCGGCCTCGACCAAACGCACGGCGGCCGGTGGAAAATCCTCGGGTCGGGAGCCCATGAGTTGGGCGCCGCAGGGATGTTCCTCGTCGGTCACCCGGATGAGCCGCTTGGCCTTGCGGCCGCGCGAGACTTCGACGACGTAGCGGTCGAGCATTACTTCGCAGACCGTGTAGCCCGCGCCGTGCCGCCGCGCGATGACGCGCATGGGCCAATCGCTGTAGCCGCTCAGCGCGGCTTGGGTTATGGGGAAATCGACCGTCAAGGGTCCGATATGCAAGGGTTGGATGGTCATGGGGATCATCGAGGACCCGGGGTATTTTTATATCGTTTTCGACCGGCACGGGGCCGGTGGGGAAAAGGACGCTTTACTCCGGGGATGAATCGGCCATTTGCGGCTAATGCAGCACGGGGCATAGGTCGAACCACTGGCGGCCGTCGCGTTCGATCCAGTCGTTGGAAGTTGTTGGACCCCAGCGGCCCGGTGCGTACGAGGCCAGTTGGGGTCGGCCGTCGTCCCAGGCTTGTTGGATTGGATCGATGATCGACCATGCCAATTCGACCTCGTCGGCCCGAGCGAACAGGCTTGCGTCGCCTTGAAGGATGTCCAAGAGCAATCGTTGGTAGGCGTCGGGCATGTCGCCGGCAAACTTGCGTCGGAAGTTGAAGTCCAGCTCGGTCTGGCGAAACCGCATTCCGGCGTCGGGCACCTTGGTCTGGAAGTGGAGCTGAATTCCTTCGGCAGGCTGGATTTGCAGCACGAGGCGGTTGGCTTCGTGGAGTTGGCGAGGCCCGGACTCGAACATCATGTGGGGCGGCTGGCGAAATTGAATGACGATTTGCGTGGTCCGGCAGGCCATTGCCTTGCCGCTGCGGAGGTAGAACGGCACGCCCTGCCACCGCCAATTGTCGACCGATAGGCGAACCACGCCGAAGGTGGCCGTCGCGCTGTCGGGCGGGACGAGCGGCTCGTCGCGATAGCCCGCGTATTGACCTCGCAGCGTTCGCCGGGCGGCTTCGTCGAGCGTCATGGGGCGAACGGCCTGGAGCACTTTGACTTTTTCGTCGCGCACGGCGTGGGCCTCGAACCGCGAGGGAGCCTCCATGGCCGTCAGGAGCAGGAGTTGCATTAGGTGGTTTTGGAACATGTCGCGCAGAACGCCGGCCGAGTCGTAGTAGTCGCCCCGTCGGCCGACGGTTCCCTCCTCGGCCGCCGTGATTTGCACGTGGTCGATGTAGTTGCGGTTCCAGATCGGTTCGAAAATCGTGTTGGCGAAGCGCAGGACCAAGACGTTGCTGACGGTTTCCTTGCCCAGGTAGTGGTCGATCCGGTAGATTTGGGGTTCGCGCAGGACATCGTGGACTTTGTCGTTGAGGCGGCGTGCCGAGGCGGCGTCGGCGCCGAAGGGTTTTTCGACGACCACGCGGCATCGCGCGCACGATGGTTCGGCCAGTCCCGCGGCGCCGAGGTGGGCCACGGCCGGTTCGTAAAATCGCGGCGCGGTGGCCAAATAGTAGATTCGGGTTGTCTCGGCGCCGGCTTCCAACCGATCGAGCGTCTGTCGCAACGCGCGGACGTCGTCGATCCGTTCGATGTCGCCGGGTTGGTAGAAGATGGACTGGGCGAACG
>JAFGAY010000064.1 GCA_016933425.1 Pirellulales bacterium
CGGGGGTATAATCGGGGCTTGCCGGGTGGCGCGGCCCGCAAAACGTGGACAGCGACGGGGCCACCCATTGCACCATAGGAAAGGATCAATCCCGATGGACTACTACGCCCCGCGCCGCGAGAAACTCCGCCGACTGGTCCGACAATCGGGAGCCGATGCCCTGTTGGTCACCAGTTTCACCAATGTGACCTACTTGACCGGGTTCACGGGCGACGACAGCTATCTGCTGGCGCGGACCGACGGCGAACTGCTGATCAGCGATCCGCGGTACACCACCCAACTCGAGGAGGAGTGCCCGGGCCTCGACCTGTTGATCCGGCCGCCGGGAGTGACCATGTTGTCGGGCATCGCGAAGGCGGTTGGCCAGGCCAAGATCGGCCGGCTGGCGATCGAGGGGAGCTCGATGACCGTTGGCCTGCGCGACCAACTTGGCGCGAAGCTGCCGGGCGTCGAGTTCGTCGTGACCGATGGGCTGGTCGAGCGGCTCCGCCTGACGAAGGACCGCATGGAAATCGCCCGGCTGCGCGAGGCCGTGCGGATGGCCGAGAAGGGATTCGAGGTTCTCCGGTCGACGCTTCGCAAGGAGAAGACTGAAAAGCAGATCGCCGCCGAGTTGGAACTTGCCATGCGCCAGTTTGGCGCCAAGGGATGCGCGTTTCCGAGCATTGTGGCGGTTGGTCCCCGAGCCGCGTTGCCCCACGCCACGCCGACCGACGCGACGGTCGGCTCCAGCGACCTGTTGCTGGTCGACTGGGGGGCCCACGAGGGGATGTACCGAAGCGACTTGACGCGGGTATTAGTGACCGGTAGAATCTCGCCCAAATTACGGAAAGTCTACAAAACCGTGCTGGCTGCCCAGGTTGCCGCGATTCAGGCCGTCCGGCCGGGCGTGACGGCCGAGTCGGTCGACGCCGTGGCGCGAAAGATGATCGCCAAGGCCGGCTTTGGCCGATATTTCGGTCATGGTTTGGGCCATGGGCTCGGATTGGACGTCCACGAAGGCCCGCGGCTGGCCGTCGGCATCCAAACGGTGTTGCGGCCCGGCATGGTGGTAACGGTCGAGCCGGGCATTTATCTGCCGGGTTGGGGCGGCGTGCGGATCGAGGACGACGTCCTGGTGACTCGCGGCGGCCACGAGGTGCTGACCAGCGTGAGCAAGAGTTTGGAAGAAGCGGTGGTCGACGGTTAGCTGTTCGGAGAACGAGTGTTCTATGGAGAATGATGGCATGGCTGGCTCGTCCGGCAATCAAGACATTTTTGACGTCCGCAAAATTCGCCGTCTGGTCGAGTTGATGAAGGAACACGATCTCAGCGAGATCGACCTGCGGCAGGAAAACACGCGGATTCAGCTTCGTCGGGGCGCGACGACCGAGGTTGTCGAGACGGTTCTAAGACCGTCGGCGGCGCCTGGCGCGTCGCTTCCCGCCCCGGCAAGCGAGCAGCCGGCTCCGCCGCCGGTCGACGACAAGCGTTACGGGCAAATCATCAGCCCTATCGTCGGCACGTTCTATGCCGCGCCCGATCCCGACGCGCCGCCCTACGTCAAGGTTGGCGACCACGTGGGGCCGGAGACGACCGTTTGCATCGTCGAGGCAATGAAAGTATTCAACGAGATTCCCGCCGAGCTGGCCGGCAAGATTGTCGCCGTTCTGGCCAAAAACGGCGAGCCGGTTGAATACGGCCAACCGTTGTTCAAGGTCGACATGAGCGGTTAGGCCGCGGAAGCATCAGGCTGATCCTGAAATCCTGAAATCCTCAAATCACGGAATCCCCAGTCCTCTCGCCCCGGCCGCGCGCTTATGTTTACACGAATCCTCGTTGCCAATCGAGGCGAAATCGCGCTGAGAATCTTTCGTGCCTGCCGCGAGATGGGCATCGAAACCGTCGGCATTTTCAGCGAGGCCGACCGCGGCGCCGCCTATCTCAATCTGGCCAACGAAGCTTATTGCGTCGGGCCGGCCAAAACCTCAGACAGTTATCTGAAGATCGATCGGGTGATCAGCGTCGCCGAGATCGGCAACGTCGAGGCGATTCACCCGGGCTACGGTTTTCTGGCCGAGAACGCTCATTTCGCCGAGGTTTGCCGAAGCTGCCAGATCGAATTCGTCGGCCCCTCGCACGAGGCCATGCAACTGTTGGGCGATAAAAACGCAGCCCGAAGCCTGGCCAAGAAGGCTGGGGTTCCGACCGTGCCGGGAAGCGACGGCCTGATCGAAAACGAAACCCAGGCGATTGCCGTGGCCCACGAGATCGGTTTTCCGGTGCTCATCAAGGCATCGGCCGGCGGCGGCGGCCGCGGCATGAGGGTCGCCCTGAACGACCTGGCGTTGAAGACGGCCCTGCAACAGGCCAAGGCCGAGGCCGGCGCCGCATTCGGCAATGACGAGATCTATCTCGAAAAATACATCGCCCATCCGCGCCACGTCGAGGTGCAAATCATTGCCGACAACCACGGCAACGTGGTGTATCTCTGGGAGCGCGACTGCACCATGCAGCGGCGGCACCAGAAGCTGGTCGAGGAGAGCCCCGCCCCGCGGCTGGACGTGGCGACGCGCCAGGCCATGTGCGAGGCGGCCGTCCGGCTGGTCAAGGCGGCCAACTACACCAACGCCGGCACGGTCGAGTTTATCGTCGACGAGCAGGGAAACCACTATTTCATCGAGCTCAACGCGCGGATCCAGGTCGAGCATCCGGTGACCGAGATGGTTACGGGCATCGACTTGATCAAGTCGCAAATTCTGGTTGCCGCCGGCGAGCCGCTTCCTTTCACGCAGGACGACGTCGTTCCGCGCGGCACGGCTATCGAGTGCCGGATCAACGCCGAGGACGCCGAGCGGCATTTTCGGCCTTCACCCGGCGTGATTACCCGGTTCATTCCACCCGGCGGTTTCGGCGTGCGATTCGATTCGCACATTCACGCTGGCTACGAGGTTTCACCCTATTACGATTCGCTGATCGGTAAGCTGATCGTCCATCAGCCCACGCGCCACGAGGCCATTGCTTGCATGCGCCGCGCGCTGGGCGAAATGAAAATCGAAGGAATCAAAACCACCATCCCGCTGCTGTTGAAAATCCTCGAACACACCGACTTCGTCGACGGCCACGTGGATACGACGTTTATCGAGAGAACCTGGACCAGTTGAGGGATTGGGGATTAGAAATTAGTGCTCGCGCATATAATTCTACCGTCCAAGATCGAAAATCAACCGAACCCCTTGGCAATGCCTGCTGTTATGCGGTTCTAATCTACCACAAGGTCACGAAGCACACGAAGGATGAGAAGTGACGAAATGTGGTGCCCGGGGCAAATCTGTTTTTTGCTTCGTGAGCTTCGCGTCCTTCGTGGTATGAGAAAAATGCTTGAAAAAATCTATCCCGCGTTTTAATCCCCAATCCCCAATCCCCACCTTCCCATGCCTACCAGCCTTTCCCGACCTCCCCGCACCGAAACCAACATCCACAAAGTGGCCATTTTGTTTGCCGGCGGGCCGGCTCCGGCGGCGAACGCCGTGATTTCGACCGCCGCGGCCGCGTTTTTGCGCAACGACATCCAGGTCGTCGGCGTCAAGTTCGGCTACTCGAACCTCGTCCAGTTCGGACCCGAGCATCCGATGGTCGAGGGCCGCGATTACATCAACATCACGCATGAGCGGCTCAAACGGACGCGAAACAGCCAGGGCATTCTCATCGGCACGGCGCGTACGAATCCGGGCAAGAACATTTCGGATCCCGCGCACTTGCAGGATGCCCAGCGCGCCGCGCCGCTCAAGACGGTTTACGACGCTTTGCGTTCGATCGGCGTCGACGCTCTGATTTCGATTGGCGGCGACGACACGCTCAAAACGGCCAACAAGTTCCACATGTTTCAGGAACAGCTCCCGCCGGATTGTCCCCGGATGCCCGTCGTCCACCTGCCCAAGACGATCGACAACGACTACATGGGCATTGATTTCACGTTCGGTTATTTCACGGCGGTCGAGATGCTGGCGAGCGAAATCCGCAATTTGCTGGCCGACGCCGAAAGTTCGCGGAGTTATTTTTTGGCTGAGACGATGGGTCGCAGCGCCGGTTGGCTGTCGTACGGCGCTGCGATTGCCGGCGAAGCCAGCCTCGTGATCAGCGTCGAGGACATCCACGACGACTACGAAACCATAGAGGAAATCACCAATCCGAAGACCGGCCTCGTTGAAACCCGCCGCGTCATGCGGCTCGAGGCCGTCGTCCGGCGGATCGTCGCCACGATGCGGGCGCGCGAGCAAGAGGGCAAGGAGTACGGCGTCATCGTGCTGGCCGAGGGCCTGGCCGAATTGTTGCCCTACTCCGAAATCAAGGGCATTCCCCGCGACGAGCACGGCCACATCGCCATTGTTCAAGTGAACCTCGGGCGCTTCTTCGCCGACTTGATTTCCAAGGAATACACGCGCCAGACCGGCAACCATCGCAAGATCACCGGCCTGACGCTCGGCTACGAAAGCCGCTGCGCCCGGCCGCAGGCGTTCGACGTGATGCTCGGGGCCCAATTGGGCGTTGGCGCCTATCGCGCGCTGGTCGAACAGCGGAAGCACGGCGGCGTGATGGTGTCGGTCTCTGGCCAGCTCGATTTGAACTTCGTGCCGTTCTCCGAACTGGTCGATCCCGAAACGCTCGTCACCGTCGTCCGCTACATCCGGCCCGACTCCGATTTTCACCGCTTGGCGCGGTTTCTCGAAACCTATGTCGGCTAGGAATTGGCGACAAAACAGACGGGTGGTCTTTCAAGGGACGCTCATTCACGCTGATATTGGAGGTTCACGCTCCGTCGTGGCCGCGGTAGTTCTTCACGCGCGGCCCTCCATCCGCATCTTAGCGGGTGTCCAGGAATTACTTCCCGATTTCATGATTTTACGTAGGTCAGGCTGTGCCTGACGACAAGCATGTCAGGCACAGCC
>JAFGAY010000371.1 GCA_016933425.1 Pirellulales bacterium
GGAAATCGGGTTTGGTGGCGATGGACCCGGCGCGCGGCGCCGCACCAGGGGCAAGCGTGCATGGGCTCTGAAACCGGCCCGCCGCACCGGGGGCAAGAGAATCGGGTCCCCAGCGCGGCTCCGTATTGCTTTAAAAACTGCCTCCGCCGGATGGTCTTCCAGTCGCGTTTGGTCGCCGAGCCGGCCGACCGCTTTTGCAGCCGCGCGCCGGCGCACAGGGCCCGAGGCTTCACTCGCTTCAACGCGGCGTGCATCCGCGCGGCGTCGTGGAATCGCCGCCGCGGATCAACCTCCAGGGCGCGACGCACCACGTTGATCAGGTCTGGATGAACCCGGCCGCGCAGCCGCGCGAATCCCGGCGGCGGCCACGCATAGGGCCACTCGGGCAACTGGCCCGAAAGCATCTGGTAAAGAACCAGCCCCAGCGAAAACACGTCGCTGCAAAACGACGGCCGGCCCATGGCCTGCTCGGGAGCCACGTAGCCGACGGTTCCCGAGCCGGAGGCCTGAATCGTTCGCCGGGCCACCTTGGCGATTCCGAAGTCGGTCAAACGGAGGTGGTTGCCGGGAAACAGGATGAAGTTTTCCGGCTTGATGTCGCAATGAATAACGCGGTTGGCGTGGGCGTGGGCCACGGCGCCGACCATCTGATCGGCATAATCGAGAATCAACGGAAGCGAAAGTCGATAGCGCATCCGGTCGGCCAACGTCCGCTGGCCTAATGGGAATGCAATCACGAAATGGGAGCCGATGAAGCTGGCGTCTTTCAGCGGGAGGATGTGGGGATGGTCTAACCTCGCCATGACCCGAACTTCCTTGCGGAAATCCTCGAGAAACTCCTTGGTCATGAGCCGTGCCTGGGGAATCTTCAAAGCGACCGAAACGCCCTCGATCGTGTCGGTGGCCGCGTAGACGTCGGCAAAAGGGCCGCCGTTGACCCGCCGTTGGATGCGGTACTTGCCGAGTTGTTGCTTTGCTTTGAACATGGTCTCAATTGTCCGACGGCGCGCGGAGACCGGGCCGGGTGGCCCGGGGGCGCCGTCTCGCCAAAACCGCCACTGGACCGACACTCGCCAAAACCGGCGGCGCGAGGGAACCGCCCGCGGGGCATTGTCCCCGGGCGGTGACGGGTCTTGGTGGCCACGGGAAGAGACGTACCCCCCAAAACAATTCTACCTTGGCCGGCGGCGGGCGTGCAATGAGATATGACCCGGCGGGTGCGGTAGCGGATGGTGGCAGGATGTGGTGGAGGGCCACGCTCCGTTGCGGCCGCGTGTGATAAACCACTTCGGCCACGACGGAGCGTGGCCCTCCATGATCAGCCCCGGCCGCCTATCGGGGCTTGGCAATGGCGGCCCAAGCGTGCGCCAGTCGCCGGCCGGCCAGCTCGCGCGGCGGTAGCTCGGCGCGGCGGACCCGGACCTCGCGCGGCGCCTCGATTCCGATGCGGACCGTATTGCCGTGCAGCCGGACAATGGTGATGGTAACGTCCTGACCGATGAGAATCTGTTCGTCCCGTTTTCGGGTCAACACCAACATGGCAGGCCTCCTTGTTCTAGCCGGAAAAGTAAGTTGGCGGACAATGCCATCCTTGGAAAGCAGCCGGCGTGCCAAAGCACGGCAAAAAACGCTCATTCGATGGAAGTGGCTTGTCAAAAACATCTTACGGCGATTCGCCTGGCGGTGTCCCAGGAGCCGTCGTCTCGATAAGTGTACAAATTTACAATATGGTACACAAGCCGGGTAGGCCGGATGGGTGCAGTAACGGATTATGGCGTTATGCGATGGAGGGCCACGCTCCGTCGTGGCCGCTACGGCTCATCACTCGCGGCCACGACGGAGTGTGGCCCTCCATGTCAGGGTGTTTGCAAGAACAAATCTTGCCCATCTTGACCACATAATAATCACTGAGCCCGGCCGGGTCGCGACCCGGCCCATGCGCGCTAGCGGAACCGTGCTGGGCGAGGGAGCCGGCGCGCCGGGTGAAGAATTTCGACTCCTTGGCGGAATTGGGGCTTTTTCATCTTGTCAGGGTTTTTGACGATGATATCATTCTTCTGTTTCTTGCGTCGTGCTACCGACGCGAAGTTAGGAAGCAAGGCTGCCTTGTACGAATGGTAGGATTCCGAGGCGATGAGCCTCCGGTGGGCAAAGCCGTCTTTCCCTCCCGAGCCGTTGCGAATCGCGCGCAAGGCCACTCCGATGCCCTCCCCCAGAACAGGAAGTTTCTCATGAGCCGCGGGACGACGAACGGTCGTGGATCCCATCTAACTCGAACCAACGGCAATGGTCGCGG
The DNA here is from genome assembly GCA_016933425.1 of Pirellulales bacterium. Lineage (GTDB taxonomy): Bacteria > Planctomycetota > Planctomycetia > Pirellulales > Thermoguttaceae > UBA11386. The sequence continues at coordinate 2,297 of JAFGAY010000371.1, forward strand.
TCCTCACGCGGCCGCGTTTTCGGCGAAGAAGCGCAACGGCGGACCGCTTCCGGCCCGGACCATCGGCCCGGTGTCCGACCTCGAACGCCACCTGCCCCAGGACTGGTGGCGCAAGCTGTTCAATTCGATCTACCTGAAAACCGACGGCGACGTCGTCGAAAACGACACGAACACAACCCGGGAAATCGACCTATTGATCCAGTCCGCCGGGCTGGAACCCAACGATCGAGTGTTGGATCTCTGTTGCGGCCAGGGCCGCCACTGCCTCGAATTGACCCGGCGGGGATTTCGCCATGTGACGGGCGTCGACCGGTCGCGCTACCTGGTTCGCCTGGCCCGCCGCCGCGCCAAAAGCGCGGGGCTAAACGTGTCGTTCCACGAGGGGGACGCCCGAAAGTTCCGCGTTTCGTCCGACAAATCCCACAAATTCCATTGCGTGGCCATCCTGGGCAACTCGTTTGGTTACTTCGAGCGGGAGGAGGACGACCGTCGGGTGCTCGACGCCGTGGTCCGCGTGCTCAGTCCCCATGGGTGCCTGGTGATGGACCTGGTTGACGGCGACTGGATGCGGACCCACTTTGAGCCGCGAAGCTGGGAATGGATCGACCAGAACCACCTTGTCTGCCGCGAGCGGTCGCTGTCCGAGGACGGAACCCGCATGATCTCCCGCGAAGTGGTTGTACACTGCGAACGGGGGGTGATCGTCGACCAGTTCTACGCCGAACGGCTTTATTCCCGCGACCAGATCTGCGAGTTGCTGGAAAGCGTCGGATTCCACTCGATCCGCGACCATGGTTCGGTGCTGGCCGAGTCGGACCGCAACCAGGACTTGGGCATGATGGCCCATCGGATGTTTTTGACGGCCCAGGCCCCCGTCCGGAGCCACGCGCCGGCAAAGCGGGGGCCCGTCTGGCCCGAGGTCACGATTATGCTTGGCGATCCGCGCCTACCCGACTCGGTCAAGCGGGGCGGCCACTTCAACGCCGAGGATCTCGACACGGTCGACCGGATGAAGCGGGCATTGGCCGAGTTGACCGATTTCCGGTTCAACTTTCTCGACAACCACGCCAGCCTCATGGCCACGTTGCGGAGCGATCCGCCGCAGTTTGTGTTCAATCTGTGCGACGAAGGCTACGGCAACGACGCCTTCAAGGAGCTGCACGTTCCGGCCCTCCTCGAGATGCTTGGCATTCCCTACACGGGTGCGGGCCCGGCGTGCCTCGGGCTGTGTTACAACAAGTCGTTGATTCGGGCCATTGCCCACTCGGTCGAGGTTCCCACGCCGCTGGAGACTTACTTTGACACCGACGACCAGTCGGCCACGCTGCCGTCGGTCTTTCCGGCGCTGGTCAAACCCAACTACGGCGACAGCAGCATCGGCATTACCCAGGACGCGGTGGTCAACGGCTCGGAAGAATTGATCGCCTACCTCGACAAGCTCCGCAAGCAGATGCCCGGCATCCCGGTGCTCATTCAGGAGTTTCTCTCGGGCGAGGAATACAGCGTGGGGATCATTGGCAATCCGGGCGTGGGCTATGAGGTGCTGCCGGTGGTCCAGGTCGACTACTCGGGCCTTGATCCGGGGCTGCCTTGGATCCTGGGTTACGAATCGAAATGGGATCCCGATTCGCCCTATTGGTCGCAGATCAAGTACCACGAGGCCGATTTGCCCGAGGAGGAAAAACGACAACTGATCGACTACTCGACGCAATTGTTCGAGCGCGTCGCTTGCCGCGATTATGCCCGATTCGATTTCCGCGCCGATGCGTCGGGACAAATCAAGCTCATGGAGGTGAATCCGAATCCCGGCTGGTGCTGGGACGGAAAGTTCAACTACATGGCGGGTTTCGGCGGACTGCGCTATTCCGACTTGTTGCGGATGATTATCCAAGCGGCCCAGGATCGCCTCGTGGCCCAACAAGCGGTGCCCACGCCCAACTTGAGCCCAGCCGAACTCGTCGGCGCGGCGCGGTAGTGTTTCGATTTTCGCGACATTTAAGCCGATTTGCGAAATCCGGGTCAGCCATCGCGCCTGTTCGATGTTCGCTTGGATCCGGCGTTGCAGCGCCGCGCGGACGCGGTGGCTAATCATCTGGTCGCAGCGCACTCAAGACGAACGATTTTTACCCTTCCAAAACCCTCTCCCAGGGGAGGAAAGGCGGTTTCTAACCCTCCGCTAGCGCTTTGCCGGGTGGCCTAAATTCGGCCGAGCGAGGATCGCGACTATTGCATCTTCTGGAACGATTTGTCGGGCCGGATTGGCGGATAAAATGCCGGAAAGACCCACATCGTAGGCGAACCATAAGCTATGGTTTAGCGGTCGCGGAAATTCCGCGCCGGCTTGGAGTTCGGTTCACGGGGCGTTCCCTTTTTCGGTTCCACTTTCCCACGGGATGCGTGATCGGCGGGGCCGAACGGCGACTCCAGGTGCCAAGGGCAAATCCCCTCGAGAGTAAGCAACACGATGACACGGCGACCCATACGCGTACTGGTGGTGGACGACTCGGCGGTCGTTCGCGCCATGATTTGCGAAGCCATTGCCTCGACAACCGACATCGAGGTCGTCGCAACCGCCGCCGACGGCCGTCAGGCGCTGGACGCCTTTCGCACTACCCAGCCCGACGTGGTCACGCTCGACATTCAGATGCCGGTCATGGATGGTCTGCAAGCGCTCGATTCGCTCCTGGCGTTGCATCCGGTGCCGGTGATCATGGTCAGCGCGCTGACCCAGCTCGGCGCTCAGATCACGCTCGAAGCGCTCGATCGCGGAGCGATCGAATACTTGGCCAAGCCGGAAGGCAGATTGCAGGCTCAGGCGGTTCTTCAAGGCGAACTTCTCCAGAAGATACGCCATGTGGCCGGCGCCGACGTGCGTCGCATTCTGCGCATCCGCAAGGACCGCAAGCGCCGCCTTCAGCCGTTCTGGGAGAAGCGGCATGTTCCCAAGCAAATCGCAACAGCCTGTCCGCCCGAGTTTGCCGACAAGTGCATCGTGATCGGGGTTTCGACCGGCGGTCCGCCCGCGTTGGCGACCCTGTTTGAATCGCTTGCACCGCCGATGCCGCCGATCGTGGTGGTGCAGCACATTCCGGCCCATTTCACTAGGCCGCTGGCCGCGCGGCTCGATTCTCTTTCGCAGCTGGCCGTCAAGGAAGCCAACACAGGCGACACTCTGTTGGCCAACCATGCCTTGGTCGCGCCCGGCGGCAAGCACCTAAAGGTGTATCGTGCCGACGGCCAGGTTCGCGTCCGTTTGCGCGACGGCGAAACCGTCAGCAGCCACAAGCCCTCGGTCGACGTTACGATGAAGAGCGTCGCCGAGACGTTTCCCAGCCGCTGCCTGGGGGTAATCATGACCGGCATGGGATCCGACGGGGCCGACGGTTGCGGGGCGATTCGCGCCGCGGGCGGTTACGTCCTTGGCCAGGACGAAGCCAGCAGCGACATATACGGCATGAACAAGGTCGCCTATCTCCGAGGAAACGTCGATCAGCAATTCTCGCTGGCCGACGCCGGTCGGGTCATCACTCGCCAAGCCCAGTTGCTCTGGTCTCCGAATTTCGTCGGCGCCACGAGCTAACCGCTCGCCCCCAAGAACCGAATCGCGACTGTCAGGGAGCGACGATATCTTTTTCATAGAGCACCGCGGCATTTGTCAGTGGTGGCGGTTGGTCCGCGCGGCGAAAACCAAAGTGCACAACAAAACTTGGCATTCTTCCCTCGCCGCGGACGCACGGCGGCAAAACGTCGTTTTGCGGCAAACCGGATGTCACGATTGGTAATTTTGGGGCTGGCCATTTTGCTTGGCCTATTTAGAATTCCTTGGTTTGCCGCAATCTCTCGCATGGAGACCCGATTGAGGTTCCGGCCGGCGGCCGACCCCTTCGCTTTTTGCTGATTATCGCGATTAGTTCTTGGCTAGAAAGTGTTTAGGACGGAAGTCTCTTCTGGTATTTTTTGCCGATCCATGGTAATCTGGGTGTAGTCGCGGGAGGAAGGTGGTAAGATCGCGTGGCATTCGCCGACTCGCGGTCTGGCGCATCCCTTCCCGTCTTTTCCTTGCTCCATCCATCCGGTTGCCAACACGACCGAAAAGAATAGCTGTTCTTGCGGGAGACAATGCCCGCGTAAAGTGACGATACTCTTATTGTCCGTAGCGCGACGTCGTCGGGCGGCGGACCTCCGTTGCGGATATTTCGTCGAGCGCCCTCATGGCCAAGCAACGAGCCGAGGATTTTGTCAACCTGGTGCGCGCCAGCAAGTTGGTTCCCGAAGACCAGCTTGATCAGGCGTTGGCCGAACTGCAGCAGGCGGCCGGCGGAATGCCGGTTACCAACGCCGGCCAGGTCGCCATCCACCTGGTCGACAAACGTCTTCTCACCCAATGGCAGGCCGACCGGCTCCAGGAAGGAAAACACAAGGGCTTCTTCCTCGGCAAGTACAAGTTGCTCGATCATCTGGGAACCGGCGGCATGAGCCAGGTGTTCCTGGCCGAGCACATGCTGCTTCAGACGCGCCGGGCGATCAAGATTCTGCCCAAGCGCCGCGTCGACGACACGTCGTACCTCGAACGATTCTATCGCGAGGCCCGCGCCGCGGCCGCGTTGGACGATCCGAACGTCGTCCGCGCCTACGACGTCGACATGGATCCCGACAGCGGCATCCATTTCCTTGTGATGGATTACGTCGAGGGAAGCGATCTTCAGGCGATGGTCAAGCGCAAGGGAACGCTCGACTACCCCGCCGCGGCCGACTATATTCGCCAGGCGGCCCGCGGTTTGTCCCATGCCCACAAGGTCGGTCTGATTCACCGCGACGTGAAGCCGGCCAACCTGCTGGTCGATCCGCAGGGCGTCGTCAAGGTGCTCGACCTGGGCCTGGCCAAGTTCTCCGACGAGGACAAGGCGTCGCTCACCGTGGCCTACGACGAGAACGTGCTGGGAACGGCCGACTACCTCGCGCCCGAACAAGCGCTCAATTCCCACGGCGTCGACGGCCGGGCCGACATCTACAGTTTGGGCTGCACGCTGTATTACGTTTTGACGGGCCAGCCGCCGTTTCCCGAGGGAACGCTTCCCCAGCGGATCATGTGCCACCAGAAAACGCCGCCCCCCGACATCCGCGAGAAGCGCCCCGACGCGCCGGTCGATCTCTTGAAAATTTGCGCCAAAATGATGGCCAAAAAGCCCGAGCAGCGATTTCAGAAGATGAGCGACGTGGCCAAGATTCTCACGCGATGGCTCGTGGTTCACGGGCACGAGAAGCCGGGCGATCCGGCGGCTGATTCGTCGTCGACCCGACTCGGCCGCGCCGCACGTCAGGCCCAGGAGATGATGGGCCGAGGTCCCGCGGGACCGACGCAGCCGGGCTCGACGGCTCCCCGGCGTCAGACCATGGCCCCGGCGAGCCCTTCCCACGCGCCGGGCGACACCCTCAAGCAGCAACAGGGCCAGTCGACGTTCAAAGGCCCCGGCAGCCGCGCCGGCCGCGCGTTTTCGGGCAGCAGCAGCGCCAGCGGGCGGATGCGCGTCAAGATGGAAACCAAGCCGCCGGCCGAGGCCGCCAAACTCGAGGAACTGCTCGATCCGATGCAGGTTTCCTTCGAGGCCCCCGTCCTGCCCGCCTCGTTGGCCGAGGCCGATTCACCCGGCATTGCCCGGCTGCGTCAGCAGCGCCCCGCGCGCCGCCGCCGCGAACCGTCGGAGATTCCCGGCTGGGTTTGGGCCATGATCGGCGCCGTCGCCTTCCTCTTGGTCATTCTGTTGGCCGTCGCCATCTTGGGATAATCGCGGAACGAATCCCTAATCCCCAATCCCTAATCCCTCACTGAGATTTCCCGACCGGAATCCCTCGAGGTCGAGCGTCGCGCGGCGGAATCCGCACGCACGAAGGTGGGCGGCCAAGGCGGCTCGCAATTCGGGATCGAGCAATTTCGGCAGGTCTTCAAGGGGCACTTCGACCCGGGCCAGCTCGCCCTCATGAAGCCGGACGCGAACGACGGCGAATCCTCGCTCGTGAAGAAACCGTTCGGCCCGATCAACCATGGCCAGCCGCTCCGGCGTGATCGGCACGCCGTAGGCGATTCGGCTCGCCAGACAAGGCGACGCCGGCCGATCGTGCGTCGGCAGTTGCCACGATCGGGCCAACTCGCGCAAGTCCTGTTTTCCCAGTTCGCACTCGGCCAGGGGACTTCGCACGCCCAGTTCGCGCGAGGCTCTCATGCCCGGCCGGTGGCCGCGGTGGTCGTCGGCGTTTGTGCCGTCTACCACCTCGACCAGGCCGATCTCATCGGCGCGACGCCGCAAAGCGCGGCAGATGGTTTGCTTGCAGAAATAACACCGATCGGGCGTGTTGGCCCGATAGCGCGGATCCGACGTCTCGTTGGCATGGATCAATTCATGGCGGATGCCGATCAATCGAGCCACGTCGAACGCGGCATCGAGTTGGTCGCTGGGCATGCTGGGCCCGATCGCCGTCAGCGCCACGGCCCGATCGGCCAGCGCCGTCACGGCCGCCTTGGCCAGCACGGAGCTGTCGAGTCCGCCGGAAAACGCGACGGCGCAACTTCCGTAGGAGCGGAGAAGATCGAGCAAACGGTCGCGCTGTTGCGTGCGCATGAAAAAAGGTCCTCCACCGCAATGCCGTGGTGATGCCTTTTGCGAGAACCCGTTAGAGCTAAGGGGGGCGACCTGGAGCCCGGCTTGTGTGATCCGAGGCCGATTCGCGTCAGCGAATCGGTCCGCGGCTATACACGCGCTCGGGATCTGTAATTCAGGCACCCAACGGGCAACATATCGGCTCTCCAAAAAC
>JAFGAY010000372.1 GCA_016933425.1 Pirellulales bacterium
AGTTTTGTTAATAGCCGCGGGCGGAAGCCCGCGGTCTTGGTTGTCAGAAAGAAAAAAGAACACTGATTCTCGCTAATCCCCACTGATTTTCTTCTATTAGGGTGTATCAGGGTGGATTAGTGTTCCTTGAAAACTCGTTAATTTATTTTGACGCGGTTCCTTGCCTATTTACCGGAACTTCCACTGCCGCACATCCACGAAATGTCCGGCGACGGCGGCCGCGGCGGCCATGGCGGGCGAGACCAGGTGGGTACGTCCGCCCTTGCCCTGACGGCCCTCGAAGTTTCGGTTGCTCGTCGCGGCGCAGCGCTGGCCCGGTTCGAGCCGGTCGGGATTCATGGCCAGGCACATGCTGCATCCCGGTTCGCGCCACTCGAATCCGGCCTCGGTGAAAACGCGGTCGAGCCCCTCGGCCTCGGCCTGGCGTTTAACCTGGCCGCTGCCGGGGACGACAATGGCCTCGACGCCCGCGGCCACGCGATTTCCCCGCGCGACGACCGCCGCCGCGCGAAGGTCCTCGATCCGCCCGTTGGTGCACGAGCCGATGAAAACCCGATCGACCGCGATGTCGGCGATGGGCGTGCCGGGCGCGAGATCCATGTAATGCAGCGCGTCGGCCGCCGCTTTGCGTTCGGTCGGGTCGGCCAGCGCGGCTGGGTCGGGCACGCGGCCGCCGACGCTCGTGACCTGGCCCGGGTTGGTTCCCCAGGTGACCTGGGGATCGATCTGCCGGGCGTCAAACGTTTCGACCCGATCGAACACGGCCCCTTCGTCGGTCGGCAGTTGTTTCCATCGCTCGACGGCCGCGTCGAAATCGGCCGGGGCGAACTCGCGTCCCCGGAGGTAGTCGAACGTCGTGGCGTCGGGCGCGACCATGCCGGCCCGGGCGCCGGCCTCGATCGTCATGTTGCACACGGTCATGCGTCCTTCCATGCTCAGCGCGCGAATGGCCTCGCCCGTGTACTCGATGCAGTAGCCGGTGCCCCCCTGGGTCGATAGCCGGCCGATGAGATACAAGACCAGATCCTTGGCCGTCACGCCGGGTCCGAGCCGGCCGTCGACGCGAATCTCGAACGTCTTGGGTTTGTATTGCAGCAGCGTCTGCGTGGCCAGGACGTGCTCGACTTCACTTGTGCCGATCCCGAACGCCAATGCGCCAAACGCTCCGTGGGTCGCCGTGTGGCTGTCGCCGCAAACGATGGTCATGCCCGGCTGGGTGAGTCCCAGCTCGGGCCCGATGACGTGAACTACGCCCTGCTTCGGGTCGTCGAGGTCGTACAGCCGTATGCCGAATTCCCGGCAGTTGGCCCGAAGCGTGTCGATTTGCTGTCTGGCGATTTCGTCGAGGATGGGCAGCGACCGGTCGGTCGTCGGCACGTTGTGGTCGGCGGTGGCCACGGTCCGCTCGGGCCGGCGTGCTTGGCGTCCGGCCAGGCGGAGTCCCTCGAACGCCTGGGCGCTGGTCACCTCGTGGACCAGTTGCAGGTCGATGTAGAGAATGGTCTGCTTGCCCTCTTCCGCGCGGACCACGTGCTGGTCCCAGATTTTCTCGAACATCGTTCGAGGCGTTTTATCAGCGGTCATGGTTGCTCGGGCCTCGTACCCGTGAAAAAGCATGGTAGGCCGGGTCGCGACCCGGCGTCGAAGGTATTATTTTGCCGGGTCGCGACCCGGTCTACGGTGTTTTGTCAGATTTAGGGTTATGATGTGCCAGTAGTCTTCTTTTGCGCTTTTATACCTTGGCCGTGGTTGTTTGGCGGTTTTTCCACCAGGCGTCGGCGTCGGCCCGGGTCCAGCCGCCGGCGTCTTGACAAGCCGTGAGGGCCGCGTCCAATTCGCCCGCGTTCTGAAATCGATCGGCCGGTTTTTTTGCGAGGCAACGCAGGATGACCCATTCCAAATCGGCCGGCACGCTCACGCCGCGCGACGAGGGGGGCACGACCTTGTCGTGGGCGTGGGCAAACATCACGCGGAGCGGCTTGTCTCCCTCGAAAGGCGGCCGGCCGGTCAGCAGGTAATAACCGACCGCACCCAAGGAATAGAGGTCGCTCCGGCCGTCAGGTTCGCCTTCGCCCAAAGCTTGTTCGGGCGACATGAACAAAGGCGAGCCGGTGATGGCCCCGTCGGCCGTGAGCTGGACGGACGTTTCCTCGTCGGCGCGCGATTTGACCAGGCCGAAATCGAGCACCTTGGCCACGTCGTAAACGCCTCCGCGATGGGCCGCGAAAATGTTGGCCGGCTTGATGTCGCGGTGGATCAGCCCGGCCGCGTGGGCCTCGGCCAGCGCATCGCACGCCTGACGCAGGAAATGGATAACCCTGGCGGGCGGCATCGGTCCGTGGCATCGAACCAGCTCGCTTAAGCTCATGCCGGGAAGGTATTCCATTACATAATAGAATACGCCGTCTTCCGTGCTTCCATAGTCGAATACGTCGATCGTATTCCAATGGGAAAGCCGGGCCGTTGCGCGGACCTCGCGTTGGAATCGGGCCAGGCTTCGCGGGTCGCCGGCCCGCTCCGATCGGATCAGTTTGACCACGCAGGGCCGTTTCATCATCTGATGCTCGGCCAGAAACACCTCGCCCATTCCGCCGGCGCCGATGCGCTGTTTGAGTCGATACTGGCCGAGCCGCCGCGCCTCGAAGGCCTCGCGCCGCAAGTCGCCGATCATGTGAACGCCCCAGACGCTTCCGCCCATCGCGATCAGATTCATGAGCACGACGCGCGTCCAATCCTCGGCGGCGATCAGTCGCGCCAGACCCGGATCGACCGCCGCCATGATTATCAACAACGCGACGGGCAGCGCAGCCATGATTCCCAGCACGACGGCCGCGCGCCGCCAGGTGTTGGGGATGAACAGCGCATAGGTGAAGATGAGCAGCAGCCACCGGCCATTGAGAAACTCGAAATGACCTTCCCGGCTGCATTCGAGCAGAAGGTAGTATTCGCCGGCGAGAAACAATAACGCCGGAGTGGCGAAAATGACCAGCTCCAACATCCGCAGGGCGGCGAGCGACTGGAAGGTCCACAGCCATGGCGTTGCCGCGAGGAGTCCCAAGACGACGACCATGGTCGCATGCAGGCCGAGCACCAGCCTTGCCGCCGAGTGCGACCAATCGGTGAACGCCCAATGGGGTACTAACGCGACGAGCAACCCCAGGAAAAGCATCAGGGCGGCCGCGCGCAGGCGGCTGCGCAGCAGGGCATGGGTCTCGCCGCTGAGTTGTGGTCCCGTTCCCTCGACCAACGCCACGCAGCCACATCGCGGTAAAGCCGAGGAATCTCCCCCCGATGGAGTTGGCCCAGGCCGTATTCCATCGGCAACCGTTGGGACACCAGCCCCCTCGGGCTCGGCACCATGATCGTTGGATGACTTGTCGTAAATGCCCAAGAACCACCCTAATCGCTGGTCTAATCTGGTCTAGTGCGTTCTTCAGAGAACTGTAGTGGGTGTGATGTGTATTTCGCCGCCGTCGCGGCTTCCGCCAGCGGCTATGATCCTAGGAAAGACGCTTCACGTATCTGAAGACCGTACTAGGATGGAATCCTAGCGCACCGCCAGGCCCAAGGCCAATGAGCGGTTCCCCTATTTTAGATGGTTTCCCGGCGGAATTCCACCGACCAGCGACTATGCCGTGCCGTGGGTGGCGATTGACCCGGCCGGCGCCCAAGGGCGACAGCTAGGCGAGCGATGCCCGATGGGGATGCCACAGAGGACCGGCGAGACTGGCTGACAGATAGGTCATAGTGCCACGGAGGAATCGGCATTTGGAGGCTCCCGGTGACCGGGCCGCTTCCTCATGCCGCTCGGCGGTACATTTTGACGTCTGAAAGACTAGCAATCTCCGCCGGTTGGAGCACTCGCAACGTTGTGCCCACTCCCGGTTCGACTTCCCGGCGAATGACGCAAGTGTCGGGGTGCATCACTCGAGGAAGGTAAAACCAGGCCCTCTGCATCGAGGTTTCGTCCGCAGATTCCGAAATCACGACCAGATCGATTTTTTTGAGTTCGTTGGCGGTTCGGGCCAGGGCCGTGCCGGGATCGCCGGGAATCAGGCGGATTCTTCCCTCGGTGGCGCCGAGCAGGCAATGGGCTTCCTTGAGGGAAAGTCCCGGACCATCGGCGGGCGTTCGACTTTCGAAAAGGTCGATTCCCACGTAGGTGGCCCTCCCCCCGGATGAACCACGTTCGGCCATTTCGATCATCCGCATGGCGCGGCGTCCGTCGCCGACTCCCAATTCAAGAATTCGCCGGACTTTGCGCTTGCGGATGATTCGATACAGAATCCGGTCACTGGCGGGCTTGGAAAAATAGGAAAAATAGCACGCCTTCAGAAAGCTCGCGGCAGCCAATGTCGCCCTCCTTGGCGATTCGCAGTCGAGACCAGTAGCGGAAGTAATGGGCTATTGTTCCTTTCGACCTTCCAAGGCAGTGGAATCGAGCCGAAATTGGCGGTTGGTGGAATGGGTTTTTGTCGAATCCATGGACGCATCCGGCCCAGAAAAAAATGGGGCCCTCCCAACGAGCATGGTTTTTTGGTAACCCTTCAGCCGAATGGTGGGAATCCTTGTTAGCCGCCGCGCTTTTGATCCGCGACTACGCCGCGATTCGGCTTTCTCGAGTTCCGGGCGTTTTCGCCTCGTAGGTTGGGACGATTGTCCGGAGTTGTTCGAGGATTGCCGCGGGATCGGCGTTGGCCAGGGATTCGAGATGCTCGATTTGCCGGAGCACGTCGGCCGGATCGCGGCGGCGGCAATCGGCGATCGAGATTTTGGGATGTCGGGTGGGGAGTTCCTTTTCGCCGGCGACGTGCAGTTCTTCGTAGAGTTTCTCGCCGGGGCGGATGCCCGTGTACTGAATTTCAACGTCCTCGCCGACGCGGAGCCCCGACAGCCGGATCATGTCGGCGGCCAGATCGACGATGCGAACGGGTTCGCCCATGTCCAAGAGCAGTATTTCGCCTGCGCGGCCGATCGTTCCGGCCTGGATGACAAGGCCCGCAGCTTCGGGAATCGTCATGAAAAAGCGTTTCATGCACGGGTCGGTGACGGTCACGGGTCCACCCTGGCGGATTTGCTCGCGGAAGACGGGGACGACGCTGCCGGCCGAATCGAGCACGTTGCCAAAGCGGACGGTGACGAACCGGCACGGCGACAATTCAGTAAGCGATTGGACGTAAATTTCGGCCGTGCGTTTGCAGGCCCCCATTACGCTGGTCGGATGCACGGCCTTGTCGGTCGAGATCATGACGAACGATTCGACCTTGTGGCGCATTGCCAGGTCGGCCAATCGCCGAGTGGCCGAGACGATGTTTTTCACGGCTTCACCCGGGTGGGCTTCCATCATGGGAACATGCTTGTAGGCGGCGGCGTGGAAAATGATTTCGGGTCGATGCTGTTGGAGGACGTTGGTCATGCGGTTGGCATCGAGAATATCGGCCATGCAGATTTCGATTTCGACGCCGCCGGCCATGCCGCGAAGTTCGCGTTCGAGGAAAAACTGCCCGTTTTCCGTGCGATCGACCAGCACGAGCCGCTTGGGCGAAAACCGGAGCAATTGGCGGCAGATTTCCGAGCCGATGCTGCCGGCGCTGCCGGTCACCATCAGCACGCGGCCGTCGATCCAGTGGCCGATGTTTTCCAGTTCCAATTGAGCCGGCTCGCGACGCAGCAGATCGTTGATGTCGACGGGACGCGGTTCGAGCGAAACGCGGCCGTTGATCAACTGTTCGTGGCTTGGCAGCACTTTGACGTTGATCCCGAGGGGTTGGGCGTCGTCGATCAACCGGCGGATCTGGCGTCCGGACAATTCGCCTGTGGCGATGAGCACCTCGCGCACGCCGCGTCGCTGGGCCAGACGGCAAGTTTCTTCGATGGTTCCCAGCACGCGGACGCCGGCGACGCGGCTGCCGACGCGGTTCGGATCGGAGTCGACGAAGCCCACGACCTGGCAAGGGAGTCCGGCGCGCATGATCGATCGCCAGAGCAGTTCGCCCGCGTGATTGGCTCCGACGATCAGGGTCGGCACTTTTTCCGCCTCGGTCCACAGCCGCCAGCTTCGTTCCTCGATCATTCGGGACAGAGCCCGGCTGCCGCCCAGCACGACCAGGGTCACTCCCCAATCGAGCAGGAAGACGCTCCGGGGAACGACGTGTTGTGGAAACACAAACCGATTCACCAGCGCCGTGACCATCAGGCCGCACGTTGCCGCTTGAACCAAGGTGACCAGATCGTAAAACGTCACAAACGTTCGCCAGCCGCGATGAATGCCAAAAGCGGCGAAGACCATGAATTGAACGACGATGAACCAGCCGACCGTGGTCGAGAATTGCTGGAGCGCGATGCCCGTGAAATTGCCTTCAAACCGCAGCCAATAGCTGATGAAATAGGTGGCGATCAGAATGAGCGCGAGAATTGCCAGAATCAGCGACTTTTGGAGCAGTCGCTTGAAATGATCGAGACTCCACCGGACCGGCCTTCGGACGGCGACCGAAAACGGAGTCTTTGGCAAACGGAACATCCCCGCCACGATTAGGTCTCCTAGAGCGTCGTCCGCGATCGCTTTTTTCCGGCGCGCAATGGTATGCAGGCCGGCGCTGTTGCATGATTCGCGGGAATCATGCCAAACGGCGGCGCCGACTCGACAATCAGCATGTGTCGGGTCGCTTAGCTCTGTGGATCGTCGTGGTCGATTTGGTAGTTGTGGATAGCGACGGGAATGGCTACCGCGGCCGCCACCAAACCGGCGATGACCCAGGGATTTCCCAGCCAGTAGCCGATCGGGCCGGATTGTCCGCGGACCGCGCCTTGTCCGACGACCATCAATGTGCCGGGCTGTGCTCCCGGAGGAGCGGTGCCGGTTGCCCAAAGACGATAGACGCCCTGGGTTTTGTCGGCCGCGATGCGATAGGTTCCCGCCGAAACGCCTTTCACGGCGAAGAATCCGCCTTGGTTTGTCGTGGTGGTGACCAGGTTTTTGTCGCCGTGGAACAAGGATACGGGCACCTTTCCTTGGGGTGCGCCTTGAGGATTGACGATCTGGCCGACCAACATGCCGCCTTTGTGCAGTTCGACATCAAGGGGCTTGAGCACCGGCGTTTGAGTTTTGCCCGCGGCGCCGGCCGGCGCCGCCGTCGCGGCCATGACCGGTGAAGGGATAAGCAGACCCAGCGACGCCAACAAAAGCATCGCTCTTTGCCACCATACCATGCGTTTCATAAGACCAGTCCTTTCCGATAGTTTGAGCAGTAAGCCCTTATTGATACTTGGCAAAGCCACGTTTTGATTTCGAGCATTCGCGGTGTTGAAATCCCAGGCCTCGGCAAACGCCGCGCAGGCGCGGCAGCTAACGTTATTCACGTCGAATACTTCAAACGGTTGAAGTGTTGCCAAACGGCAAAACGTTACGGAAATCTAATTTCCGGGCGATTTTGCGGCGAAAGCCAATTCCGTGGAGGCGGGATGCTACACAAAACGGCCCGGCAGGAAAAGGGCAACTTCACGAAGATGCGACCGCGAAAAATTTTTCCGGATCGCCCCGGCGCGACCCTCTTGCCAACCCCTTGAAGGTATTGCAAGCTGTTGTCTGGCAATCACTTACAGATCAAGCGTGCCGGCTTCGCAGCTCGGCCGGTCTAGCGTTTCCAGGTTTTGAAATGTTCGGCCATTCGCGAACGCAGGTTCGGCAATCGGCGGGCGAGTCGACTGCTGAGTGTTCCGGGCGGGGAATTGGCTTGAAGGTCGGCCAGAAATTGGATGAGTTCGTGGCGTGCTTCCGCCGGGCCGTGCAGCATGAAATGAACCCAGGCCCAGCTATCCCGGTAATCGTTGCGACTTAATTTCGAGAAATCGGTTTCTTGTTCCAGATCCTCGATTTTGGACACCATGCTGAAACGCACGGCCCAGACGACGCTTTTCAAGTAGGGGTTGTTCGAGGCGCGGTTGCGCGGGGACAGTTCAAAATACTCGGCCAATCCCTCGTCGAGCCAGAGCGGGACCACCGGCAACGTCGAGTGGAGCAGTGCGTGGGTACATTCATGTCGGATATCCACGGCAAATTCGGGATTGCGGTGGACGAGGACTCGGCCCGGCCCGTCGCCCTTGATGAACAAAGCGCGACGATAAGGCATCTTGGGGTAGTGCCTGCCCAAATACGCGCGATAGGTTTGCTCGCTTTGAAACAGATAGAGTTCGATCGGCTCGCTTGGCGCCCGCAATCCCACCGCGCGGCCCAGGTCGGTTTGCAATTGGGCGAGCTCGCTGAGCAGCGGTTCGAGACTGGCCATCGGGAAATCGGCGCGGACCACGAAAGGGCCCGCGACGCGGACATCGGCCCAACCCTCGGCGCGGCACGATGAAGAAATAGCGGCCCCGTGCAGGATCGTCGCCGCCGCGAGGCCGGCCATCACCCGCGTCCACCACCGGTGAGAAATCATCATCCGGCCTTGCTCCAAGGAAGCCACCGGCCGAGGCCCGACCGTTTGGGTGGAGTCTGCCGGGCCCGCGCGCGGATCGGCTGATCGCGGAGCACGGCCTCTGGGTGGTTGTGGAAAAGGTCGCGGGCGGCGCGATAGCCGGCCAAATCGATCGTTTTTTGGAACGCTGCGCGCATTTGCGGGCGTCGCCGTTTGGGACCGTGGGCATCGGTGGCGACGAAGTGGGCTTCGCCCCGCTCGACAAGTCGGCAGGCCAGCTTTTGGACGTCGGGACCAAAGCTTCCCGTGATGCTGCCGGCGGTGACCTGCAAAAGGCAGCCTGCTTCGATCAGCGGGACGACGACGGCCGGTTGGGCGAGCACGCCCTGATTGCGTTCGACGTGAGCGAGGATGCCCGTCAGCCCGGCGCGCCGCAGGTTGTCGAGCATGTCTTCCATCGGCAGGTAGATTTCGTGGGGCAATTCGAGCAGCACGTACCGGCCGCGATCGGCCAACGTGAGCACGTCGCCTTCGCGGACCCTGTCGATCAAATCCGGCTCGACCCGAACTTCGGCGCCCGGCAATACGCGCAACGGAACCTGGTTCTGGTTGAGAAATTCTTGCAGATGGGCCGTTTTCGTCCGAATGGTTGGACCGTCGAGCTGGCGGTTCGTGCCTAGTTGATGGGGAGTGACCACGGCCGTTGCAATGCCGTCGGCGACCGCGAGCCGCGCCATGTTCAGAGCGTCGTCCCAGGACGCGGCCCCGTCGTCCACGCCCGGCAGCAAGTGGCAGTGCGTGTCAATGAACGTTTCACCCTGCGACATGATGGCGACCTGCCTTATGTGCGAGACGCGAGCCGGTCAGTCCACGCGGAACGAATCGTCGGGGGACTCCGCGAGACGGTGACGGCGCGTCGCGAGGCCGGCCCCTTGTTGGTTCATCGCGTGATATTTTCGAGCCTCCGAAATGCCCGCCGGCCGGCGATCTTGTTTCGTTGGTTTGGGTGGATGGACCACTTGGCCCAGCGTGCGAAACCACGAGATGTAAAACTTGTGAAAGCAATGATGACACTTGAACGGCACCAGCAACAGGCACAGCGCGATCGCGTCTCGCCAGTCGCGAGCTTTTCGACGATAGGCCTTCTCGGACCAGCACACGGGGCATTTCATGCGGCTCATCCTCTGGCACAATTTCCGCGACGATGCGTGTCGGCGGAAACCGCACTGACTTCATGGTGATTCGGTCATTGTTGATCGTGCTGCCAGGTCGGCGGGCTTGTCGTGAGAAACCCGACCGCGGCGTCGTGACCAAGGTGATCCGTGCCCTATCGGGCGTACAGTAGACAAGATCGCCGTGCAAGGTCAAGGTCAGTCCGGCGGAGACGCGGACCAGTCCTGCCCTTGGCGCCGATCGCCTGCCCGAGGAGGTCGGTTCAACGAGTTGCCGACATCTGGCGAATCGTGTTCTTGGGAAAGCCTTTGGCTTGTCAAAAACACGACCACGATTTTCCTTTGCGCGACTTCTAGCCGACTTGCCCGAGTGATGCAAGCGTATTTTTCGCACCTGGATGCGGTCTTTCGGCAACATGGAAAAAATACCCAAAAGCATCTTGTGTCAGGTCACCGTGGATCGTGTTGATTATGTCGTGCTACCCCGTTAGAGTTGTGTCTGCTGGAAGTGGTTTTGTAATAGAATTCGGTCGATGTGCCCAAGCTACGCCGAGACCTTCCCTCTTATTCATCTTGGAGCCGGGGGGGATTTTTGGTATGAATCAACTTCCACCCGTTTGGAAGAATGAGCCGTTGTTTGGCAGGGAGTTGGCCCGTTTGCCGCGATTTGGACGAGTCGGGCGATCACGCGGTTGACAAAAGGCCGGAACATGAAACCAAGCAATACACGAAGGCTTCTTGTTCTTTATTTGGCCGCGAGCCTCGTCGTCTCGATCGCGATATCATTTTTTCGCGACGCGCCGGGAGACAGGGCTTTTTACGATCTTGGCGCGCGGCGTTATTTGGCGGGCGAGCAATTCTATTGTCCCGACGACAACGCGGCGTTCACGTATCCGCCGTTTTTCGTGCTGGCGTACATTCCTTTCAGCCGGTTCATCGAACCGGTTGCCGAAATCGGCTGGACTTTCACCAATCTTTGCCTGGGCGGCGCTGTGGTTTGGCTCACGCTGCGTCTGGCACGGCCATTGATCGAACGGGGCGAAGGGACCGTCGGGCCGCCACGAGGGGTGGCCTGGCTTGTGCTGGCGGCTTTCACCGCTCGTTTTCTCCTTTCACCGATCGAATACCAGGGGCACGATCTGATCGTGTACTTCCTGAGCACGTTGGCGATTTCGGCCTGGGCCGCCGGCGGCGACAAGGCGGCCGGTTTCTGGGCGGGTCTGGCCGCCGCGTGCAAGGCGACGCCTTTGCTGTTTTTTCCGTGTTTTCTCCGCCAGCGCCGCTTGGCCGCGTCTGCCGTGCTGCTTTTAACCCTGGCCGCCGCCACGCTTTTGCCCGATTTGTTCCGTCGCAATCCCGATAGTCCGGTTTGGGTTAGCTCCTGGTATGGCCGGTTTGTCTCGAAGGTCGGCGTTGCCGACGCGCCCAGCGCGCAAGGGGCCTGGACCAAGTGGAATCCGTTGAATCAGAGTCTCTCGGGCACGATCTATCGCTTGGGCACGCCGGGTCTCTCGCAGGACGTTTGTCTTTACACGCTCAGCGCGAGTCAGATTCGGCTTTTCACGCTTGCCGCCTATCTGGCGGTGCTGGCGGTCGTTTTTTGGGCCACCTCGCCGAGGCACCTTTGCGGGCTCGATCCCGCGCAGCGGGCCTTTTCGGTGCTGGGCATGGGCGGGACCGTTTTCTGCGGCATGTTGCTTCTTTCGCCAATGAGCAGCAAGCAGCATTTTTGCGTTCTTTTCACGCCCCTCACGTTTCTGATCATCGATTTTCTCTATCGACGCCGCGATCCAATCGTGGCCGCGGCATTGGCCGTGTGTTTTGTCTTCGGCACGTTCGGCAAGGACATTCTCGGCCGAGAGTTGGGCACGCTGAGCCTCTGCTACGGTTCTCTCACGTTGGTTACGCTTGTTTGCCTGTTGACCTCGTGCCATGTTGTCGTGAGTCGCGGTCGAGCGTTGTCCGCGGAGCGAGGCGCCGAGACCGAGCGGCGAAACGAGCCCGCGCCGCCCAAGATGGCGCCGCGCCCGAAAGCCGCGGCGAATGGCTGAGCCGTATCTTTTGCCAGAGAACTCACCACGAAGACACGGAAAGCCCAGAGAAGAGTTCCCATTGAAACTTCCATGGCTTGTGGCCAATGGCAAGGCATTGGGAACAACCTGGTCCGAAATACTTCTTGTTCAGCCAACTCGGTGTCTCCGTGGTGAGAAATCCGTGCTAACCGGCTTATTCGCCGATCAGGCGTGAAACGGCCGCGTCGAGGAGCCGGCCGAGCGCGGTCCGCTGGATGAGTCGCCGGGCCTCTTTGGCGTCGCACCAGCGCCGGCGGCGCAAGTCGGCTTCGGCCCAGACGTCGTCCTCGATGGTCACTTGCAGCAAGAACGCGGTGACGTGGAGCGTGGTGTTCCATTTGTGATAGACGTATTCGCCCAGGGGCCGGCCCTCGAGCGTGCCGTGGAGCCCCGCCTCTTCCTCGGCTTCCTTCAATACGGTCGTTTCGAGCGTTTCGCCCGGGTCGACGATCCCTTTGGGAAAAATCCAGTCCCCTCGACCGGCCGAGGTAATCAGGCAAAACTCGATCCGGTTGTTCCGCCCGCGTCGGTAGGGGACGGCACAGGCCTGCAAGATGGAGGGATTTTCGTCGGCCATGGCGCTAGTGGATCGGGAAAATGGTCCGGTTCTATCGCTCGATGCGCAGCATCGCATGTCGAAAGCGTGTTTTCAAGGCCATGTGGTCGATGGGGTTGGGTTGCCAGGGCACTTATTTCTCCCTTGACGTCCTACCCCCTATGTCCCTATCCTACCCGCCTATTTTGGGATATTCCGTCCGTTCCAGGTCCCATGGTCGATATGCCCATGAGCCGAGGCGAGAGTCCAGCGATGAAACCGTGCGGTCCGCGAGTCGCGGGCCCCGGATCGCGGCGCGCCGTTTGGCTCGCGGTCGTGGTGCTTGCGACGGTGTTGGTCGGCCCGGGCTGCGCGAGCCACAAATGGGCCACGTTGCGGAGCGTGCCCCGCAATCCGTTGGCCGAGCAATTCGACCTGAAGCCGGGCGGTCCGTTGAAGCCGAGCGACCGCACGCTCCAGTTGCTTCGGATTCACGATCTCGAGAAGGACCTGGCCGGCGATCCTCACGAGTTGCTCGAAAAGCTCCAGGCGTTGCACGAGCGCGAGCCGTCGCTCGAAACACTCTACGCCCTGTCGGAGTTGAGCTACCAGGCGGCCCAGCGCGTCGAGCACGCGCGGCGTCAGGAGGCGCTCGATCTGTATGGGGCCTCGGTTCTCTCGGCCTATCAGTATCTCTTCGACCCGCGATTTCCGACGCGGTGGAATCCCTACGATCCTCATTTCCGCGGCGCGTGCGACCTGTACAACGGTTCGCTCGAGGCCGCGCTGCGGTTGATCTCGAAGGACGGCCAGTTCAAGCCCGGCGGTGGGTCAAGAACCATCGAAACCGCCGGCGGCGACTGGGACATCAAGGTCGTCGTGCGCGGCGGCCAATGGAAAGACGAGGATTTCGACCATTTCCGGTTTGTTTCCGACTACCAGATGCAGGGCCTGCGCAATCACTTCCGCGGCTATGGGCTTGGCGTTCCCTTGATTGCCGTGCGGCGCGGCTACGAGGGCGAGCCTGAGGCGGCCAAGTATTATCCCAGCGACCTGAGCTTTCCGGTCACGGCTTTTTTCCGGCCCGTCGGCGGCTATAACGTCCACGGTGGGTCGGGCGGGGTTCACTATCGGGCCGAGCTCGAGATCTACGACCCCCTGGCCAGCAGCACCATCGCCGTCGGCCGCCAGCGTGTTCCCCTGGAAAGCGACTTGAGCACGCCGCTGGCCTATTTCCTGTCGCATTCGCGGCTCGATCAGTTGGAACTCGTCGGCGCGACCCTCGGTCTGCTCGACCCGGAAAAACTGCTGAAGGAATTTCGCCCTGGGCACGAGGGCGAGTCGGCGATGGGGCTCTACATGATGCAGCCCTATGAGCCTGACAAGATTCCCGTATTGTTTGTCCATGGGCTTTGGTCGAGTCCGATCACCTGGATTCAGATGTTCAACGACCTGCGCAATTCGCCCGAGATTCGCCGGCACTATCAGTTCTGGTTCTATCTTTATCCGACCGGCCAGCCGTATTGGTTTGCGGCGGCCCAGTTGCGCGACGACCTGGCCCGGGCGCGAACGGTCCTCGACCCGGGCCGCGAAAATCCCGCGCTCGACCAGATGGTTTTGGTCGGTCACAGCATGGGCGGGCTCATTTCGCGGCTCCAGACGCTCGACAGCGGGAACGATTTTTGGAGCATGGTCAGCGACCGGCCGTTTACGGAACTCAAGGCCGAGCCGGACGCCCGGGCCAAGCTCCAGGAAGTGCTGTTTTTCCATCCGAGCGCCTCGGTGCAGCGCGTGATCACGATTGGCACGCCGCACCGGGGAAGCCGATTCTCGAACGACACGACCCAGTTGCTCATGAGCCAACTGGTCAAGCTGCCCGACCGGCTCGTCGGCAACCAGGAGCGGCTGTTGCGCGACAACCCGGGATTCTTCCGCGACACGCGGCTATTGTCGACGTCGACGAGCATCGATTCGCTCTCGCCCGACTCGCCCATGTTTGCGGCCATGATCGCGGCGCGGCGGGCACCGTGGGTTCGTTATCACAATGTCCTTGGGCTGGTGCCGAAGAAGGGGTTGTTCGGCAGGCTGGCGGCCGGCACCGACGGCGTCGTCGCGCGCGAAAGCGCCCACATGGACGACGTTGACTCGGAACTGGTTGTCGAGGCCGACCACAGCACGGTCCACATCCACCCGCGGACCGTCCTGGAAGTCCGCCGGATTCTCCTGGAGCACGTCGCGTCGCTCCGCTCGATCGCCGGCGCGCCGGAACTCTTGCAAGCAACCCGGCCGGTTGCGCGGCCGTCGGTTTATCGTTAAGAACCGCCCATGGTCGTAAGTGGATCGCCCATGCTCGGAATCGAGGGCGTTACGACAGTGGTTGGGAACAGAATCCCACGAGATATTACGTCCCGTTCAGAAGAAAATGCGTACACGAACATAGTCCAGTTTGTCTAGTCTGGAGCAACACACTGGAATCGTTAACGCATTTGCTTCTTCCAATAAATACATTGGTGTGCCAGCTTGATAATCAATATCGTGATAATGAGTCCGGTGACTGAATAGAATAATTTTTGGAATTCAAATGAAATAAGGAAAATACTAATGATGGCGATCACATGGCCCACTAAGCCAATGTAGTTTAACACCAGGCCCGTCCAGACAGCCCAAATCGCCTGTCGGCACGTTGCAATTCCCAGCACAATCCAAAACAGTAAGGGCAATGAGAGGAGTAATAAAGCAGGGGCAATACTCTCCGCCCCAGGCATGTCTGAAGAACTTGCAGCTATTCCAATGAAGAACATTAACCCAAGTCCAAGAGAGGGCAAGGCAACCCAAACTGCTCCAAGATTATTCATGTTGCTTCGGAATTTTTGGGCGGCCGTGGACGAACCATTTTTTTTCGCCGGAAGGTATTGATTGAAATCGGTATTGCAAAAACGGCACTTGACCGACCCTCGGACGATCAATTCGTGACAGACGGGACAGGGAAAGCGTTCCTGCTGGGGTTCCGTTGGTTTGATGTCGAGCCGGGGCCCGACGTCGGCGAGCATTTCATCAAATTGCTGCGCGTCGAACCCGCCAAAACCGCCGCCGGCCGGCGCGCCGCTTGGCGCGCCCACCGCCGCGCTGGACCGCGCGGGCGCCGTGGAACCGATTGGAGCGGACACGCGACTGGAAACGCCCAATGCACCCAATGGATCGGACCGGCTCAGGTCCTCGAAGACCTCTTGCGTCGGAGGAGCCGCGGGCCGCGGCACGGGAAGCTGCATCACCTGGCCGCAATGAGGACACTTGGCCTTTTTGCCGGCCATTGCGTCGGGCGCGGCGAGCTTCTTCGAACACTTGGGACATAGGACGGCGATTGGCATGTTTTCCTCCCCAGAAATGAGTGCCTGCGCGCCTTTATCTGCCCTGGCCGCACGCCGGCAACATGGATTTCCGCGAAGGAAACCCCCGGCGAGCCGCCGCTGGAACAAACGGCATTATAACCGATGCCCAGGCCCAAGTCGACTAGCTCGTTGCCGCGGTCGGCCCAAGACCGTTGTCCCGGGCCGGCCGTGTGGTAGGATGGCTCGGATGAACGCATCTCTTGTTCGACCGCTGTGGATTGGGTCGGTTTTGGTCGATCCGCCCGTTTTGCAGGCCCCCATGGCCGGTTTCACGAACTGGGCCTATCGGGAGCTTGTGCGCCGATTGGGCGGCGTGGGTCTCGCGGCGACCGAGATGGTCAGCGCGCGGGGATTCGTCCAGATGGGCCGCCGCGATGGTCGCGAACCCGAGCGGCTCTGGGGTGTGCGCGACGAGCCGCGGCCCCTGGCCGTTCAGATCTGGGACAACGATCCCGACACCCTGGCCGAGGTTGCCCGGCGCGTCGTGCATGATTATCGGGCGAGCGTGGTCGATTTGAACTTCGGCTGCCCTGCCCGCGACGTCGCCGAGAAAGCCGAAAGCGGATCGTACTTGCTGCGCGACCCGGATCGGCTGGGTCGGATTGTCGCGCGCGTTGTCGAGGCGTGCGGCGGGGCGCCGGTCACGGCCAAAATCAGGCTTGGCCCGAGCGACGATCGAATCACGGCGGTCGACGTGGCCCAGGCGGTCGAGGGAGCCGGCGGTGCGGCCCTGACCGTGCACGGGCGGACCGCGCGGCAGCGATTCGGCGGCGCGGCCGATTGGGACGCGATCGCGAGGATCAAGCCGCGTTTGAGCCGGATTCCCCTGATCGGCAACGGCGACGTGGCGACCGCCGAACAGGCGGCCCGCATGTTTGCCCGGTATGGCGTAGACGGCCTGATGATTGGTCGTGCCGCGTTGGGGCGACCCTGGCTTTTCGCCCAGGTCCGTGCGGCGTTGGCCGGCGATCCGGTTTCGCCGGATCCCAGCGTCGCCGAGCAGGGCGACTTATTGCTGAAGCACGCCGCGTTGGTCGTCGAGCGTTTTGGACCGCAACGGGGCGTGATCCTCATGCGCGCCCAGGCGTGCTGTTACGGCGCGGGGCTTCGCGGCGTTCGGCGGTTTCGCGCCGAAGTTGCCCGGGCAACAACCCTTGAGGCCTTCACGGCCGCCGTTCGACGTGCTTTCCCGCGTGACGGGGAATCGTAGATCTTCATTCATCCACGCCCTTTGTGCCTCAGGGCGTGCCACCCGGCCGTAGCCGTAGGTCAGGCTGTGCCTGACATGCTTATTGTCAGGCACAGCCTGACCTACGGAAGTTTCTGCATGTTCGTTTAGAATTGCAGCGGAAGGAGTTTTCCTTCCTCGATGCGTTTGGTGAGGGAAGCTTATTGTCAGGCACAGCCTGACCTACGGAAGCTTATTGTCAGGCACAGCCTGACCTACGGAAGTTTCTGCATGTTCGCTTAGAATTGCAGCGGAAGGAGTTTTCCTTCCTCGATGCGTTTGGTGAGGGAAG
>JAFGAY010000373.1 GCA_016933425.1 Pirellulales bacterium
CGATTCGAGCGAACCTCGGCCGAGTCGGGCCGGTGGCAATGCTTCGGCGACATGCCCCAGCGGTGGACGATCCGGCCGGGCGCGTTTACCGTCGAATTGAAACTAAGCCCGTTTGGCCACATGGGCATTTTTCCCGAGCAGGCGGCCAACTGGGATTGGATCGCGCGGAGCATTGCTCGGGCGGGCCGGCCCGTTTCGGTGCTCAACCTGTTCGCCTACACCGGCGCGAGCACGTTGGCCGCGGCCGGCGCGGCCGAAGTGGTTCACGTCGACGCCGCGCGCAACACGCTTGCCTGGGCGCGCCGCAACGCGGAACTGTCAGGCCTGGCCGGCGCGCCAATCCGGTGGATCGCCGAGGACGCCTGGAAATTTGTCCGCCGCGAACTCCGCCGGGGGAATCGTTACGATGCCGTGGTGCTCGATCCGCCCAGCTACGGCCATGGTCCCCGCGGCGAGGTCTGGCGGCTATCGAAACACCTCGGCCCGCTTTTGGCCGCGTGCGCCGAGTTGACCGCCGACCGGCGTTGTTTCTTCCTGCTCACGGCCCACACGCCGGAGTTCGACGCCGCGCGGCTCGAGACGATGCTCCGCGAAGCGCTGGGCAAGCCGACCGCCGGCCGGTTCGCGTCCTCGGCAATGATCCTGTCGACCAACGACGGCCGCGAACTGCAAAGCGGCCAAGCCGTCCGATGGACCGCCGACTAGCGCCGCTTCCAGTTCATGAGTTACATCCCAAACCGAGCCCCGACCGTGAGGGAGGGAACCTGTCGCGTGACTGTCTGACTGGAATGGGGTTTGGCAACCATCCCAGCTTCCTATTTCCGGCCAACAGACCGGACAAAACCGACTATTCAACGGCCGCGTGGTTGGGTATAGTATCGAGAGTTCGAGCATCTCCGAACCACTTTGAACCTGGGGGGAGGAATCTGATGGAAAACGAATTCATCCCGGACCAACCCGTCGAAACGGATTCCCACGAGGTCGAACCCTATTCCCAAGAGATTGCCAAGCTCAGCGGATCGGTCACCGCGGGAGCCAACTGGTTCTATTGGATCGCCGGTTTGTCGCTGGTCAACTCGTTGATCCTGCTGGCGCGGGGAAATGTGAGCTTTGTCATCGGACTCGGCACAACGCAAATCCTCGACGGCATCGCAGGCGCCTTCGCCCAGGAGATCGGCGGAAGGGCAGCCCATGTCATCAAGGGAATCGGATTGGCCGCCGACGTGGTCGTCGCGCTGGTCTTTGTTCTGATCGGCCGTTTCGCGAACAAACGGTGCGGCTGGGCGTTTGTGCTGGGCATGATCATATATGCCCTGGACGGCCTGCTATTTCTTCCATTCCAAGACTGGCTCAGCATCGGATTTCACGTATTTGCCCTGTTTTGCATCCTCAGCGGTTATACCTCGCTGAAAAAACTCAACGCCCTTTTGGAACGGTAATCGCCAGCGGAGTCGGCATCATGCGGTTTACAAAAATGCACGGGGCGGGCAACGACTACGTCTACGTCAACTGCTTCGACCAGACCCTGGCCGAGGACCAACTGGCCGAACTGGCCCGCGCGGTCTCCGATCGCCATTTCGGCGTCGGCGCCGACGGGCTGATCCTGATTCGCCCGTCGCAAGTGGCCGACGCCCGAATGCAAATGTTCAACGCCGACGGGTCCGAGGCCGAAATGTGCGGCAACGGAATCCGCTGCGTCGCTAAGTACGTCCACGACCATGGGCTGGCCCGGAAAGAGACTCTGCGCATCGAAACCCGGGCGGGCGTGCTCACGCTCGATCTCGACGTGGTCGACGGCCGGGTCCGCCGCGCGCGGGTCGATATGGGCGAACCGATCCTCGAAGCCGCGCGAATTCCCACCACGCTCGCCGGCGATCCCGTGGTCGACGCCAAATTGATCGTCGGCAGCCAAACGTTTCCGGCAACCTGCGTTTCGATGGGCAATCCACATTGCGTGACCTACGTCGACCGGCCGACCGACGACTGGGTCTTGGGACTCGGACCGAAAATCGAAACCGACCCCCATTTTCCCAATCGCGTCAACGCCGAGTTCGTCGAGGTCGTCTCGCCGACTGAGGTCAACGTGCGGGTCTGGGAGCGCGGCTCGGGCGAAACGCTCGCCTGCGGCACGGGGGCGTGCGCCGTGTGCGTCGCCGGCGTGCTCACCGGACGGACCGGGCGCAAAATCCTCGCCCACCTGCCCGGCGGCGACCTTGAACTCGAATGGTCCGAGGCAAACAACCATGTTTTCCTGACCGGCCCGGCCGAAGAGGTTTTCTCCGGCCAATGGCAGCCACGTTAAACCGGCCCCTCAGTTCATCAGTACCACGTAGGTCAGGCTGTGCCTGACATGAACCCAGAATCAAAACCCGTGATGAAGTTGTCAGGCACGGCCTGACCTACTGCCTCTTCGCCGTGAAAATCCGAAGCCCCTTGTTTTTCAAGCTCAGCGGATTACTCACCACGACGGCCGTTCGTCGCTGGATGAGCACGTTGGACTACAAGATCGCCTACTACGATCGGGCGGTCGACCCCGTCTTTCCCGAGTGCCAGGGCCGCAAGATTTATCTTTTTTGGCACGAATACATCCTCTGCCCACTCTACCTCCGCCAGCATTGCAACATCGCCATGCTGCTGAGCCGCCACCAGGACGCCGAGGTGCTTTCTTACGCGGCGCGGTTGATGGGCTTTGCCTTTGTGCGCGGCTCGACCAACCGCGGGGGCGTCTCGGCGCTGCGAGAGATGTTCCGCGCGAGCCGTCACATGCACTTGACCATCACGCCCGACGGTCCGCGCGGGCCGCGTCGCCGGCTCGCGCCCGGTCCGATCTATCTGGCCTCGCGGCTCGACGTGCCATTGGTGGTCATGGGTTTTGGCTACGACCGCCCCTGGCGATTTCACCGAGCGTGGGACCAGTTCGCCCTGCCACGGCCGTTTTCTCGTGCCCGGGTCATTCCCAGTGGCGAAATCCACGTTCCGGCGAACCTTGATCGAGAGGGCATCGAACATTACCGCCGGAAGGTCGAATATCTGCTCAACCAGCTCACTCTCGAAGCCGAGGCCTGGGCCGCCAGCGGCACGCGCAAACTCAACCAAACCAGATTGTGCCGCGCCCCGGCCGCGCGACGCGCTGCCGCCTGAAAACGCGGTCCAAAATGAACCGCGGCTCCGCAAGGCACGGCACGCAACAAGAAAAACAATCGCCCCGCCGACCGACGGCCGGCGGGGCGAAAAACCATTGCTGATCCATTGTCGATCAGTCCGTCGTGTTCGACGTTGCCGGGTTCGGGGTCGTGGCCGGTGTGGTATGGGTCGGAGTCGTCTCCGTCGCCGGCTGGGTGTGCGTCGGGGTCGTATTGGGACCCTCAAGCCGCACCATCATCCACTCTTCCGTTGGGCCCTTGGCCGGGTGAACGAGGATTTTCGCATGATCCTCGGTGAAGCTGCCCAGGTTGGTTTCCAAGACGATTTCCCGGTTCGTGCCCACGGTCCACGCCGCCCGTTGGGTCGTCTTATTCACCGCGCCTTGGACGGGCGCTTCCTGGCCGGATACTGCGTCATAGTACGTTCCTCCAATCTGGCCGTTGCGGTTGATCGAAAACTGAAACAGCCGCTTGGGCGTCGCGGCCGAGTCGGGCGTCGTGACGGCGAACACGCCCAGCGGCAGCCAGTCGGTCGCGTTCGACTCGGCGGTCGCTTGGTCGGTGGCGCCTTGGGCGGCCAGAGCGGCCGCGTTCTCCGTGGCCGGCTCGATGGCGACCTCTTCGGCAGCTTCCCCACTCGCCGCGCTGTCGTCGGTCACGTAATAGGTGCTGTCCTGATAGACGGTGCCGTAGTCGTAGGGATAGCCCCCCGTAACGCCCACCCAATTGGCCAGCACGGGCCAGGTGGCCACGGCGGCCCACACGTCGGCGTGCGGGTGACGGTAGCGCCAGGCGTTCGGATGATGGGCATACCAGGCCGGCGTGAACAGGTGGTTGTAGCGGCCCCGCGTATTGTTGCGAACATGGCCGACGTGTTGCTGCCACTGGCGGTTGATTTGGGTTTGCCGCGC
Source organism: Pirellulales bacterium (assembly GCA_016933425.1). Classification (GTDB taxonomy): domain Bacteria; phylum Planctomycetota; class Planctomycetia; order Pirellulales; family Thermoguttaceae; genus UBA11386. Next base: position 4,055 of record JAFGAY010000373.1, read on the forward strand.
AGTCTGGTTGCCAGCGCCGGGCGCGAAATTCCGATTCGGGTGGCCCTGGACGGGATTGAGCCGCGCGGCCGGATTGCCGGCGTGGGGCAATGTCGCGGGGCCGGCGCGATGCGGACCGGCGGGACCGCCCACATGGGAACCGCCTCGCGCGGGACTGCCGTGCGGACCTCGCGCACAAACATTGTCGGCACTCAACCAAAAGACGGCCGCGACGACCAACGATAAACTTGCATACTTCTTCATTGCGTTGACTCCCTGGAATGGGTGAAGAAATGGGTAACGCGCCGGTTACCGATCCGGCCGCCGCGCGGGCGTCGAGACAGCCTCCCCGACGCCGCACGCCGCGTTTGCTACGCAAGCGTAGCATTCCCCGGCGCGACATGACGCCAACGAATGACCCCCAAGGAATGGGTAAAGTGCATGAGGCTTTTTTGCATCATCGAGATTGAAAATGCGTTTGAGATTTGTTTTCGCAACCATAAGCCCCACCGGGCTTGCCCCGGCGGAACACGGTTTGACGACTACCTGGCCAAATAGCCCCCAACTGTGTGCCCGTTGACCAACGCTTTTCGCGCTTCTCCAAACAAGTTCGGAAAACCGGCAAGACCTTTCCCGGAAAGGTTCTTATCGCGACAGGACGTCGCGTAGATAGCGGCCGGTATGGTTGTCGTCGAGCGAGGCGATTTGTTCGGGAGTGCCGCTGGCGATGACATGGCCGCCGGCTTCGCCTCCTTCGGGCCCCAGGTCAATGATCCAGTCGGCCGTTTTGATCACGTCGAGGTTGTGCTCGATGACGATGACCGTATTGCCCCCGTCGACCAGCCGCGCCAACACGGCGAGAAGTTTTTTGATGTCGTCGAAGTGCAAGCCGGTGGTCGGTTCGTCGAGAATGTAAACGGTTTTGCCCGAGCCGACCCTTCCCAGTTCGGTGGCCAGTTTGATGCGTTGGGCCTCGCCTCCGGAGAGCGTCGTCGAGGCCTGGCCGAGGGTCAGGTAGCCCAGCCCAACCTCGCGGAGGCTTTCGAGCATTCGGCTGATGGCGGGAAAGCTGTCAAAGAACGCGGCCGCGTCGTCCACGCGCAGATCGAGCACGTCGGCGATCGATTTGTCGCGGTAGAGGACCCGGAGGGTTTGCTCGTTGAAACGCCGGCCGTTGCACCTCGGGCAGGTGACGTATAAGTCGGGCAGGAAATTCATCTCGATCTTGATTTGTCCCTGCCCCTGGCATTCGGGACATCGGCCCGTTTTAACGTTGAAACTAAAACGGCCCGTCTTGTAGCCGAGCTGGCGGGCGGCGCGGGTATTGGCGAAAACCTTGCGAATTTCGTCGAACACGCCCGTGTACGTGGCCGGGTTGCTGCGCGGCGTGCGCCCGATGGGCGACTGGTCGATCTGGATGACCTTGTCGACCAGATTGACGCCTCGAAGACTATCGAACGGGCCCGGTTTGGGGGCCGAGCCGCCGAGCCGCGCAACCAACGCCCGGCTGAGCGTTTCGTCGACCAGCGAACTCTTGCCCGACCCGCTCACGCCGGTCACGCAGACCAGGGCGCCCAGCGGAAACTGGACGGTAACGTTTTTCAGGTTGTTGGTCGAGACGCCGGCCAGCGTGAGAGAGCGGTTTTTAGCCGTGCGGCGGCGGCGCTGGGGAACGTCGATCTTTTCAAGACCGCTCAAGTATCGTCCGGTGGGCGACTCGTGGTAGGCCTGAACGAAGCCGGGCGTTCCCTGGGCGACGACCTGGCCGCCGTGCCGGCCGGCGCCGGGGCCCAGGTCGATGAGCCAGTCGGCCTGACGCATGATGGCCTCGTCGTGTTCGACGACAATGACCGTATTGCCCTGTTGTTCGAGATCGCGCAGGGCGTCGACCAGGCGCTGGTTGTCGCGCGGATGAAGCCCGATCGACGGTTCGTCCAACACATAGCAAACACCGACCAGCCCCGAACCCAGCCCGGTGGCCAGCCGCACCCGCTGCAATTCGCCGCCGCTGAGCGTTTCGGCCGCGCGATCGAGCGTCAGGTATCCGAGCCCAACCTTGTCGAGAAAAGCCAGCCGCGACCGGATCTCGCGCAACAGCGGATCGGCCACCGACGCGTCGTCCTCGCCGAAATGCAAGTCGTCGAAAAACACCGCGGCCTGAACGACGGTCTTGGCCGTGATCTCGTGGATGGCCTTGCCGCCAACGCGGATGCTGCGAGCCTCGGGCCGCAGCCGGGCCCCGCCGCACTCGGAACAGACCACGCGGCTGCGGAACGTGGCCAGCCGCGCCAGATTGGCCTCGCTCGTGGTGGTGGCGAATTCCTTCTCTAACATAATGAGCACGCCGAGAAACTTCTGGCCGTCGCCTTCAAGCAGCCGGCGGCGCGCCTCGGGCGAAACTTGGGCCAGCGGCGTGTTCCAACGGAATCCGCCCGCGGTGAGAAACGCTGCCAGCGCCCTTTTGCGTTTCTCGTTGGCGGCCGGCGGCGCGTCGCGCCACGGCGCAATCGCGCCCGAGGCAAGCGAACGCTTGGAATCGGGTAGTACCAACTCCGGGTCGAACCCAACGCGCGACCCGAGCCCGTCGCACGCCGGGCACGCGCCATAAGGACTGTTGAAGCTGAACGTGCGCGGCTCGATTTCCTCGTAGCTTATTTTGCAGTAGGGGCAGGCGTATAGGGTGCTGAACAAGGTTTCGCGCCAGGCCGACGTGTCGGTCGCCGTCGCGCGGCCCCGGTTTTTCGGCGCGGCTTGCCGGACGGCGGTCGATTCCTCGTGGACCGCCAGCACGGCTCCCTCGCCGTGACGCACCGCCGCGTCGATCGACTCGGACAGCCGACTCTCGATTCCCGGACGAATCACCACGCGGTCGATCACGGCCTCGATCGTGTGGGCACGTTGCCGGGACAGCTCGGGCGGATCGTGGGCGTCGACCAATTGGCCGTCGACCCGCGCACGGACGAACCCGGCTTTACGGATCGCCTCGAAAACGTCGTTATGGAGTCCCTTCCGGCCGCGAACCACGGGCGCCAGCAGCATGACGCGAGTGCCCGGCGCCAGGGCCATGAGATCGTCGAGAATTTGCGACGGGCTCTGCTGGCGGATCGGCGCGCCGCAGGCGTGGCAGGCAGGCTCGCCCAGCCGCGCGAACAACAGCCGGAGATAATCATACATCTCGGTGACCGTGGCCACCGTGCTGCGCGGATTCTGAATGCCGGCCCGCTGATCGATCGATATCGTCGGTTGCAGCCCGTCAATCGTGTCGACCTCGGGCCGCTCCATCTGGTCGAGAAACTGCCGGGCGTGAACCGAAAGACTTTCGATGTATTGACGCTGGCCTTCGGCATAAAGCGTGTCGTAGGCCAGCGAACTTTTGCCCGAACCGCTCGGACCGGTGATGACCACAAACCGATCGCGCGGGATGTCGACGTCGACGTTGCGAAGATTGTGCGTCCGCGCGCCGCGAATCCGAATGCGGTCGAGAGAGTCCATCGCGGGCTGCGAACAAGGTTCGGTCATGGGTTGCACAGCCGGGCCCAATGAGGAATTCCCAAACACTCCAGCTTAACAGACGCGGGGCCCCGGGACAACCACCGCCAATTTGTCAGGCGGCAGTGGATCGGCTATTCTGATGGGAAGCGGATACGGCCCTCCTATTATTGACCTTCGCAGAAGTAGTGACACCCCGGCGTTGGAGGGCCACACTCCGTCGTGGCCGGGACAAGCCGAATTTCACGGACGCAACGGAGCGCGTCCCTCCAAATCGCGTTCGTTGCCCCCGGTTAGCCGCCGCGCCCGCGCGGCGTAAGCACGCCATGCTTAAACAAACGTCGAGAGCACAAAGGGGTCAAGAGCACAAAGGGGTCAGAACTATTTTCAATAATAGTTCTGACCCCTTTTTGTCCTTCGGCACTTACCGGGCCTGTCGTGGCAGCAATGCGATCAGGGCGAGGACTGCCAGCAATACGGCCGAACTCGGTTCAGGAACCTTTGCGCTGCTCTCTTCGACGTGGGACCCCCAGTTGGCCGCGAGGATCGACGCATCGAGTGCGTTGACCGTTCCGTCGCTGTTGAAGTCGCCGACGGTGAATCCGCCGCCCAGGCCCGTCCGACCCCAAAAGTCGGCCAACACGGTCGCGTCGGCCGCATCGACTTCAAAGTCGTAGTTCGTGTCGCCGGGCAAGAGCGTCGGCAGCGCGCCCCAATGGTCGGCGGTCGGCGAGACTTGGTTGTGTTGGTTGAGCCAATAGATCATCCAGGCCTCGGAGATTTCGCGATAGGTGTCGATTTCGTTGCCGTCGCGGTCCGAAGCCCAATCGCCGTCCTGATAGATATTGCCATCATGGCCGGAACGAAGTTGCAAATCGCGCAGGGCGTCGATTTCACAGTTGATCCAATCCATGGAGTCGACCTCTTCGCCCGCGTCCAAACCGCGCAGTTCGCCATACATGAGGTGCAGCACGTAATTCACGTCCGTCGTGGGATCGGCCGACCAATCGTCGCCATTGGGAAAATACGGCGCCGGATCCAGCGATCCGTCGGGATTCTTATGAAAAACGGTTCCGCCAGGCGGCAGGAGGGGATGGCCCGTTGCGTAAGGATCGGTGCCGGCGACGAAATTCAACTGGGTCATCGAGTCCCAGTTCACTTGATTGTTGAAGAACGCGCTTTCGGGGATGTATTGGCCGGCGAGCGAGGCGTCAACCAGCGTGTCGTAAGTCAGGGTATGGACAGCCATGTAGCCGGGATGCACAATCCCGTGGTTGACCAACACGCCGTCGTCGAACGTATTGTAGCCGTTGATCCACTCATTGACCGGTATGCCGTCGACGAGGGTCGTGTTGTAAATGTCGCTTTCGCGGCTGTACGAAGCGACCATGAGTTCCGAGGACTTCAGCCGCCAAAGATCGATGTTGGGATCGTTGGGCATCATGGCCTGGGCCATGGTCAAGATGCGGCTGTCCCAGGCGTTCTCTTCCGCCCTGGTGTTGCCAGGAGTGTTCGTGGACCCGTCGGGATTGCGCCAGTAAGGGACGGTGAAGTCGATGAAGGCGTCGGCTTCCCATTTGATCATGTTGGCAACTGCTGTTTTGGTTTCGACGCTGAGCGAGTCCCACAGCATCCAGGCGGCTTGACCGCCTCGCGACGCCCAATAGGCGCCTTGCCATTCCCCGTAGCCCGTTCCCTGTCCCCAACCGGATCCGTCGGGCCGATTGGACGCATGAGTCATGGCCACGCCTCGAAGGGCCCATTCGGTTCGCCTCAGCGCGTCGCTTGCCGGCAATCCGGAAACGACCGGATCATACGTGCCCGTTCGGAGCATAACGGCGTTTCCCCAGGCGAAATGGGCCAAGGGGCGGACGCCGCTCCCATCCAAACTACCGCCGTAATAGCCCTCGATCTCGTTAAAGTATTTGAATGTGTTGTGCTCGTAGTTTGCATCCACCCAATTGTAAAGATAACGCGATTCATTTTGAAGAATCGTATTGATGTTCTGACCGAGCGTATCGCCAAGCTGGACTCCCGTTAGGCCCGAGTATTTCGTCCAATCGACCGGCTGGACGTTTAGATAATATTGCGCGAAGGCGTCGCCCACCGCGAGAAACACACACAGCACGGACGCCCCCAGGCAAACGGCACGCGCGAGGCGGCGGCTTTGTTGGCCGCGCGGGGCATGGAGAAAGCTGGGCGCGTGGTGCGTCGTTGACAATGAATGTAAACGTGCCATGGTGTGTCTAATCCGTGAGTTTTTTTGTGAGAGAAATCGCCCACAAGATTTGCCGTCCGACCGTGCGTCGGCCCGCTTGAGGCGTGTTTCCTTGCGCGCATGACATACCCTTTCCCTTCGCCGTTTGTGAAACG
>JAFGAY010000065.1 GCA_016933425.1 Pirellulales bacterium
GATCACGAAGCAAAAAGCAGATTTGCCCTGGACACCGTGTCTCTTCGCTTCTGGTGCTATGGGCTTCTTCGTGTGCTTCGTGACCTTGTGGTGGATTAGAACCGCGTAACAGCCGTATTGCCAATGGATCCGGTTGATTTCTGATCTTGGACAGTAGAACTAGGATAGGCTCAATACGCGCGGCCCGTCGCGGTCCAAGGGGCTGCCTCGCTGGAGGGCGAGGCCTTCAGGTTGGCCTCCAGTTCGCGGAGCGCTTCCTTGACGCCCGGTAGTACGTCGCGGCTGGCGTCGGGTTTTTGCAGCGGTCCGCGAACGTTGATGGTCATCGTCTGGCGGCTGGCTTCGCCCATCAGCGGCGTGATGATCGGCAGTTGCCACTTGTTGCGGCCCAGCCGGGCCGACAAGGCCAGGTCGACGTTCCAGTTGAAATCCATCTGGCCCTGGCCGACCAGGCTGATTGCGTCGCCGTTGAATTCGATGGGGCTGAGGTAGATGTGGTCGCCGGCGATTTGGAATTCGAGGTCGGCGTCGCTGAAGGCGGTGGCGTCGGGTTCACGCATGCTGAGGATTTTGAGGACGGCGATCATGACGGGCAGTTTGTAGACGTCGCCGTCGCGGAGCCACATCTGGCCGCCGCCGCGCAGCCCGTTGATCGAGCGGTTGCGTCCTTCCAGGTTAAGTCGTAGACCGACGCGGCCTTTGAGGTCCTGGCGGCCGGCGAGCGTTTCGGTGGCGAACTGGGCCAGATCGGCGCCGAGCACTTCGGCCGTCAGGGCGTAGCAGGGCGTGCGCCGCGGCGCGACCCAGGCGTCGGTCTTAACCTCGCCGCCGAAGAGTTTTGCCGTGATGGCGCGCGGCGGCTCAATGGGCGAACCGTCGGCGTTCTGCCGGCGTTTGCCGACCCAGGACCCCAGCAGCATGCGGCCGTCGTCGACCCAGAGAGGGCCGCGAACCTCGGTGAATTGGAGGTTCCGAAACGTCATGGATTCGAGATCGATTTCGCCCCGGGAATAGAACGACGGGCCGTTGCATTCGCCGCGGAGGCTCAGTTCGCCGCGAAGATTCTCCAGGCAAATGCCGCACTCGATGCGTCCCGGCTGCAAGCCGAGCCGGAGGTCCCAAGCCGTGCGAAGCGGTTGTCCGTCGGCCGGCGAATGATGGGCGTCGAACGTGCTTTTGTGCAGATAAAGATTTCCTCGGGGATTCAATTGGGCTAGTCCTTCGCGGAGCCGCGCCGGCATGGCCTGGACCAGGTCGCGGTGATCGAGCTCCAGCCGGTCGACCGAAAGGTCTTCCATGTGGAAGTTCCAGCTCCCGTCGGGCAGAAAGTTCCAATGACCTCGGCCCGAGATGGTCGTTCGACCGTGCGTTGCGCGGAATCCGTCGAGCGTGACGTGCCCGTCGCGGTAGACCAGCGTTCCGGCGAGCTGTTCCATGTGGTAGGGAAACATCCTCGGCTTGATCGACGCCGTGCCCGGCTGGGGCCGCGCCACGACGACCAGGTCGAGCTTCTTGGAATCGACCGACCATTGAAGGTTGGTTTCCAGGTCGATGGTTCCCTGGGGATCGACGTTGTCCCACGCTTGGCGCATCGACGGTTTCAGCGCGCTGTGCAGGTCCTCGTCGAGCAGGACGTTCTTGCCGGCCAGCGCGAGGACAAGCCGCTTGCCCTCGGGCCCGTCGGTCAGACGGCCGTTACCGCGGACCTCGGCGGCGTCGTTCGCGCCGATCAGATCGCCCAGGATCCAGGTTCCGTCGGCCCGTCGGCCCGTCCGCCCACCCAACAGCCACGCTCCGTCGTTCAGCCGTTCGATGCGGCCGTGGATTTTTTCCAACGGATAAGGGAAGTGTTTGAAGCAGATCGCGCCGTCCTTCACGTCGAGCACGATCTCGCGCGAAAATTCATGGCCCGGATCGTCGCGCCCAACCCGGATCCAGAAATCGCACAGTCCGCTGGGCGCGAGCGACTCGAACACGCGGCGCGTCGGTTCGTTCAAGGCAGCCAGCAACCGCTGGTTGCGCGGCCCAAAAGGCATGTCGCGGCCCGAGGCCTCGAACCAGCCGTGGGGAGCCGTGGCCGGTTGTCGGATCCGGCCCGACAGCGACACGGGCCGATCGCCGCCGTGGGCCACGAGGTTGATCGCCAGTTCATTGTTTTCGAGCACCAGCGCTTGCCGGCCGCGGGCGTGTTCCATCGGATAGGGGAATTTGTGGTAAACAAACGCCACGTCACGACAATCGACGGATAGTTTACTGCGGGTCCAGTCGAGCAGATCGCCGGTCGCATGCAGCTCGGCGGCGAGGTCGATTTCGCCGGCCGGGCGGAATTTGTCCCACGTCGCCCGCATCGTTTCGCCGAGCAAATCGCGGAGCCTTTGGTCCAAGGTGAACTGGGTCAGATTCGCCTGGACGAACCAGGGCGCCGGCGAGGCAAAGCCAACCCAGCCGCGCGAAATCCAAAGCGTGGATCGGCCGCCGGCCGCATGAAGGTCCTCGACCGCCAAGCCCTCGTTATTGACGTGGACCGTCGCGCGGATATTCGTCCACGGATAGGGAAGCCGGGCGTCGTCGAGCCGGCCCTGCGTGACCTGGCCGGTCGCCGCGAAACGACACCCACGGGCCGCCGCTGGGTCGCTTTGCGCCTGAAACTGCAGCCGGGCGCGGCCGCGAAAACCGGCCAGGGCGGCCAACGACTCGGCCAACGGTCGCGGCAGGGCGCCTCGCAGTTCGGGCGAGATTTCCAGATCGTGGGCCGCGCCGGCCAAACGCCAGTCAAGCTGTTCCGTGTCGCATTGCGCCTCGATGTCGACCCGCCCAAGACCATCGCCGATCAACGTTCCCCGTATCACACGGATCGGCGGACCGGGCGGGGCCCCGTCTGCGCGCGGTTGATTTTCGGCCGAGAGATTGACGTCGCGGAACGTCATCGTGCTCGGCGGGCTTTTCGATAGATCGACGACTTCGACGGCGCCTTGCTCGATGGTTGCGTTGGGCGGAAGGTCGCTGAATTTGGGAGGCGGCCAGAGCTGCCGGCCCTGCCAGGCGCCGTCGGCCAACCGCGTCAGACGCAACGTCGGTCGCCGGATCGTCACATGGCTCGCGCAAACACCGTCGTCGACCAGGTCGATCAGGTCCGTTTTACAGTCGATGATAATCTGTTCGACGTGGAGCAGGGCTTCTTGATCGCCGGTTGGCCGGGGATCATAAATCGACAGGTCGCGGATCTCGATTCCCTTGCCCTCGACGCGAAAAGCCGAGCGGACGGTCACTTTCAAGCCGGGATAGTGCGACGCGATCCGCGCTTCGACCTGGCGGCGGATTTCCTGGTCGACCCGCGGACCAAGGTACAATACGGCGCCCAGGGCGACGATCGTTCCGGGAACGATCCCCCATTTGAATAGGAACCAGAAGAAGTTGATCAGATCCTTGACCAACGCGAACACCCTTCCGTGGACGCTTCCTCGCGGCGGCGCGCAGCGATCAGCCCGGCCGCCAGGACAATCAATCCCAGCATGGCCGGTTGTCGATACCGAATCGAGCTGACGAACACGACGTGCAACAGCGTGAAATAAACGGCCGGCAGCCAACACAACCAATACGGCAAACCTCGCCGTAGGGTTCCGACCGCGCCCAGTATACCGAGGATGAGCACGGGCACGTAGGTCAGCATGACCACCAGACGAAACGGCCAGGATGACAAGCCTGCCTCGTTTGCCCAAATGTTCCACATTCTCAAGAATTTCACGCCGGCCAACCGTGCCGCCTGGCCTGGGTGGGCGCGGGCCCAGGTCAGGGCCTCGTCGCGCATCCGTCGGTCGAGCCGGATTTCGAGTGGTTCGTCGGAATGGCTCGGATGGCAGCGCTCCTGGTCGATGAACCGGTCGACAAACGCCATGCGGCTCCCGCCGGTGGCGCCGGGATTCAACCCGTCATAGAGGCTGGCGCCGACTTCGAGCGTGGTCGGCACGAATCGGCCGACGGCCCGGGCATTGCGGATCCACCAAGGGCACATCACGAGGACCATGCCCAGCGTCATGACCGTCCCCAACAGCAGGTGCCGCCGGCGGGACGCCATTGGCCGCGTGTCGGCCGGCGCGATTGTCGGGCCCGCTGGTCCGCCGAAAATCAGCCCGGCCGCGAGGGCAAAGGGTAAAAAAAGCAGCCAGCTTGGCCGGACCAGCGTTGCCGCGCCGGCCGTGGTTCCCGCGGCCGCGGCCAGCCAACAGGCGCGGCGCAACGTGCCGGCTTGCCATGCGAGAATCCACAACGCCAGGTTGGCCAGCATCAGGGGACAGAAGGGAGCTTCGCTCAAGACGAACACGCTTGTGGCGATCGCGCCCGGATAAACGGCCGCCATGACGCCGGCGATCCAACCGGCCAAAGAGCCGAACAGCCGCCTGGCCAACCACCAAACACCGGCCACCGAAAGCGTGCCTAAGAAGGCGCCCAGAGCCCGCGCCCAGAAAATCGGCGGTTCGGCGCCGCCGAGAAGAAATATCGGAGCCAGAAGAACCGGATAGCCGGGCGCGCGAAACACGCGAGAATCGGCCGCGCCGAACCGATACGGCTCGCCCGACGCAACGGCGCGTCCCAAGGCCCAGTAACTCTCGCTGTCGGCGAAGCCGAACCCAGGCCCGACCCGCGATTGCCACCAGACGCCGGCCGCCAGCCGCAGCACGAGTGCGAACAGCAGCAAAAAAGCGAGTTTTTTGGCGTCGAGCGAGGTCATGACCGTAGGCCGGGTCGTAACCCGGCAAGAATCAGCCTGAACGTCGTTCCATTGCCGGGTTACAACCCGACGTACCGTTTCCAATCCCTAATCCCCAATCCCTAATCCCTCCCGTCAGGCACAGCCTGACCTACTTCTACTGATCTACCTCA
>JAFGAY010000374.1 GCA_016933425.1 Pirellulales bacterium
CGATTAGCGATAAGGCAGCCGAGGCGATCGAAGAGCAAGTCCGCAGGCGAAGCTGCCCGTCGAATAGGGAATCCTATTGACCTTTGCGTGGCGAATAATCCGAGGCCGACCAACCGGAAACCGGCAAGTGGGGTAAATAGTTTATGTTGCGGAAAACCTTCTGTCGCCTTTCGCTCCGCGAAAGCAGCGACTATTCCACGCTACTTTCGCGGTGCGAAAGGCGACAATCCCGCCGACCGGCCCTTTCCGCAGCAGTAACTAAATAGGATGACTGGCCGGGTCTTTACCCAAGCAAACATCAATACACGTTAATTCCACACGCTCAAATGGCGTCGCTCGATACGTGCGTTCTCATCGATTTACTCCATCGACGGTCGCGATTCCACCGGCCGGCGCTAGCGAAGCTCGATAAATTGCTGGCCCGGGGAGAAAGCCTTGCCACAACCCGATTCACGGTGGCCGAACTCTATGTCGGCATCGAACGGTCCGACTGTCGCGAAAGAGACCAGGCAAGCGTCGACTCGCTCCTGGCCGAACTCGAAATCCTCGAATTCCTGGGCGACGCGCCTCGGCTATTCGCGCGGATTCGCGCGGAACATCAACGTGCCGGTTGCATCACCGGCGACATGGACGCGCTAATCGCAGCCACGAATTTAGCTGCCGGCCACACCCTGATGATTACGCGCAACCCGGCGCACTTCGCGAACATCCCGGGCCTAACCGTGGAAAACTACTAAACGTACCACGCCAAGCGCATCAAAATGCAGGGTAGACAGATCGCAGCTAAAACTGCCGATCAGGCCATCGCCTCGTCCAACGCGGCCTGGAGCCGTGCTTTCGGTTGCGTGCCCGTGAATCGGGCGACCACCTCGCCGTTTTTGAAGACCATCAGCGTCGGTATCCCCGTGATGGAATACTGCGATGCGGTCGAAAAATTTTCGGCGACGTTGATCTTGGCCACCAACGCTTGTTCGCCATTGTCGGCGGCCAATTCCTTAATCACCGGAGCTATGGCCATGCAGGGGGGGCAACCCGGACCCCAGAAGTCGACCAGCACCGGCCGGGGTGAATTGAGGACTTCGGTTTCAAAAGTCGCGTCCGAAAGTTCTTTCACTTCGGCCATGGCACATGTCTCCCAGGCAATAGAGGAATCATTTTGGCAATTCGCCCCGGGCAAAGGGTACCAAGATTATAGAAGGTCCTCCCAGGGCGTCAATGTGCCGGCCGCCCGGCCACGCGATAATCATTTTTTGGCTGCGGTACGCCGTTAAGATCCCGATGGAGCCTGGCCCTCCATATCGAAATGTGCGCAACAACGCGCCCCACGAGTCTTGCCTATCTTATTGGTTTTTGCACGGCCAATAAACCGAGGCCAACTAACGGGAGGCCGGTAAATGGGCCAGATACGTTGGCCCAGCGGGTCATTATCCAAGCAAATATCAATAACCACCGAGAGTAACCAAGAGTTACTGTGCTCGCCGCGTCGGGCGGGAATTTTTTCGCAACGGTATCAGATGGACCACCAATTCGCGAAGCTTTTTCATCGTGATAGGCATTTTCACGATGACGCGATGATCGGCCGTTCGAGCGTGCTTGCCCCAGTTACGCTGGGCTTCGCCCAACAGGAGCGCGGCGGGCAACCACTCCGTGACCGTCGACTCGGCCAGCCGATTGAACGCCTCGACGGCCGTCGTGCCAATGTCCTGCGCGTCGATAATAATGCAATCGGCAATGGCCGGCTGCTCGGTCAAACGCATCAACGCCCGCTGGGGATCGGTGGTCATCAACACGCGATAGCCCGACTTGCGGAGCCCCTTGCGGAATACTTCCTGCATCTCGATCGACGATTCAACCACCATTACCGAGTGTTGCGCCGCCCCGTCGGGTGTCGGCGTTTCGTCCAGGCCGATGCCGCTGGACGCCGCCGCCGAGTCGGCCGCGCCGTTCGGTTCCTTGGCGTCTTCATTGAGCCGGCGCTGAGCGATCCGCAGGTCGGAAAGGACCGCGCCGGGCGTCTGATAGCGCCGCTCGGGGTCGAGCATCATCGCTTTGTTGACGACGAGGCTGACGCAGCCGGGAATCGACGCATCGACCCGCTGAACCGGAACGACGTCGAGAAATCGTTGCTTTGAGAGCCGTTGGACCCGATCCTTGGTTTCCCGCAGCGGCGGCTTGCCGATCAACAGGTGGTAGAAAATGCACCCCAGGAAATAGATGTCGCTTCGCGGATCGTCGCGGCGAACGCCCGTGGCGCGCTCCAGGGCGGCGTAGTCGATGGTCCGCGTGATGATCGTGTCGGGCGGGGCGTTATCCAACAGCGACTCGTCCACCGCCGCCAGACCGAAATCGACCAGCTTGGCCGTGCCGTTGCTGGCGACCAGAACGTTGCTCATTTTCAAGTCGCGATGGGTCATCGAACGTTCGGCGGCGTGCTGCAGTCCGCTGGCAATGTCGATCATGAGGCGAACGGCCTCGGGCGGGTCGACGTTCTTTCGGATCTTGATGAATTGCAGCAGGTTGCGTCCCTCGACGAACTCCATGATGAGGTAATGCGTCTGCTTGTTCGACGAGACGTCGTGGATGCGCACGATGTTCTCGTGGCGCAGCGCCTTGCCCAGCAGGCCCTCGCGAACGAACGGCTTGTAGTCGCTGGGTTTCTCGCTGTAACGCTTGCGCAAAACCTTGACAGCGACAATCTCGCCCGTGTGGCGATGCACGGCCCGATAGACCCGGGCAAACGAGCCGGCGCCGACCAGATAGAGAACCTTGTAATCGCCGAAAAAGAAGCCCGTTTTTTCCCCCTTGGTGAGCCGTTCGACCTGGTAGTTGGTCAGAATTTCACGCCGAACCAACAATTGGAGAAATTCGTCGACCTCGACGTGATGGCTCCCCATTTCACCCCAGATGCTCTGCAACTGGCGGTCGTCAATCAACCCCAAATCGAACGCGCGTTGGGCCAGTTGTTCGGCAGTCAATCGGCTCATCGAAAACGCACTTTCCTGACATTCCGCCAAATGTCGATTCAGCAGTTTTGGGGAATATTGCTGGCGCAAACGCCGGTCTTCGCGCGGGCAATTTGCCCGCCGCATCTTTCACTGTTCTCTGTGGCCCGATCCCGCCTCGCCATCCGACCGGCGCCGCAATGTCGACTAAATCCACATGTGGGGAGCTAAACCGGAGCGGCAATAGCAATAATCGGCCCTATCGGGGGGGCGACTTGGTTTTCAAGTCACATTCGTGCCCATGGATCCTCGCCGCGGTTTCCGGTCCAAAACAACACGCCACCACCTTCTCCATCGTATTCCACAAACGCAAAACCCGCAACGCGATGGGAGAGAATCGCGTTTGGGCGAAGGTTCTCTATCGTGTGATTGGAAAAGGCATCCTCGCCAAACGCGGGCGCCCCCTGCGATGCCCAAGTGTACCCGCTACCGATATCAAAAACCCCCCTAATCCCCAATCCCCAATCCCCAATCCCTAATCCCTCCCCCCCAACACAAACGTCCCCGAATTACCACCCATGCGGGTGGGATCCGGGGACGTTTGAGAAAGGAGACGTTTTTGAAAAGGAACCGTTTTTGTTTTCTGAAGTGGGATGGGCGCGAGCCCGGCACGCTTTACGGCGTCTCTTCCAACTGGCGGCGGTAGTCGTCCCGTTCGCGCCGGGTGGCCTCGAGGTCGAACATCAAATACTTCATGTCCAGCCGGAGTTGGCCGAGTGCGTCTTGAACAAGCTGCAGAATGCGCCGACGTCGTTTCGTGCTTTCGACGACTCTTACCAACACGGGTTCGAGACGGCCGCGGACGTCGTCGGACATTTCGCCGATCGCACTGACCAGGTCGATGATTTCCTTGGGCAGCTCATCGGAAGTACGTTTAACAGATCGGGCTGGAACGCTCATGGTTGTCTCCTCATGGCTATCGTGGACACGAAAGAATGGGGAAGCAGATCGCGTGCCAATCGGCCGATTGGAAAACACACGCGACACAAGTCCTTTGCTGAACGAAGGTTAAGAAAGTTGCCCCATTTTTCGTGTTTTCGGCCATGTCGTCGAATCGCTACGTTTGCTCTGGAAGCGTTTCGCAAATCCTGATACAAGCTCACCTTGCGCCCGCGCTGGCGGTCCGCGCCGCGCGTGGGGTTTTCGCGACATGGTAGGCCAGGGATTGGGAGATCTGAGGATTTGGGCACGCGACTTCCAAATTTTGCCCGTTGCCTCTTGCGTGCCGTCGGCCGTCGGCCGTCGGCCCACGACCTACGGTTCGTGGGATCGCCGCGCGGGCTTCCGCCCGCGGCTATGAATGATGGCGATGATCCTCCAAGTATCGTTTACCCCCCACGCCCCACGGCCCACGGCCCACGGCCCACGGCCCACGGCCCACGGCCCACGGCCCACGGCCTACGGCCCACGGCCTACGGCCTCCTGCTCGCCGCCTGCTGCCTGTTCCTTCCGGCGACGGTTCAGGCCGAGCCATGGTACGAAGATTTCGAGGGGCCCACGCCGAGCTGGCGTCAGTCGGGCGGCGATGTGCAACTCACGGTCGCTCGCCACCAGCGCACGGCAAACGATGCCCATACCGGCCGCCAATCCGAATGGTTCCAGATCGTCGGCCACGGAGGCACTAGCGCCTACGTGAGCCATGACGTGGGGCGCCCCCGCGTGATTCCCGAACTCTCCGCGTCCGTTTGGGTCAAATCCGACCGGCCGGGCATCCAGATCTTCGCGCGAGTCGTGCTCCCGCGAACCCAAGATCCGCGAAGTCAAACGCCCGTCCACGTGCGATTGGAGGGGGCCAGCTACAGCCAGGTCGGCCGGTGGCAACAGCTTCGCATCCAGAATCTACCCGAAATGCTGGCCCGGCGAATCCGTGGGCTGCGGCTGCAAATGGGACCTCAGGTCGACGGCCGCGAAGCCTACGTGGATCAAATTGTGTTGAATCTTTACGGCGGGCCCGGGACAACCAACGTCTGGATCGACGAATTGAACCTGGTGGGCTTTGCCGACTTGACGCCGACGACTCGCCGGCCGGCCGTGGTTCCCCTGTCGTCCCTGCCGGATGCCCGACCGTCGACCGGCCCTGCAGCACCAAGTAATGCAAACGCCACGGGCGGCGATTTCCATTCTGGCCAGGTCGCTCCCATTAACGACAGCCTGCGAAACGACGCAAATTCTCCATCGCGACCGGAATCCGCGTCCGGCGGCGCGTCCACGCGCCAGCGTCGGGCCAAGCTGGTTGGTTTCGAGTTGCAAGTCGACGGCCAGCCCACGCTGCTTCGCGCCGTGACCTACCAGGGCGAGTCGTTGACGCGGCTGAAGGAACTTGGACTGAACGCAATTTGGCTGTCGCGGCCGGCTTCCCCGTCGCTCTTGGCCGAAGCCGATCGGGTGGGAATGATGGTTGTCTGCCGCCCGCCGGAAAGTGTGTTGGCGGCATCGGCGAACGATCCCGCGGCCCCATTGCCGACCATCGGACCGGAATATGATCCGGTCATCGCCTGGGATCTCGGCAGTGAATTGTCGAGGCAACAAGTGACGCCGACACGCGAGTTGGC
>JAFGAY010000375.1 GCA_016933425.1 Pirellulales bacterium
CCTCGGCGTCGAAGTCTCGCGCGTGCCCCTTTCCAATGCGATTCTGCGAGACGAGGACTACTCGAGCCCGGTCGCCGGAATCCAATACGACGGACGTTTCAATCTGCGTCTGCGTCTGGCCGGCAGCGGCGGCGGACGGCGGCTGCTGTTGAATTCCCACGTCGACGTCGTTCCTCCGTCCGAAGGCCAGCAAAGTCCGTTCGAGCCGGTCGAGCGCGACGGCGTGGTCCACGGCCGCGGAGCGTGCGACGCGAAGGGTCAGATCGCCACAATCTGGCTTGTTTTGGCCGCGCTTGAGCGACTCGAAGCCCCACTGGCCGGCGATCTGATCGTTCACGTCGTCAACGAGGAGGAAAACGGCGGCAACGGCACGCTCGCCATGATTCGCTCCGGCGAAACGGCCGACGCCTGCATCGTCATGGAGCCCACCACGGGCCGCATTTTTTCAAGCGTTCGCGGCGCCGTCTGGTTTCGCATCCTCTTCGAGGGAAGGCCCGGCCACTCAGGCCGCGCCGGCGGCACCATCAGCGCCCTGGCGCTGGCGCGCCGCGCGATGGACGCGCTCGACCGGTACCACGACGACCTGCTGGCCGCCTCGCGCGGCATTCCGCTGTTCGACAAACATGAAAATCCCATGCCGCTTACCTTCGGCCGCTGCGCGGCGGGCGACTGGCCGGCCACCGCGCCGTCGCGCGCCGTGGTCGAAGGGGTGCTCGGATTTCTGCCCAACAAAACCCGCCGCGAGGTCATGGCCGAGATGCGCGAGGTCCTGTCGGCCGCCGTCCCCGGTCATGCCCACCGCGTCCGGCTCGAATTCACCTATCGCCACGACAGCCACGTGCTCGATCCGGCCCATCCACTGGTCGAAGAGCTGATGCGATGCTGCGCCGAAGCGGGCGCGCCGGCCGAGGTCGACGCCATGACCGCCTCTTGCGACTCATGGTGGTACAACAACCAGTTGGGCATCCCGACCGTGGTCTACGGCCCCGGCACGCTGGCTCACGCCCACAGCAACAATGAACAAATCCGCCTTGTCGAAATTGCCAACGCCGCCCAAGCCCTGACCCATTTCGCCACCCACTGGTGCAACCTACCCCCTAATCCCTAATCCCCAATCCCCAATCCCCCTCCTTCCCATGCAAGCCCTGGTTAAAACCCAAAAAGGCGTCGGCCATCTCGCGTTGATGGACATGCCCGAGCCCCGGCCCGGCCCCGGCGAAGTCCTCATCGAGGTCCGCGCCAGCGGCATCTGCGGCACGGACGTCCACGTCAAGAACGACACGTTCCCCTATTGGCCGCCCGTGATCCTGGGCCACGAATTCGCCGGCGTTGTCGTCGAGCTAGGACCCGGTTGCCGGCGATATGCGTTGGGCGACCGCGTCGTCGGCGAGCCCCACACGCGGCATTGCGGACACTGTTATCTTTGCCGCACCGGCAACGTCCAAATTTGCCCCGAGAAACGGAGCCCCGGTTGGGGCATCCACGGCTCAATGGCCAAATACCTCGTCATGCCCGAGCAGCTACTCCACCGCATTCCCGACTCGCTCGATTTCGACACGGCCGCCGTCATCGAGCCAACCGCCAACGCGGTCCACGACGTTCTCGAACGGGCAACCGTCACTGCCGGCGATTTTGTCGTGGTCCTCGGGCCCGGGCCGATCGGATTGCTGGCCGCCATGACCGCCCGGGCGGCCGGCGCGCGGCACGTCGTCGTTGTCGGCGCGCCACCCGACGAGGGGTTGCGGCTCGGTCGGGCTCGGCAACTCGGCTTTCAGACGGTTCTGAACGTCGGGCACGACGACGTTCCGGAGGTCGTTCGCGATTTGACCGACGGCGTCGGCGCCGATCTGGTCGTCGAGTGCTCCGGCGCTCCGCCGGCAATCGCCGGCACGGTCGAATTGATCCGCAAGAAGGGCCGTATCTGCGCGATCGGCCTGACCGGCGGCCGAAAGGTTGATTTTCCCTGGGAACAAGCGGCCTTCAAGGTGGCCGACATCCATTTCTGCCTGTCGACCAGCTACACAAGTTGGAACCGCGCGATCCACCTGGTGGCCACCGGCCAGATCCCGGCCGGCGAGGTGATCACCCATCGCCTCCCCCTGGCCGATTGGCAAAAAGCCTTCGACGAAATCGAATCCCAACGCGCCCTAAAAATTATCCTCCACCCCTAACTCTCCGCGCCTCTGCGCCTCTGCGCGAGAATAATTATCGCGCGGAGACGCGGAGCACGCCTTCATTCTTCAAGAAGGAATAGCAAATGACGGTCGGATTTGGAATTGTCGGCGCCGGAATGATCTCGGGGTTGCACGCCGATGCGATCCGCAACTCAACAAAGGCCGAACTCGTGGCAATTTGCGATCTCGACGAGGCCCGGGCCCGAAAACTGGCCACCGACCATGCCCCCGACGCGAACGTTTACACCAGGCTCGACGATCTGTTGGCCGATCCCCGCGTCGAAGTCGTCAATATCGTCACTCCCAACCATTTACATGCCGATGCCGTTTTGGCCGCTGCCGCCGCGGGCAAACACGTCCTGTGCGAAAAACCGCCCGCCATGTCGCTGGCCGACACCGATCGGATGATCGACGCCTGCGCCCAAGCGGGCCGTCTTTTCGGCATTTTCGTCCAGAGCCGGTTGCGCGAGCCGATCCAACAAATGAAACGTGCCCTCGACGAGGGCCGCTTCGGCCGCGTGCTCCGCGCCGACGCCGTGATGAAGTGGTACCGCTCGACCGAATACTATCACACCGACGCCTGGCGAAGCGACCGGCGAAGTGGCGCCGGCGTGACCATCCAGCACGCTTTCCACTACATCGATCTGTTGCAATATCTCGTCGGCCCGGCCGCGACGGTCGAAGCCCAAATGGTTAACCTTGCCCACCCCGACGTCAAGCTCGAAGACACGCTCGACGCGCGTATCCTATTCGAGTGCGGCGCGATCGGCACGGTCGCCGCCAGCACCGCCCTATGGCCGGGAAGCGACGTGCGGATCGAGATCTACGGCCAACGCGGCGCCGCGGTGATGCGGGGCGCAGCCTTTTCACTCTGGAAATTCCAGGACGAGCGGCCCGAGGACGACGCCATTCGCAAAGCCGGCGACCCCCATCAGGCCACCGCCGCCGGCAGTCCCACGGCCCTGGCCAGCATCGATCACCAGCGGGTTATCGACGATTGTGTCGACGCGGTGGCCGAAGGCCGCGAAGTCGTCATCCCCTGCACAAGCGTCCGGCCCACCCTCGAAATGGCCCTGGCTATGTACCAATCCGACCGACTCCACCGGCCGGTCGACTTGCCCTTGATCGACGAAATAAGCATCTGGCAATAGCTTGGGTGCTTGGGTGCCATGCCCACGCTTGCCGTGGGCATGTTTTACCGAGGAATGTACGGCATGGCCACGCAAGCGTGGCCATGGCACCCGCTACAGTTATCCGAAACGCGCTCTAGTCTGGTGTTCTCCTCTCGGCTATGCTGGAGGTACATGGCCAAGTCGCCATGCCTCCCCCCTGCCCCACCTTGAATCAGAAGAGGCCGCCATGTCGGACAGCCCACCCTCCCCCACCCCGCGTCGGACCACTCGCCGCGACCTGCTGAAGTCCGCCTCGGTCCTCGCCCTGCCCTACTTCCTTCCGGCCTCGGTTTTCGGCGCCGCCGCGCCCAGCAATCGTCTGGCCGTCGGCTGCATCGGCACCGGGAACCAAGGCATTCAGGACTTAAAAGACTTTCTGCGAAATCGCGACGTCCAGGTCGTCGCCGTTGCCGACGTCAACACGGGCAGCCACGGCTACCGCGATCCCAAGCAGTTCCTCGGCCGCGAGCCGGCTCGAAAAACCGTCGACGATTATTACGCCAAGCAAAAACCGTCGGGTAGTTTCAAAAGCTGCGACGCCTACAACGATTTTCGCAAAATCCTCGACCGCGACGACGTCGACGTCGCGGTCGTCTCGACGCCCGACCACTGGCACGGCGCCATGGTCGTCGCCGCGGCCAAGGCCGGCAAGCACATCTTTTGCCAAAAACCCCTCTCGCTCACGGTCCGCCAGGGCCAAAAAATGGTCGAGGCCGTGCGCCGCCACAATCGAATCCTGCAAACCGGAAGCCAGTATCGCTCCGGCCCTTCGGTGCGCCACGGGTGCGAACTCGTGCTCAACGGCCGCATCGGCCAATTGAAAACCATCCGCACGTATCTCGTGCGCAACAATTTCGCCGGGCCCGGCCCCGGGTGGAAACCCATGCCGGTGCCCGAGGGATTCGACTACGCAACCTGGCTGGGGCCCGCGGCCGAGGCGCCCTACCACGAAGACCGCTGTCTGTACCGTTTCCGATTTATTTATGATTACTCGGGCGGCCAGATGACCAATTTCGGCGCCCATGCCAACGACGTAGCCCAATGGGGCAACGGCACGTCGCTGACCGGACCCGTCGAGTTCGAGCCGATCGCCGCCGAGTGGCCGCCGAAGGGGAGCCTGTTCACGACGGCCTTGAGTTCCGAGTTTCGCGCGCGCTATGCCAACGGCGTCGAGCTGGTCTGCGCCACGGCCAACCGCGGATGCACGACGAGATTCGAGGGCGCCGAAGGCTGGGTCGAAATTACCGGCGACCATCTTCGCACCCACCCCGAATCGCTCAAGGATTCAAAAATCGGCCCGAACGAAATCCACTTACCGCGAAGCATTCCCTCCCGGACCGAAAATCAATATCGCAACTACCGGCCCGACCACGTTCGCAATTTTCTCGACGCGGTTCGAGCCGGCGTCGACCCGATCGAGCCCGTCGAAGTCGGCCATCGCACGGCGAGCCTCTGCCACCTGGGCAACATCGCGTTGCGGCTGAACCGCAAGCTCCAGTGGAACCCCGACCGCGAACAATTCGTCGGCGATCCCGAGGCCGACCAAATGCTCGATCAGCCGATGCGAGCCCCGTGGCAAATCTGAAAACGTGGTTTAGCGATACTTCAGCCGTCAGAAGCTATTTTCCGGCCACGACGGAGCTTGCCTCTCCACCGCGGAACAGCGCAAACCGCTACCGCAACCTCACACTCGGGTGGATTGACACCACCGCCCGACAATGGTAAATTTAGAAATACCGCTGCACGTCGTGGAGATGGCGAATTCGACAAGATCTCAACCAGCATGGCAGCCTGGGCGTCGACTATCTACCGCCAGTCAGCGCCCTTTCCCAGGCTGTCATGTTGGCTGGGATCTTTTTTTCTTTGCGAAAGGTGTTTGCCGCGCATCGAGTTCATAACACCCCCCCTTCCCCACCGATCGATGGCACACCCGGAATCGAAATGCGAATGATTGTCCGTCGCCTCGAAACGCGAACGAAATGCCCCTCATCGTCCCTTCGCACTCTTATTCACTATGGGCCAATGCAACGACGACGACAATGAGCACATGGCTCATTCTTATTAACCGAATGGCTCACGCCGCCGCGCCGACTACAACTGCCACTCTTGGCGGTATTGGCCGGGGGTGCGGCCTGTCGAATTCTTGAAGAGCTTGCACATCGATTCAACGTGCTTGAATCCGGCAAGAGTGGCGATTTTGAACAGGGGATAGGACGTGGTCGTCAGAAGTTCCTTGACGCGGGCAATGCGAACGCGGCGGATTTCCTCGCTCGGCGAACGCCGCAATACGTCGGCAAACCGCCGCTTCAACGTGCTTCGCGATAGTTGCACGCATTCGACCACGGCGTCAATGTCGATTCCGTCGCAAGCGTGTTCGCGAATAAAACGAACCGCCGCGGCCAGGTCGACGTCGCCCACCGCCACGAAATCGGTCGACCGGCGGCTGACCACGCCCAAGGGAGCGACCAGCGTTCGCATCCGGCGCGGGCGATGGCCTTGGATCATCCGATCGAGCATCGAGGCCGCCTCATACCCTGTTTTTCGAGCATTTTTGGCTACGCTCGAAAGCGGCGGATCGCACAAATCGCAAAGAACGTCGTCGTTGTCCACGCCGATTACCGCCACCTCGTCGGGCACCGCGAAACCGTACTGGCCGCAAACGCTCAACACGTGCTGCGCCCGAATGTCGTTGCACGCCATCAACCCCACGGGCTTCGGCAGCGACTCGATCCACGCGGCCAGCGACTCGGCGCTGGGCAGCGACTGGACCTCGACGTACGAAGCATCCGGCTGCCGGCGCGTCGGACCCGAGTAAACGTGCGTCTTATGGCCCCGTTTTTTCAGGTACTCGGCAAAGTATTCGCACCGCCGCTGCGAGAAAAATACGCCCGCCGCCCCGCAGTAGGCGAAGTGCGCAAGCCCACGCTCCAGCAAGTGGTCGGCCGCCACGTGGGCCACCGTTCGATGGTCGGTCAGAATCGCCGGCACGCCGGGCACCTTGTGCAAACCGAGCAAATCGACCGTCGGCAATCCTTTCCGGCGAATCTGCTCCGCAATCTTCGCATTGCCGATCCGGGCGATGATGCCGTCTCCCTCCCACCGCTTCAGCCACGCCGGAAGGGCGTCGTATAGCCGGCGCTCATGTTGAAAAACGGTCCACGGCCCGTGCTCGCGCACATAACTGGCGATGCCGCGTTCCAACTCACGCCCATAAGCGCGAGAGGACTCGATCAACAGGGCTATTCGAAGGCGTTTACCCACAATTCATACTCCACCAAACGTGCCCACATTGTCCACCATTCGCGGGACGACGGCAATCGCGTTCCACCCACATTCCTCCTGGCCTGCTTTCAAGCACGAGCAACGCGCGCCTCCATGAAAGTATAGAGGACGGATTCCGCGTTAGCGAAATCTTTTCCGGCGGAGTTGGGTTTTCTTCACCGTGTCAAAATTCCCGAGGAACCACAAGAAACGCTTGACACCGCGAATCCGGGCGACTAAACTGAGTCGTGTTCTGGGAAACCAGAGCATTCTGTTAAACCGCCACAGCGCCCTACTTTGTAGTTTCCTTTCGGGCTCCGATTCCCTGGAGCGCCCGACAGGCGGTTTCCCACATTTTACGTTTGAGATCACCGTCTCAACGCGCGCATCACCGTTTCACTCACTGACGCCATGCCGTCAGAGGGTGAATCGACATTGCGTCGTCGGGGCGGCTGTCTCGCGGTGCGCGCATCTCGTCAACAGTGTTTGCTCTTCCATGCCCGTCCCTGTTGAGAAAAAGGAGAAACGAATGTCTTGTTCAAACTACGTGTTGAAGGTACTCGCCTGCGCGGCTGGTTTGGCGATTCTGATTGCCGCCGGTCCTGCCGCGGCGCAAACCTCTTGGACCGGCGGCGTCAGCGCCGCCTGGAGCAATTCAGCCAACTGGGACAACGGCGTCCCCGACAACACCATGGACGCCACGATCAACTGCGACTCCATGATGGGAGTTCTTTACGAGCCTGTGCTCGACGCCAATGGCTCCGCGTTGAATCTTTACATGGGCACCTCGTATGACAGCTCCCTGACCGTCTCGAACAACTACACGCTGGAAGTCATCCCCGTCGACAGCGCCGGCGGCGTCATCTATGTCGGCCAGTCCGCGTACACCACCAGCACCATCCACCAGACCGACGGCACTGTTCGGGTCGGCGAACTCTGGCTCGGCGGCCTGGCCATCGGCGATTCCGGGGAAGGAATATACCAACTCGACGGCGGAACGCTCGAGATCACCGGCCGGCAAATTGTCGTTGGTGAACAAGGCGCCGGAACCTTCAACCAGACGGGCGGCACCGTGAATTGCCCCGATGCCTTCTACGTCGGCGACAATTGGTATGGCCATGCAAGCAGCAGCTACCCCGGCGCGGGTGGAACCATGACCATCAGCGGCGGCGTGTTCAACGGAGGCCAATACTACGGTCTGATCGGCACCTGGGGAGGAAATGGCGAGCTCAATGTCAGCGGCACGGGCATTTTGAATGTCGGCTCGCTCGAAATGGGGTTGGGGTACTACGGCAACACGGCCGGCTCGAACAGCCAAATCAATCTCAGCGGCAACGGCCAAATCAATCTGCTCGGCCACATAATCCTCGCCGCCAATGAGGCCACCACCGGCGTATTGACCCAAACCGGCGGCACCCTGACCACCACGACGCTCATGAATGGACCGGGCACGGGCACGTACAACCTCACCGGTGGAACGCTCAATGTGTCCACGGTTCCCGACATGAGCCTCGTCAACAACGGCGCTACGCTCAACGTCGGTGGACCCGGCGCCGTCACGACGCTTGTCTTCGGCGACCCCGGCGGCGACCCTATAAACCTGGCTTTGAATAAGCCCGCCGAAGTGTCCACCCCCTACGATCCTAATTATCCCGCGACATTCCCCGCTTCGTACGCCGTCGATGGAATCTACTCGAATTTCTGTCATACGGGAAATTTCGAGGATTCCTGGTGGCGGGTTGACCTGACCGAAGGCGATTCAAACGTCTCCATGGATCAGATCGTGATCACGGCCCGCTACGACGGCTTCAACCAACATTTCTCGAATTTCTACGTCCGCGTCATCGACAAGGATGATGTCACGCAATTCGAGCAGAAGTACATTACGACAACCGAGGAATACCTCGACGCCGGCGAACAACTCGCTATCACCCTGCCCAGCACCGTCGACGCCCGGTACGTGGAAGTCCAGATCGACGGTTGGAATCTTGTCAGCACCGGCTACCTCTTCTTCACCGAAATGGATGTCTACGATAGCGGTAATCTCACGCCGTCCGACTACACCGACTATACCCAATCGAGCACCAGCGTCCTCGGAATCGAACTCGATCCGGCTAACGAACTCTGCGACCAGCTCGTCGCCGGCGTGCTTACCATCGACGGCACGCTCGACGTCACCGCGCTGAGCAGCGACTTCGCCGCGGGCCAGATCTTCGACATTCTCGACTGGGAAACGCTGGTCGGCACGTTCAGCACGGTTAACCTGCCCACGCTGACCGGCACGCTCGCCTGGGACGATTCCGCCCTGTACACCACCGGCGAGTTGGCCGTCATCTCGACCGGAACGCCCATCCCCGGCGACGCCAACAACAGCGGCACGGTCGATGAAGCCGACGCCCTCATCTTGGCCAACAACTGGGGCGTCAGCGGCGAGGAAATCGAGTGGGGAGACGGCGATTTTAACGACGACAACGTCGTCAACGCCGCCGACGCGGCCATTCTAGCCGCCAACTGGGGCGCAACCAACATCCCCGAGTCGGCGCCCGTGCCCGAACCAAGCGCGTTGCTCATGCTCGCCTTGGGCGCCGTCGGTCTGCTCACCGGAGCGCGACGGACAAGGAACGCAAACTGACTCGCATAACTAGGAACCAACATGGAGCGGAGGCTTTCGATAACTCGTCGTTGATACAACCACTTTGTGAGTTCGATCTTTGAAGGAGAAATCCATGATGCATTCGAACTGCCTGCCGAGAATCTGCACTTGCCTCGTATGTGCAGTCGTCCTCGGCTTCGCCGGCGCTGCCGTCGCCCAGACCAATTGGGCCGGCGGCACCAGCACCGATTGGAGCAACGCGGCCAACTGGGACAACGGCGTGCCCGACAGCGCCACGGCCGCCGTTGTCAACCACTATGTCCTCAATCCCTATGACCCGGTCTTGGATGCCGACGGCGCCGCGGCCAGTCTCACCATGGGAACAACCGACAACGCCTCACTGACCATCAACGCGAATCACGCGCTGACGATCACCGGCGGCGGTTTCATCGGTCAGATGACGGGCACCACCAGCACGATCGTCCAATCCGACGGCACTCTCACGGCCGACCAACTCTGGCTGGGAAGCCAGGTCGCCGGATCGACCGGCGCCGGCACGTACAACCTGAGCGGTGGAACCTTGGCAATCACCGGCGGTCAAGGAATCATCATCGGCGAACAGGGCCACGGAACCTTCACGCAAACCGGCGGCGTGGTCAATAACGCCCTTGTCGTCTACGCCGGCGACAACTACGTCGGCCAGCCGACCTCGTACCCCGGCGGCACCGGTGAAATCGCCATCAGCGGCGGCGTGTTCAACGGCGGCGCCTACGGCGTCATTCTCGGCGTCTGGGGTGGAAACGCCTCGCTGACCGTCAACGGCACCGGCGTGTTGAACACCAATATACTTTCGATGGCCCACCCCGGCGGCGTCGCCCCGGGCGCGACCACCAGCACAATCAACCTCAGCGGCGACGGACAGATCAACCTAGGTAGCCAATTACTCCTGGCGGCCCACGCCGATACGACCGGCACGCTCACCCAGACCGGCGGCGTCCTGACCGTCCCACTCCTGGATCGAGGCCTTGGCATGGGCACTTACGATTTGACCGGCGGCACGCTCAACGTGTCCGAGGTCCGCGGCATGGACCTCGACAACAACGGCGGCACCGTCAACGTCGGCGGAGCCGGCATTGGTTCCCTGGTCATGCAAAAGGATAATATCGCCCTTGGCAAGTCGGCCACCCAGGTGGTCGACCCCAATTGGGGCTTTCCGGCCAGCAACGGCGTCGATGGAAACTACAACAACTTCACCCATTGCGACGGAACCAGCCTGAACAACTACTGGCAGGTCGATCTGACGGGCGGCGACGCCAATGTCCCCGTCAGCGAGATCAATCTCTATGCCAGAACCGATGGCGGCGGCGCCTACGCCAATTTCATGTCGAACTTCTTCGTTCGTTTGATCGACAAGGATGGCGTCGTTACCACGCTCGGCCCATTCATCACGACCCCGGAAGAGTATCTTGCCCCGGGCGTGCCGTTTGAGGTTCCGCTCGGCGGCACCTACGACGCGCGTTATGTAAAAGTACAACTCGATGGATATAGCGTGTCGGGCTACGGCTACTTGTGCGTCGCGGAGGCGGAGGTGCTCGGCGACCGATACGGTTATGCACAGAACGCCGACAGCACGCTGGGAGTCGAATTGGATCCCCTTGCCAATGCGTGCGACAAACTCGTCGCCGGCGCGGTTAGTCTGGCCGGCACGCTCGACGTGACCAGCCTCGGCGGCGACTTTGCCGACGGCCAGGTCTTCGACGTCCTCGATTGGGACACCCTCGCCGGGACGTTTGACGACGTCAACCTCCCCACCTTGACCGGAGGTCTCAACTGGGACACGTCCGATTTGTACGTGTCCGGCGAGCTGCGCGTCGTGCCCGAACCCTCGACCATCGGCCTGCTCCTGATGGGAGTGATCGGCTTGTTGGCCACGGCTCGACGACGATAAACCCTTGCGATGACTACAGCCACGTAGCGCCCAAGAACAGAAGAGGAGGCCCGCCAGCGGCACTGCTGGCAGCGGCGGCAAATCGTCAGCAGTGCCGCGCGGCGGACATCCCAAGAACGACGTGGCTCCGGAAGCCGAATGATGCCGGGCAAGGTTTACGATTTTTTTCGAGAACCAACATTGGCGCGTGGCCGGGTCTAATGCGATCCGGCTCGCGCCGCCTTGGTTTTTGCCAAATACTGGAGGATACGACATGTTGCCGCGATTCGTGAAGATGCAAGTGGTCGCAATTGCGCAAAACCGCGACGGCCGTCGAAGTCGAGCCGGTTTCACGCTGGTTGAACTGCTCGTGGTGATCGCCATCATCGGCGTGCTTATCGCGCTTCTGCTGCCGGCCGTTCAAGCGGCGCGCGAGGCGGCGCGCCGCACTCAATGCCGGAATAATCTCCGGCAAATTGGCACCGCCATCTACTCCCACGAATCAGCGCAAGGATTTTTCCCCTCGTGTGGCTGGGGTTGGATGTGGGTTGGCGACCCCGACCGCGGATTCGGCAAGGAACAACCCGGCGGCTGGATCTACAACGTCTACCCTTTCATGGAATGCGATACGATTCATGGCTTGGGATCTGGCGCGCCGACGGCGACCAAAATGCTCGCCGCCGCCGAGATGTGCCGAACGCCGGTCGCGACATTCATCTGCCCGAGCCGGCGGGAGGTTAAGCCGTTCGACGAGGCGGCGTCGCATGATCGTGGAAACATCCTGCACAACGTCAACACCACCAACCCCAAGCTCACCAAGCACGCACGAACCGATTATGCCATTAACGTCGGCGATGACAATACGCCGATTATCAACGGTCAACCGGACATTCGATTCTGGGGACCCCAAACCTACGAAGAAGGCGACAGTTCCACTTTCAACTGGTGCGAGGATAAGTTCAACCGGCTCACCGGCATCTCCTTCGTGCGCAGCAACATCAAAATCCACGACATCACCGACGGAACCACGAATACCTACTGCGTCGGCGAAAAGTACATCGATCCCGACCATTACGAAGACGGCGAGGAATGGGGAGACGATCAGCCCCTGGTCGTCGGTTACGACTGGGATATCATGCGCTGGGCCAGCTCAACCTACGAATTGCGACCCGACCACCGCGGCAGCTTCGCGGCCAATCCCTACAAATTTTCCTATTTGTTCGGCAGCGCGCACGCGGGCGGCATCCATTTCCTTTTCTGCGACGGATCGGTCCACACGATTCCCTACGACATCGACCTGCAAGTACACGCCCGGCTGGGGAACCGATGCGACGGATACCAGATCAATAAAGAACAAGTCGTGAAATAAACACGGGGCCGGCCAGAGATCGAAAACACGTCCCCTTAAAAAAGCAGGCCCGTTATCCAAACGTTTCAAGGACCACGCGAATAATGCTACGCCCCACTGAGCATCTTGGCATAGGCCAGAATCGCTACGGCAAGAATGAGAATGGCCACGGCGGCCACCATCTGCCGAAGCGGCCTTCCGCCAATGCCGCGCCATTCGCCGCTCAGAAAGCCGACGGCCTGATTGCCGAGCACCTGCGTCGTCTGCTGGATGCCGAAGCCGACCGAAGCACCCAACGCCCCCAGATACAACATTCCGCGACCCAACAAAATAATCGAGACGATGATCTGAATGCCCAACGCGGCAGCCAACGCGAGATCGGGCAAGCTTCGCCCCAGCATGGCCCAGGATCGCCTCTTGGTCATCAGCCATGCGGGATAGCCCAGGTTGACGCACGCTCCACCCAGCAGGACGGCCGCCCAAACGGCCACATTCGTCGATATCGGGCCGACCTTGCGGATTTCCATTGCTTTCACAATCGGATCGTGTGCGTAGACAAAGCTCAAACTGATGCCGGTCGATGTGACGCCCGCGATGACCGACATGATCAGCCCTCCCAGAAAACCGCCCGAGGCGGGTCGAGACCTGTCGCCCGAGCTGCCAATCGCCCGATCGCGGCCGAACCCGGCCACCGCGCTAAGAACGACGCCGATGAGCATCACGGCGATGCCGGCCATCACGGCCAGGCCCGCCACGGAGGTCAAGTCGGGCGATTGGCTGAACTGGCCGCTTCCCTTGACGACCATCGGCAACGTCACCCCGGCCGCGACGGCCACGCCGCTGAGGATCGCGCCCGTCAGCGCGGCGCCAATGCGAATCACGCAAACCCCAAAGAGCACGTTGGCCGTGCCCCAGCAAATCGAAATCGCGTTGGCCAGAACCAAGGGTTTCCATCCCACCTCGGCATAAGCGTCCAGGAAGTCGGGGATCGTGATCCACACCACGGCCCACGGAATGAGAATGAGGCCAAGGAGCATCGCGACAAACCAATAATGCTCGAACGCGAGCGTGCGCATCAATTTCATCGGCCACGCCAAGGTTCCCGTGCCCACGCCCGCCGCGGTTACCAACAAAATACCCACAAGCAAGTTTTCGTCCATCGCGACGACTCCGATAACACAACCATGGTTTTGAAAAGACATTTGACACGCGGAACACGCGGAACACGGTTGCCCATGCGCGGCATTCTACAATGTCGCGCGGCGATCTGAAAGTCCTTCGCAATTATATTTTATTCATTCCGAAGTATTGCGGTTCGTTGATAAACAGTTAAGTTAGATACTCGGCGTTTACGCAACGCCGGGCTTTGTGATGTTGTTTTTGTAAACGGAGAAGAAAGGAGAAGCTCGTGCCATTGGAATCGATCCACGACATGGTGCGCCGCGCCCACGAAGAGCGCTACGCCATTGGATATTTTGAAGGTTGGAACCTAGAATCGCTGGAGGGCGTTATCGACGCCGCCGAGCAGACTCGGTCGCCGATCATCATTGGTTTTAACGGCGACTTCATGAGCCATGACGGCCGCCGCGTCGCGTCGAGGCTGTCGGTTTGGGCCGCCATGGCCAAGGCGGCCGCCGAATCTTCGGCCGTGCCGTGCGGCCTGGTCTTCAACGAATGCTCCAAAATCGCCTGGCTCAAGGAAGCCATCGACCGCGGTTTTAATTTGGTGCTACCCGTCGACGAATCCTGGTCGCCCGACGAGTACGTTCGCCGTTTGAAGGAACTCGTTCTCTACGCCCACCAGCGCAACGCCGCGGTCGAGGCTGAATTGGGTGAGCTGCCCTGCGCCGCGTCGGGCCGCGTCAACAGCGACGGCGCGCTGACCGACCCCGTGGCCGCCGGACGCTTCGTCCGCGAAACCGGCGTCGACCTCTTGTCCGTGAGCGTCGGAAACGTCCATATCCAGGTCAACGGCGAATGCACGCAGAAACTCGACCTCGATCGGCTCCTCGCAATCCGCGACCACGTTCCCGTCCCCCTGGTCCTCCACGGCGGGACGGGCATCGCCGAACAGTCCCTCAAGGATGCGATTCAACTCGGTGTCGCCAAAGTTAACTACGGCACCTATTTGAAACAACGCTACCTGACCGCCGTTCGCGAAGCTCTCGCGCTCGACCTGAACAATCCGCACGAACTCCTGGGCCTTGGCGGCGAACCCGACGTCATGGTTGCCGGCCGCCTGGCCGTCCGCGACGCCGTTCTCGAACGAATCGAGTCGTTGGGCTGCTGTGGAAAAGCAAAACCCGCGCGGACCAAGGTTCCGGCGCCGTCGCGCCAGTTCGATCGCGAGCTAATGAGCAAAACCGACTGATAACGAAACCAAGAGCATCCCGTTATTACCGGATAAACAAAACCCCATGCAGTTTGAAATGAAAATGCCCGACCTGGCGACCACCGATTCGGCAATCCGAATCGGCCGTTGGATGGTCGCGCCGGGCGAAGCCGTCAAACGCGGCCAGCCGCTTTTGGAAGTCGAAACCGACAAGGCGGCGATGGAGGTCGAGTCGGTCGCCACCGGCGTGCTCGTGGAAATCCGCGCTCAAGTCGACGACGAAGTGTCGGTCGGCGACGTCATCGCGATTTTCGACGTGGCGGATGCCAAACCCGGCGCTGCGGCGACCAGCCCCCCGCCGTCCGAGCGGTCCGCGTCTCCAACGCCGCCCAGCGCGTCCCCGCCGGCCGCGGCGTCTCGTCCGGCCGCCGGCGGAGGTGGAATGTTTGCTCGCAACCGCGCCGCCGCGCCCTCTCCGTCTTCCTCGGACGCGATTCCATTGACCCTCGCCCAACGCACGGCGGCCAAGCGATTGGCCGAAAGCAAGCAAACCATTCCCCATTTCTATGTCCAGACCAGCGTCAATGCGGCCGCCATGGCGGCGCGCCGCAAGGCGGCCGAGCCCGCGAAAATCGCCTGGGACGCCTTTTTCGTTCGGGCCGTCGCCCGCGCGATGAAGCAGTTCGATCGCTTCACCTGTCGCCTTGAGGGCGACCGGTTGGCGCCGCTTGCGGCGGACGCGATCGGCGTGGCGATCGACCATGAAGGCGAGCTTTACGTCGTTCCGGTCTCCGAGCCGGCCTCCAAGACCGTCGAACAAATCAGCGCGGAAATCCGCCGGAACGTCGAGCGGCTCAAGGCCGGCGATCCCGAGGTTCGCAAAAACCGGCCGGCGCGAATGACCGTGACCAATCTCGGCGTGTGCAACGTCGATACTTTTATCCCCATCATCAACCCGCCCGAGCCGGCCATTCTCGGCATCGGCAAAGTCCGGCCGACGGCCGTCCCGCGCGACGACGGCGAGATTGCCGTCGAACCCCGGTGCATGTTGACCTTGAGCGTCGATCACCGGGTGGCCAGCGGCCGCTACGCCGCCGATTTTCTCGACGCCATTGTCCGCGACCTGGAAACCCAAACCGAATAACCATTCATGACAACGCAACCCAATCATACGAAATCCATGCGACAATACACGCCCGAGTTTCTCTTGGATCTCTACAAGCGCATGCTCCGCATTCGCCAGTTCGAGGACGGCGTCAAGTTCCTGTTCCTCGAAGGCATCATGCCGGGCACCATCCACCAATGCCAAGGCCAGGAGGCCACCGCCGTCGGCGTCTGCGCGGCGCTCCGCGACGACGATTTCATCAGTTCTACCTTCCGCGGCCACGGCCACGCGCTGGCCAAGGGCCTCGGCGTTCAGGAATTGCTCGATGAACTGTTCGGCGCGACGACCGGCTGCTGCAAGGGCAAGGGCGGCAGCATGCACGTCGGCAACATGGCCAAGGGCATGATCCCCGGCATCGCCATCGTCGCCGGCGGCATTCCGGTGACGGCCGGCATGGCGCTGGGCTTCAAGATGCGCAAGACCGACCGCGTCGCCGTCAGCTTTTTCGGCGACGGCGCGGTGGCCGAGGGAGCGTTTCACGAGGGCGTGAACATGGCGGCCATCTGGGACCTCCCCGCCGTGTTTGTTTGTGAAAACAACAACTACGGCGCCAGCACCCACATCACCAAGGTCATGCGCGACACGAACATCGCCCGCCGCGTCGGCGCGTGCTACGGCATCCGCGCCCAACAAGTCGACGGCAACGACGTCCTGGCCGTTCACGAAGCGGCTCTCGCGGCCGTCGACCAATGCCGCAATGGATCGGGGCCCGTGTTCCTGGAACTGTTGACCTATCGGCTCACCGGCCATTCGCGCCGCGATCCGGCCCACTACCAACCGAAAGAAGAGCGCGCGGCCTGGGCCAAGAAAGACCCGCTCCTCCGCTTCGCCGACCTGCTCAAGGAGCAAGGCATCGCCGGCGACGCCGAGCTTGAGGCAATCTCCGAGGAGCTTACCCGACAATTTGACGAGGCCGTCGCGGCCGCGCGCCAGGCGCCGCAGCCAACCATCGACGATCTGACAACCGACGTATTTGTGTGAACGAAAACGAAAGGAACATGATGAAGCGGCGACTGGGTATTGCCGAAGCGTTGCGAGAATCCATTACCGAGGAAATGGAGCGCGACGAACGCGTCTTCTGCATCGGCGAGGACATCGCCGTGCCGGGCGGCTGGGGGGGCGCCTTCACGGTAACGCTGGGACTCGAGGAGATATTCCCCGATCGCATGATCAACACGCCGATCGCCGAACTCGGCTTCTTCGGCGTCGCGTGCGGCGCCGCCATGGCCGGAATGCGGCCCATCGCCGACGTCCAATACGGCGATTTCCTCCTCTTGGCCGCCGACCAGGTGATCAACAACATCGCCAAAATGCGCTACATGTCGGGCGGACAACTCACCGTGCCGCTGGTCATGCGCGCCCCCGTCGGCGCCACGGGCCGCGGCTCGCAGCACGCCCAATGCGTCGAACGCTATTTCACCGGCGTGCCCGGCATCAAGGTCGTGGCCGTCTCTAACGCCTACGACGCCAAGGGCGTCCTCAAGGCCGCCGTGCGCGACGACAACCCCGTGATGATCATCGAGCACAAACTGCTGTACGGCTCGAAAGGAGCCCGGGCCGAAAGCGGCGCGGTCGACGCCACGAGCGAGATTCCCGACGAGGATTACACCGTGCCGTTGGATCGCGCGGCCGTCCGGCGCGAGGGGACCGACGTCACTATTCTCGGATGGCTGCTCATGCTCCACCGGTCACTTCAGGCGGCCGAGCAACTCGCCGCCCAGGGCACAAGCGCCGAAGTGATCGACGTCCGGAGCCTCGCCCCCATCGACTACGATACGATCGGCGAGTCGGTTCGCAAGACGGGCCGCGTCGTGCTGGTCGAGGAAGGACCCAAAACCGGGTCTGTCAGCGCCGAAATCGCCGCCGGCATCCTCGAACGTTTTGGTGAATACCTCCGATGCCCGGTGCGCCGCGTTGCATCGGCCGACATTCCCGTCCCGTTCAGCCCCCTACTCGAAAACGCCTATCGTCCCGACGTGCCGCAAATCGTCGACGCCGTCGCCGACGCCATGCGGTTTTGACCGATGCTATAATTCAATCGAACGGGATCGCCGCGATCCTTTCAGGGCGGCCGAGACCGTTTATCTCCAACGGAGACCTTCGCATGAAACGATCCGAAATCAACCAACAGATCGAAAACGCCAAGCGGCTGCTCGAAAAAAACAACGTCACCCTGCCGCCGTTCGCCTATTGGTCGCCGGAAGACTGGAAAACCAAAGGCCATGAATGCGACGAAATCCGCGATTGCATGTTGGGATGGGACATCACCGACTTCGGCTCCGGACGATTCGACGAAATTGGACTGGTCGTCTTCACGGTCCGCAACGGCCATCCGACGATCAAGCAGTACGGCGTGAAAACCTATTGCGAAAAAATCATCATCATGACGCCGGGCCAGCACTGCCCGATGCACTTCCACTGGAGCAAGACCGAGGACATCATCAATCGTTGCGGCGGCAACCTGGTTTTCATGATCTACAACGGCACTCCCGACGAAAAACTGGCCGACACCGACGTTACGGTTTCGCTGGACGGGGTGGTCAAGACGTTTCCCGCCGGCGCCGAAGTCGTGCTCGGCCCCGGCGAATCGATGACCGTGCCGGCCTATTTGTACCACGAATTCTGGGCCCAGGAAGGCGGAGGCACGCTCGTTGCCGGCGAAGTATCCAAGGTCAACGACGACAACTCCGACAACCGCTTCCTCGATCCGGCCGGCCGATTCCCCGACGTCGAGGAGGACTGTCCGCCGGTCCACTATCTCTGCACGGAATACCCGCCGGCACAATAACGCCCCCCCAAGACCAAAAACCTATCCATGACGCCGCATAATATGTCAAGGTTCCATCCAAAAAGTCGCCGGAACGTCAAGCAATTCCTCGGCCGCATCACACTGACGGCGATGCTGTCTCTGGCATGGCTTTCCGCCGCCAACGCGATCGCCGACGATGCCAACGCCGACAAGGAAACCGATCCCGCCGTCCTGGCCAATCTCGAACGCTTCCAGGACATGAAACTGGGGCTGTTCATCCACTGGGGGCCGTGTTCCCAGTGGGGCGCGCGGATCGCCTGGCCGTTGTCGCCCAGCCAGCCCTGGGCACGGCCCGACGACTTGACCGCCTGGACCGACCGGGGCAAGAATCTCGAAGTTTTTGCGCGAGACTACTTCGATCTCAACAAAACGTTCAATCCTCGGCATTTCGACCCGGACGCCTGGGCCAAAGCGGCGGCCGAGGGCGGGGTGAAGTACCTCATGTTCGTCACCAAATGCCACGACGGCTTCGCTCTGTTCGACACCAAACAATCGACCTACTGCATCACCGATCCCTCGTGCCCCTTCCACACAAATCCCCGTGCCAACATCACCAAGGAAGTGCTCGACGCTTTTCGCCGCCAGGGCATCCGGACGGGCCTCTATTTCTCGATGCCCGACTGGCATTCGCCCGACTACGAAAATCCCGAGCTTCCGCCCCAGCGAGTGTTCGTTCCCAACTACGACATCCAAAAAGACCCCGAGCGGTGGCAGCGCTATCTGAAATTCTTCCGCGGCCAGATCGAGGAGTTGGTCAGCAATTACGGCCGGATCGACGTCCTCTGGCTCGACGGCGGCGGTGGCGGCGGCTGGGAAATGGACAAACTCGCCGCCATGGCAAGGAAACAACAGCCAGGCATCCTCATCGTTCACCGTGGAGGCGGAGGACGCTATGAAAACTATCACACCCCCGAACAACAAATACCCCGACAGGCCCTCCCCTACCCTTGGGAAACCTGTCTGACCATGGGCGACTACTGGGCCTACAATCCCCGCGACTACTATAAGCCTGCCCGGGAATTGATTCATTTGATCGTCGAGATTGCCTGCAAGGGCGGCAACCTCCTTTTGGACATCGGCCCGGACGCCGACGGCCAGCTTCCACCCGAGTCGGTGGCCCGACTAAAAGAAATCGGCCAATGGCTGAAAATCAACGGCGAAGCCATTTACGGCACGCGACCCGTAGCCCCCTATCGTGAAGGCCGGGTATGCCTGACCCGAAAGGACGACGCCGTCTATCTGATCCACCTGGCCGACTTGGCCCAGATTCGGCCGCCCCACGTCATTGCCGTGTCGAGCATCCAACCGGCCGAGGGCGCGGAAGTCACCCTCGTCGGCCGCGACGACGTAAAACTCGAATGGGAAAAACAGGGTAACGGCACGATCGTTCACATTCCCTACGCGATCTCTTGTCCCATCAGGGGACAATATCCTTACTGCCGGCACGCCTGGGCCGTCAAGATCAGCAAGGCCGTGGTCGCCTCCGACGCGGAAAAATCAGAAGAGTCGACCGAGAAAAAATAAGCTCAAAGACGCACGTCCACCCCGCCCAGCTTTTCAGCCACGCCGGCAATGTCGCGACGGCTCGTGATGTCCAGCACGGGCTCGGAAACAGTAAGCACTCGAAAACGCTCGCCCATGGCGTCGATCGAATGGGCAACCGCGCTGGGAAGCTCGAGCTCGCCGCGCGGCGAGGGCTTAATGGCGCGGCAAGCGTCAAAGATCGTCGCGCGAAACTGCCAGCAGTTCATGCTGACCCAGATCGGCCGCGGCAAGGCCTGCCAGGTGGCTTCGTCCGGCTTTTCAAGAATGCCCCGCAGGCAGCCGTCCTCGATCCGACCAACCGCGAAACTGCGAAGCCGCTCCTCGGCCAAACCGCTTTCGGCCGTCATGCTCCGCCAATCGAACAGAGCAACGCCCGAGCCTCCCTGCTCGCGCAGCGGGCGAAGCGCGGCGACGGGATAATAATTGTCCGAGTTGACCACGGCTACCGGCTCCCCGTCGGCAAATGACTCGGCGGCCAGCACCGCGTCGGCGGTGCCCCTTGGCTCCTGCTGAACGGCAAAATCAATCGACACGCGCTCGGGCCGAATCTCCTCGCCATAGTATCGCCGAATCGCATCGTTGTCGGGCCCAATCACCAGGCATATGCGTCGATAACCGGCGTCGGCCAGGGCCGAAAGAACGTAGTCGAGAAACGGCCGCCCGATCGGAATCATCGCCTTCACGCCCGTGTCGGCCGCCGCTCTCTGCCGGGCATCGAGCCCTGCCGCCTCGTCGTCCTGCTTTCGCATCCGTGTGCCAAGTCCCCGCGCGAGAACCACGGCCTTGTCGGTCATGTCGCTTGCCATCGGTTATTACTCTCCAAACCTATTCCACAATACTCCGAAAAAATTATTTCCAGAAGGGGATGATTATAGCCCCCTGGCGGAAACCGCACAAGCAGGCCGACCGGACGGGTACGGCAACGATTTCGGTACACGATAAGACGCGAATGGAGAGCCACGCCCCACCGGGCTTGCCCCGGTGGAACGAGGTTTGGAAACTACCGCTCGACACATAACTCATGCCTTGCCACTCCCGATCCCATTCACCCATTCCAAAATCGTTCCTAGTTTCCGTAGGTCAGGCTGTGCCTGACATGTTTGTTGTCAGGCACAGCCTGACCTACGGAAAATCATGAAATCGGGAAGAAATTCCTGGATACCCGTTTAGCCCAGCCGCGTGCCTCGCAACCGCAGTGCGTTGCCAATCACCGAAACTGAACTGAAACTCATCGCCGCGGCGGCAATCATCGGATTCAGCAGCGCCGATAGCCCGAACACGGGCACCAAAACACCCGCGGCTATCGGGATGCCCAATCCATTGTAGACCAAGGCGAAAAACAGGTTCTGATGGACGTTCCGCATCACCGCGCGGCTAAGCTCAAACGCCTTGACGATGCCTTGCAGGTCGCCCTTGACCAGCGTGACGCCGGCGCTCTCCATGGCCACGTCGGTCCCCGTCCCCATCGCGATGCCGACGTCGGCCTCGGCCAGGGCCGGCGCATCGTTGATACCATCGCCCGCCATCGCCACGACGCGGCCCATGGCGCGAAGCGACTTGATCCGTTCGTGCTTCTCGCGCGGGTTGAGCTGCGCCTCGACATGGTCGATTTCCAGCGACTCGGCCACGGCCATGGCCGTCTCGCGGTTGTCGCCGGTCAGCATGTGAACGTTCAGCCCCCATTCGCGCAGCCTTTTGATCGCGGCCGGCGTGGATTTCTTGATCGGATCGGCCACGGCCAGCAATCCGGCCGTTTTTCCTCCGACGCCGACAAACATGACCGTATTGCCGTCGCGGCGAAGTCGTGCCGCGACGCTTTCCAGCACGTCAAGCCCCGTAATTCCCAAATCCACCAAATAATCCCGCGATCCGATGGCAATCCGGCGCCCGTCGACCGTGCCCGAAACGCCTCGACCGGTCGCCGAGTCGAAGTTGGACGCACGCGACACGCCTAGACAACGCTCCTTGGCGCCTTCGAGGATGGCGTGGGCCATCGGGTGCTCGCTGTTTTGTTCGACCGACGCGGCAAGCCTCAAAACGTCGTCCTCCGTCAGTTCGTCGCGGGCCACAACCGCCGTCAAGCGCGGCCTGCCCTCCGTGAGCGTTCCCGTCTTGTCGACCACGATTGTATCGACCTTGCGCATTAGCTCAAGAACTTCAGCGCTGCGTATGAGCACCCCTTCACGCGCGCCACGCCCGACGCCAACCATGATCGACATGGGCGTGGCGAGTCCCAAAGTGCAAGGACAGGCCACGATCAGGACGGCGACCGCGTTGACAATCGCGTAAACAAGTCGCGGCTCGGGTCCAAGCCATGCCCACGCCAGAAACGTCGCAACAGCCACCAGCACCACGGCCGGCACGAAATACCCCGCTACCGCATCGGCCACGCGCTGGATCGGCGCGCGGCTCCGTTGGGCCTCGGCCACAAGGTCGATGATCCTCGCGAGCACCGTGTCCCGGCCAACGCGCTCCGCGCGCATCAAAAACGCCCCCCTCCGGTTTACCGTCCCTCCGAGCACGGTCTCGCCCGGCCCTTTCGCCACGGGCGCCGATTCGCCCGTCATCATCGACTCGTCGACCGTGCCGCCCCCCTCGGTCACTTCTCCGTCGACGGGCACTTTGTCGCCGGGCCGGACGCGCAGCAAGTCGCCCTGTCGAACTTGGTCCAGCGGCAACTCAACCTCGTGGCCGTCACGGGTTACTCGGGCCGTCGGCGGCGCGAGCGACATCAGTTCGCGGATCGCGCCGGCCGTGCGCCGCCGCGCGCGGAGCTCGAGCACCTGGCCCAGCAGCACCAAAACCGTAATCGTGGTTGCCGCCTCGAAATAAATCGCCACCTGGCCGCTCACGCGGAACGACTCGGGAAAGAAGTCTGGAAACAGCATGGCCGCGGCGCTGTAAAAATAGGCCGCGCCCGTTCCCATGGCAATCAGCGTGAACATATTCAGATTCCACGACGCGACCGAACGCCAACCCCGCGCGAAAAACGGCCACCCAGCCCACAGAACCACCGGCGTGGCCAACGCGAATTGAATCCACCGCGAGACGGCTGGTCCAATCCAACGTTCGACCGGCACTCCAACCGTCGCCGACATGGCAATCGCCACGACGGGCAACCCCAACGCAAATCCCACCCAGAATCGACGAACCATCCACCGTGATTCATAATCTGCCTGGTTGTCGGCATTTTGCTCGACTATCGGCTCAAGCTCCATTCCGCATTTCGGACAATCGCCTGGCGCGTCTTGTCGAATCTCGGGGTGCATCGGGCACGTATAAACATTTCCTTCTGCCGTTTTCAACGAGGCTATCTCGCCTGACAGCCCTGATCCGGCGTCGTTTTCCCCCAAAAAACGCTCGCGGCAGTGCTCACTGCAAAAGTAAAAGACGTCTCCCTCGCGTCGAGCTCGCAAAGGCGTCGACGCCTCGACGTTCATTCCGCAAATGGGGTCAATAGGCATGGCTTCCTCCTCGTGGTTGACGCGGGCCCGCCTCGTTTTCTTAATTCTATGCGTCAAAATGTCCGCTGTTTGCCATTTATGATTATTGGCCGACAATCGGCTCATTTGGAGGCGGGACAATTTCGCGATGTCTGCTTGCAAGCATGCGCCTGGTGCTTCCTCCATAATGATTCTGCCAGACATGGCGGCCACGACGGAGCGTGATTGGCCCTTGGCAATAACGCCCTGGAAAACGTATTAGTGACAATCCTCGCCCCGTCGACCAACTTGAGATGCAAACCCTTGAGCACCCGCCTGCTGCTCGCGATGCGGATAAAACACGTAGCTCACATGCTCACCTAATGCTCACCATCGTTGCTCACTCGCGTTGTCTTACATTATCTCGCGTCGTTTATGACGTGCGTAAAGACCTCTCGATTGCATTTGAAGTCGCGTTCAGTCTTTCGCATTGACAAAAAAGTGAAACAAGTCTTTATTCTTGGATCAGCTCCATATAAGATGGAGTCAGTCGCGGATCGACCGCGCGCGAAACATCCGTGGCGATCATTCGGTATGACAGCGATTTTCCTTCACCGACGACAAAGACCCGACTTCAGTGATTTCCCGCGACCCTCAATAAAACCATGAACCCTGACCCGGAAGACAGAACAACATCCCGGATGGAGACGCCTCGGCGCGGCGGCAGCGTTTTCTATCTGGCCGGGGTCTGCGCGGTGGCGTCGCTGGGTGGATTGCTGTTCGGATTCGACACGGCGGTGATCTCCGGAACCATCAGCTTCGTGGAAACTCAATTCGGGCTCGACAAGGGCCAGGTCGGCTGGTTTCTCGGTTCGGCGCTCGTTGGGTGCGTGATCGGCGCGGCCTGTGCCGGCACGCTCGGCGACCGGTTTGGCCGCAAGCCGATGATGATCGTCTCCGCCTTCTCTTTCTTCGTCTCGGCGTTGTTTTCGGCAATTCCTCCCAGCTTCACCGTCCTTATTCCGGCACGCATCATAGGCGGCGTCGGCGTTGGAATGGCTTCGGTGTTGGCGCCCATGTACATCTCGGAATTCGTTCCGGCCCGATTGCGAGGTCGCCTGGTCGCCCTGTATCAACTTTCCATCGTGATCGGCATCCTCGCCGCGTATCTCTCGAACTGGCTGCTGCTCTGTTTTGCCGAGCACCGCGGTGGATGGGGCGGAGAAGGCGTCCTGAATTGGATCCTCGTGAAAGAACCATGGCGAGGCATGTTTGGCGCGGAAATGGCGCCCGCCGCCTTGTTTTTCTGCCTCCTCGCGCTCGTGCCCGAGAGTCCCCGGTGGCTGGCCAAGGAAGGCCGTTCCGCCGAAGCCCGAAACGTCCTGGCCCGCGTCGTCGGCGACTACGAAGCCAACCGCGAGATGGGTGAAATCGCCGAAGCGCTGGACCGCGAGGAAGGAACGCTCGCCGAGTTGCTCCGGCCCGGATTGCGACTGGCGCTCATCGTCGGCATCGGATTGTCGCTGTTCGGCCAACTCACCGGCGTGAACATCGTGGTCTACTACGGACCGAACATCCTCGAACAAGCGGGCTTCGGCAAGAACGCCTCGTTTCTTTTCCAGGCCGGATTCGGCGCGACCAACCTCGTCTTCACGCTGGTCGCCATCAGCGTCATCGACCGGTTGGGCCGCCGACCCTTGTTGGTCGGAGGCATGGTCGTCGTCGTCGCAACCCTCCTGACGACGGCCTTCCTCTTTTTGCAGGCCGGACCGCGTATCATCGCCGATCCCTTGACGGGTGAAAAGACGCTCGAATTGGCCAACCGAAGCGTCGGCCCCTGGATTGCCCTCGTGCTGGCCGTCTACGTGGCGGCGGTGGCCCTGTCGATTTGCGCGGTCATCTGGGTACTCACTCCCGAGATTTTCCCAAACCGCGTCCGCGGCCGCGCCATGTCGATAGCCACCCTCGTCAATTGGGGAACCAACGCCGCCAGCGCCTGGCTGTTTCCATGGTACGTCGACTCGTTCGGCATGCACGCGGGCTTTTTTACGTTCGCCGCAATTTGTCTCGTCGGCACCGTCTTCTTCTGGCGATTCGTCCCGGAAACCAAGGGAAAAAGCCTGGAAGAAATCGAAAAGATTTGGGTAAACCGTTCCGCGATCCGCGGCCCGGCGCCCCTCGAGCATACTTAACAAGGAGCATGCGTCCGTGAGCATATCGTGCAAAAACATCCCCGCCGATCAGGCGGCCCGACTCTGCGAACACTATCGGGCGGCCCTGTTCGACGACGTCGTGCCCTGGTGGATGGAACATTCGCTCGACGAAGCACAAGGCGGATACTACAGCCTTCTCCAGCGCGACGGCCGTCCCTGGGCCACCGACAAATACATGTGGATGAACGGCCGCCAGGTCTGGATGCTAAGCCACTTGCACAATACGCACCACCAAAACCCCGAGTGGCTTGCCGCCGCCCGGCTGGGAATCGACTTCATCCTGCGCCATGCCTTCAAGGACGACGGAACCATGCATTTCCGGCTGACGCGAGACGGCCGGAGTCAATCCGAGGTCTTGAGCGTCTATACGGAGACTTTCGCCGCGATCGCCATGGCCGAATATGCCCAGGCGTCCGGCGACGAGTCATGCTGGCTCAAAGCCATGGCGATGTACGATTTCCTCATGTCGCGGTTGGGCCAACCGTCGAACACGCCTCTATTGGGATATCCCATTCACGCAAAATTTCATCTCCACGCCCACGACATCTGCCGGATTACGGTGGCCTGGGTGTTCAACGCCCTCCGTCCCCGGCGGCGTTTCGAGGACGACTTGACCGCGTCGGCCGAGTCGATCGTCGGCCGACATTGGAAACCAAATCTCGGTGCCCTGCTGGAAAACGTGGGCATGGACGGCCAACCGTTGCTCGACCTCCCGGAAGGACGCATGTTTCATCCGGGCCACGCCATCGAAAGCGCGTGGATGCTCATGGAAATCGCAAGGCAGCGAGCCGACGACCGCCTCCTGAAAACGGCGGTCGACATCTTGCTCGCGTCCCTAAACCAAGGTTGGGACGTCGAGTACGGAGGAATTCGCTACATAACCAACATCGACCATACGCCAACCCATCCGCTCGAGGCCGATCTCAAACTCTGGTGGCCCCATAGCGAATCGCTTTATGCAATCCTTTTGGCGTGGGACCTAACCGGCCGAAGCGATTTGGAACCATGGTATTGGCGCGTGCATGATTATGCCTTCGACCATTTCCCCGATCCCGAGTTTGGCGAATGGTACGGCTATCTGAATCGCGACGGCACGCCCATCTGGACGGCGAAGGCCAACGGATGGAAAGGCTTCTTCCATTTGCCTCGGACCTTCTATCGGGTGTATCAACTACTGACTCTTTGAAATCGTTGCGGTGTTTGACTCACCGGTGAAGTTATCTTTTTTTACGAATCTTGTAACGCTTCGCGCGTGGATGATAAGTCGATGCCTGCCTTGGACTACGTGCATGACCGAGATTGCGGAAACGTGACCATGCGAAAGTGGAGCACTGGAAATTTCCATGTGGTTTTCAAGAAAACGCTTGACGCGCCGCGTGGCGAGAGTAAACTGCGGATAGCGGTATTCGGGATTTGCGGATTTTTAGTTTTATGGCGGGTATTCACCCGTTTATATTTTTCGCAAATGCTCACTCGTGTGAGCAATCTTTTTTTGGGCACAAACTCACTCGTGAGATCACTTTAATGCACGATGCTCTCTCGTGAGAGCACACAGGAAGCCATGAGCATAGAACAAAACTCCCCCATCTTCGAAAAACGCTCCCCCGTCCGACTCGTCGACGTCGCCAAGGCCGCCGGCGTCTCACGCTGGGCGGCCGGCTACGTTCTCAACGGCGGCGTCGGACGGAGCCGCGTCTCCAACGAAACGGCCTCGCGCATCCGGGATGTCGCCCATCGACTCAACTACCAACCCCACTTCGCGGCCAGGCAACTCCGCGGAAAACGTTCGCGCACCCTCGGCGTCCTGGTCGCCTCGGCCGGCGATCCGCTCCGTTCCTTCCTGGTGCAGTATCTCGACGCCGAGGCCGTCAAAGTCGGTTGCCGCACCTTCATGGCCAACACCATCGGCAATCCGTCCGTCGGCCCGAATCAGTTCGATTTTCACGTCGAACAGTTCGCCCGACGCGGCGTCGACGGCGTTTTGTGCGCCGTGCACCATTGGTTTCCCGGCGATCGGGCCGCCCTGCTCGACCGTCATCCGAACACGGTGTTTTACGAGTCGCCCGGCATTCCCGACGCGGCCTACGTAACCGTCGGCCGCGAGGAAGCCGTGCGGATCGCGGTTCGCCACCTGATTGAGCGAGGACGCCGGCGGATCGGGTTGGCGGTGATGGACCTGTCGCATCCGTCGGGCAAG
Source organism: Pirellulales bacterium (assembly GCA_016933425.1). GTDB lineage: Bacteria > Planctomycetota > Planctomycetia > Pirellulales > Thermoguttaceae > UBA11386. Next base: position 28,159 of record JAFGAY010000375.1, read on the forward strand.
GCGCGGCTTCGCGGCTACGACAAGGAACTCGCCGCCCACAATTTCGCAACAGAGAAGAGGCTCGTTTTTCAGGGAAATTCGATCGGCCTGGCTTACGCCAAGTGCAACGAGGAAACGGGAGCCTGGGAATTTCCCCACGACAAAATGGATCGCGTTATCGATGCCCTGGTCGTCGACCAGAAGGCCGATGCCATCGTGACCCACGACGATTTTTGGGCGGCGTCGATCCTGCGCAGCCTTCGCGCCCGGGGAATCCGCGTGCCCGAGGACGTCGCCCTGGTCGGCTACTTGAACCATTATCTGGCCGACTGGATCGATCCCCCGTTGACCACCGTCGACCTCCAACACCGAGTGGCGGCCCAACAGATGATCGAAATGGTCGAAAAAATGATCGCCGGAGAAACCCTCGACGACGCGGAAAGGGTTTCTGTCGTCCGGCCGAAGCTGATCGTCCGGAGTTCGTCGTAAGAGAACTCGATTACGGCGGACAGCCAAGACATTTGATTTCGGGAGGTACCCATGAAAAGAACGGCGATTCTTTTGTAGTGAGAGAGGTTCGTATCGGAGGAACGGTAAGAACGGGCTTTCGGCAAGCTATGAAAAGGTTCAAGAGGACACGGGAAGAGAAAGGCGGTTGGAGATTCTCTGGTTTCCATCAAGTGAATCATGAATCACCTAGTAATTCACGACACCTTTAGCGCAATCAGGAGGTCTGCTATGAAGCAACTATGTTTACTGTTCCTGGCATTGCTCGTCGGCGCCGCGTTGGCGATGCCCGCCCATGCCGTAACTTATGCCTGGGTTGGCCCAACCGGATCATGGAGCACCGACACGAACTGGGACCCCACGGGAACCCCGGGCGCTGACGCGGGCGATTTGGCCAACATCAATGTCGGCACGTGCACTCTCGATTCGACCCCCGCGAATCCGCTGGGAAAGGTCTTTGTCGGCGGCACGGCGAACGGAATCTTGAACGTCGTGTCGGGGGCGAATTTGCAGGTAGGTGTTACCGGCGCTAACTCAGACTATGTTTACGTCGGTAATGCAGCGGGTGTCTCAGGAGCCATCTACCAGACAGGAGGAGCCGTAACCCTAGCCAAAACGGGCACTGGCACCATGCGTCTCGCACCGAACGCCACCGGCTATGGTTACTATGCCCTGTCAGGCTCCGAAAGCACGTTGAGCGTCGTGGGCGCTCCCATCATCGGCGGCTTGGGCGCCGGAGTGTTCGACTTGACTGGCGGCACATTCACCACTGCGGGAGGCACCTACGTTTCCAATGGGTCCAATGCCATTGGCATCCTCAACATCACCGGCGGAAGCATGTCGCTCAACAGTGCCACGGGTGGATTGCTTACGGGGCGATATGCCGGCGCCTTCTCCGCGGTCAACGTCAGCGGCACCGGCTCTCTGTCGGCCAAGTATGTTATTGACGTCAATAACTACCTCTCCGCCACAGGCGTCGTGAACCTCGGGGCTGTCGGTACCGGCGGCGGCACCATCACCTCCTACAGCATCAGACACGACTCGACCACCGGTACCGGAATCTTCAACTTCCACGGTGGCACGTTAATAGCCGGCGATACGTTCGAGGAAATCATTGCGGGTACAACTCCTGCTCTTGACTTCATCACCGAAACTGTTGCCGCGTATGTCTATGGCGAAGGGGCCGTCATCGACACCAACGGCAACGATGCCACGATCGCCGCCCCCCTACTGGCACCGACGGGTCAGGGAATTCAGGCCCTCCAACTGGACTTCGTGACGGGAGGCGGCTCCGGATACTTTGCTCCTCCGGCGGTCAAGATCAGCGGCGGCACCGGCACGGGAGCCTCCGCCATTGCACACGTCGATCTGACTCCCGGTAGTCCCACCCTGGGCCAAGTCACCGGCTTCACGATTACCAACCCCGGCACGGGCTATACGCCAGAAGATGGAGTCCTGGTCGAACTTTTAGGTGGCGTGGATACCACCGGTTTTGCGGCCGGCGTTGAGGGCGTCACGCTGAACAGCGGGAACGTCTCCGGAGGATTGACCAAGAACGGCGCGGGCATCCTGACCCTGTCTGGAACCAGTACCTACACAGGCGCCACCGCGGTCAATGCGGGTGGATTGGCCGTCACAGGCTCGATCACCAGCGATGTTACGGTCGCCGCAACGGCCTCGCTGATGGGCACCGGCACGATCGACGGCGACGTCGATCTCAATGGAACCTTCAGCGTCGCGTACGACGGCGATGCCGACTCCGTGGATCTGCTCTCGATCTTGGGAGAACTCGATTTGACCGGTGGAACAATCAGTTTTGCCAACGCTACTTCGGGTACGCTTGCTGAGGGAACCTACGTGTTCGCAACCTACGGCACGCTACTCGGCAACCCAGCCACTGAAGTGGGAATGCTTCCAAACTGGTCAATCGATTACCTCTATGACTACGATGGCGGAACGGACAACAGCATCGCGCTTTTGGTAGGTCCTGGCACGTCGATTCCCGGCGATACCAACTACGACGGTTACGTCGACAACACGGACGCGGCCGTGCTGGCCGGCAACTGGGGCGCCTCGGTCACGCAGGGGGACGTAACCGCCGGCGACTTCAATGACGACGGCGTGGTCAACGCGGCCGATGCGGCCATTCTAGCCGCCAACTGGAATCCCGCGCCGCCACCCACCGAAGCGGCCGGCGTGCCCGAACCCTCAACGACGGCCTTGTTCCTGGCCGGGCTATTAGGTCTGGCCGCCGCACGCAAGAGGCGCCGCGCATAGACAGCTTACGGATTATGAACCACCAGGGGCGCCCCATTTTTGTGCGACGAAAACGTTTGGGGAAAACGACGGGTGCTTGAATACGCCGCACACATTGGGACGCCCCACCACCACCGGTACGAACAGAGAAGAGGTTTTTTAAGAGTTTCACGACACCCTTAGACGAATTGGGAGGTCTGCGATGAAGCAACTGTGCTTACTATTCCTGGCATTACTCGTGGTCGCCGCGTTGGCGACGCCCAGCCATGCCGTATCCTACACTTGGGTCGGCCCCACCGGCTCGTGGAGCAACGCCGCGAACTGGAGTCCCAATACGGGAACCCCAGGCGGCGGCGCAGGCGATTACGCCTATGTCAACACGGGAACCTGCACCCTCGATTCGGTGCCCGCGAACCCCATCGAAAGACTCTTCGTCAGCAGCGCGGCGGGGACCGGGGTCTTGAGCATCGTGGACGGTGCAAACCTGCAAGTGGGCGTTACCGGCGCCAACAGCGCCTACGTCTATAGCGGCAGCGCGGCGGGCGCTTCCGGGGCCATCTACCAATCGGGCGGCACGGTAACCCTGGCCAAAACGGGCACCGGCTCCATGCGCATGGCATACAATGCCGCCGGCTATGGTTACTACGGCCTTTCAGGCTCCGGAACCACGCTGAGCATCGCCGGCGCGCCCATGATCGCGGCTGCTGGTGCCGGGTTGTTCGAACAAACCGGCGGCGCCGTGACCATGGCCGGTAGCGTTTACATCACCAACGGAGCGGCTGCTTGGGGCGTCTACGATCTCAGCGCCGGCAGCGCATCGGCGAACAGCGCCAACGGCGGTTTTCTGATGGCGCGAGCCGGTGGCAACGCCACCGTGAACGTGCGCGGCACCGGATCACTCTCCGTTAAACACTCCATGCAAATCGTTCAGAGCGGCGGAACCGGCATCGTGAACCTCGGCGCGGTCGGCACGGGCGGAGGCACCATCACGGCCTATACGATCCAGAGCCCGATTGCAGGAGGGGTATTCAACTTCCACGGCGGCACACTGAAGGCCGGGCCCACGTTCGCGGAGATCATTGCGGGTACAACTCCCGATAGCGACTTCATCACCAGCGACGTGACGGCCTACGTCTACGGCGAAGGCGCCGTTATCGACACGGACGGAAACAACGCGGTCGTGAATGCCGCTCTCATCGCGCCAAACGGCAGCGGCCTGTCGAGCATCGCGGTGACCAACGGTGGTTCCGGCTATATCGCTCCGCCAATCGTCAAGATCACCGGTGGGTCCGGCACGGGCGCAACCGCCGTCGCCCAGATAAGCGGGGGTGTCGTGACCGGAATCACGATCACCAATCCGGGCGTCGACTACACCGCCGACAACCTTCCAACCATTACCCTGGAAGGCGCCGGCGGAAGCGGCTACACGCTGGGTACTATCGAACTCGCGGCCAACTCCTCCGGAGGACTGCGCAAACTGGGAGCCGGCGAACTGACTCTCGGCGGCGTTAACACCTACACCGGCGACACGGACGTCGAAGCCGGCTTGCTTTCACTGACCGGGTCGCTGGCCAGTGACGTGAACGTCTTGACCGGCGCCGCACTGGAAGGCACCGGCGCCGTCGGTGGCAGCGTCGTCGCGGCTGCCGACAGCTCCGTCGGACCCGGCACAAGCATTGGAACCCTCACCGTCGCCGGCAACGCCACGCTGGCCGGTGTGCTGGACGTCGAATACGACAGCGGCACGGATGCCATCGACGTGCTCACGGTGTCGGGCGCACTCGACATGACCGGAGGCACGATCGACTTCTCCGACATCGCCGAAACCCCTGTGGCTCTCACTCAGGACGCCTACGTCTTCGCAACCTACGGCAGCCTGGCCGGCAGCATGCCCACGGTGACCAATGCCCCGGGTGGCTACCACGTCGACTTCGCCTATGAAGGCAACCAGATCGCTCTGGTTGTGCCCGAACCCTCGACCATGCTCCTGCTGGTCCTGGCCGGATTGACCTTGACGTTTTGGAAGCGTCGGTAAAGCGATACGCAATGCGTATCAAATGTATGGTACTCGACCGTCGAGCGGATGGAAGGTTGTCTCGATAAACCTTCCATCCGTCTCGGCGGATCGCTATGCCGGGCGAGAAAAGAGAACTCTCGGAGAGAATTGATGAACGTGCAACGAATGCTGGGCATCGTGTGTTTGCTTGCCGGGTGGCTGACGGCCCACGCCGCGTGGACCGCGCCGCCGACAATTGAGTCCGACTCGTGGACGCTGGGCATCCTGCCGGATACCCAGTACTATACCCACTACAACAACGGCGTCTTCGAGGCCCAGACGCAGTATCTCGCCAGTCAGAAGTCGGCGCTGAACCTGAAATACGTGCTGCATGAAGGCGACATTGTCCAAAGCAATGAGAAAACGTCTCATTGGGATTGTGCCTCGGGCGCCATGGCGACCCTGGACAATGCGGGCATTCCCTATTCCCTGACGACCGGCAATCACGATTACTACAACAACTCCGAAACCCGGTCTTCGCAGCTATCCACCTACTTCCCCGTGTCGCGGCTGGACGACCGGCCGACGTTCGGCGGCGTCTACAGCGGCGAGCCCACGCTGACGAACAACAGCTATTCCTTCTTCACCGCCGGCGGCATCGATTGGCTCGTGATCGCCATGGAATATGGGCCCCGCGATTTTATCCTCGATTGGGCCGATGGGCTGATGAAGGCCAATCCC
>JAFGAY010000376.1 GCA_016933425.1 Pirellulales bacterium
GGGGTAGGTCAGGCTGTGCCTGACAATGCTGCTTTGCTTTCTTGACGCAAGTCCGTAGGCTGGGTCGCGACCCGGTAGGGGCCGGTTTTTTGCCGGGTCACGACCCGGTCTACGTGGGCTTGTCAGGCACAGCCTGACCTACGGCGGCCTTCCCGCACGGTCGCGGAGTTGGCTTATCCGAGCCCGGTTTCGAGGCTTAGGGAGTTGACCGGGACAGATTGCCCATTTAGAGTAAAAGTTTGGCGTTTTAGGGCCCTATGCCGGTTTCGCGGTTGAGTGTTTCCGGCCAATAGACGGCCTTGCGCCCACCCGGATCATTCGTGAGCCCGACCTCAATGGCATCGTGCGTGGAGCGCCGCCCCCCGCGTAAGCGAGGGCAAAGTGTTTCGCCGCCGTTGTTTGCGTATCAGGCTAGTGCGACATCGTGGACCGTCGATGCTTTCCAAACGCGTAATTCCGTGCCTCGACGTGAACCAGGGCCGTGTTGTCAAGGGAACGAATTTTATCAATTTGCGCGACGCGGGCGATCCGGTCGAGGTGGCGAAACGGTACGAGGCCGAGGGGGCCGATGAACTGGTCTTTCTCGACATCACGGCAAGCCACGAACAGCGAGACATTATTTTGGACGTGGTCCGCCGGACGGCCGAGGTTGTTTTCATGCCGTTGACCGTCGGCGGCGGCATACGCTCCTTGGAGGACATTCGAGCCCTGCTCAGCGCGGGCAGCGACAAGGTGTCGATCAACTCGGCCGCGTGTCGCGATCCGGAGTTCGTCCGCCAGGCGGCCCGGCGTTTCGGAAGCCAGTGCATCGTGGTCAACATCGACCCGAAGCGCGTTTGGCGCGACGGCCGCGAGATTTGGGAAGTGCACATCAACGGAGGGCGCATCGGCACCGGGTTGGAAGCGGTCGCTTGGGCCCGACAAGTTGAACAATGGGGCGCCGGCGAAATCGTGCTCACCTCGATGGATGCCGATGGAACGAAGGACGGCTACGATATTCCGATGACCAAAGCGGTGAGCGAGGCGGTGTCGGTTCCGGTGGTTGCCAGCGGCGGGGCCGGTTGTCCCGATCATCTGGCCGACGCCATCCTGCTGGGCGGCGCCGAAGCGGCGCTGGCCGCCAGTATTTTTCATTATGGCCAATACTCGATTCGTGAAACCAAAGAAGTAATGCGATCGCGGGGAATTCCCGTCCGCCTGTAAGGCCTTCCGCGAGGCTGCTGCAAGGAACCCATCATGTCCATGTCGTCTGATTCGTCGTCCTTGTCGTCCCTATCGTCGATGGGTTCGACCCCGGCATACGGGCCAAAAATGAAACCCCTTTCCCCCGAGGGCGATAAGCTGCGGTTTCTCGGCAAAAGGAAAGACATCGAGATCGACAAGCTTTTTCGCGCCCTGGTCAAGCTGGAGGGGAGCGACTTGCACTTGAAGGTCGGCGTGCCCCCGTACGTGCGCGTGGCCGGGACGCTCCGCCCGCTCAATCGCGGCCCGATCGACGACGACGAAATGGTCCGCTTGATTTTTCCGATGTTCAATGAACGAACCCGCCGCATTTTCGACGAGGACGGCGGGGCCGACTTCGCCTACGCGCTGGAAGTCGACGGGAAGACGTGGCGGTTTCGCGTGAACGTGCTGACCCAGATGGACCACGTCGGAATGGTCGCCCGCCGCGTCAACAACTGGATTCCCGACTTTGAATCGCTCCACCTGCCGCCGGGGCTGGGCAAACTGTGCACCTACTACCAGGGGATGGTTTTGCTGGCGGGTGTGACGGGCTCGGGAAAAACAACGACCATCGCCTCGATGCTCGACTGGGTAAACCACCGCTATTACAAGCACATCCTCACGCTCGAGGATCCCATCGAATTCACGTTCACCGAGGACAAGTCCCTCATCAACCAGCGTGAAATCGGCCAGGACGTCAAGGACTTCATGACCGGCATGAAACACGCCGTCCGCGAGGATCCCGACGTCATGCTCGTCGGCGAGATGCGCGACCGCGAGACGTTTGAAACGGCCATTCAGGCCGCCGAGACGGGCCACCTCGTCTTCGGAACCATTCACGCCTCGACCGCGCCGAGCACGCTGGGCCGCATCCTCGACCTTTTCCCCCAGGAAATGCACGCCGCCATCCGCAGCGCTTTGGCGTTCAATATGAAGGCGATCATCGCCCAAAAACTACTCCCCTCGATCAAGGAAGGCGTGCCCCGCGTGCCAACCGTCGAGATCATGACCTTTAATCCCACGGTCCGAAAACTCGTGCTCGAGGGAATGGACGAAAAACTGCCCGACGCCATCCGCCTGTGCGCCGAGGAAGGAATGCAGGATTTCACCATGAGCTTGAAAAACCTGGTGGAACAAGAGTTGATCGATCGGGCGACCGCGTTCGAGGTCGCTCCCAATCCCGACGCCCTGAAAATGGCGCTCAAAGGCATCACCGTCAGCGATTCTGGAATGCTTTCATGATACGACTTCTGGTTGTTTCGTTGGTTGCCGTGGTTTTGGTTGCGTCGGTCGCCGAATGGGCGATCGCCCAGGAAACGGCGCCGCCCAAGGCCACGGACGAGTTGGGGCTTGTTCCCGGCGACGAAGGCACCGCCCCCGACGGCGACAACGCCGATTCCACGACCAATGCCGCCTCGACCATCACCTTCCGACGGGGATCCGGCCATTATTTGAGCTGGATCAAGATTCTCATCGGCTGGCTTTTATTCTTGCTTTGGGTATACACGACCGATTGGGTCAGCACCGACTGCCAGGACAATCGCTTGCAGTACATCCGCTGGAATCCGATCGTCTTCGGCACGTTCATCGGCTTCTACTTCCTCATGTGGCTCCTCCCGTGGTTCTGGCTGGGATTTCCACTGCTGGTCGTGGCCTACGTCGCTCCCCTGACAACCTACATCATCTACCGCAACCAACAGGTCACGGCCGAGAAACGCGTCCTTACCCGGGCCCACCTGCGCTACTGGTTCGCCATGCGGCTGAACAAGCTGGGCGCGAAAATGGAAGCCGAGAAGAAACCCGACTGGGAAAAGGGACCTCCCATCCGGTTCGACGCGGCCGGCGGTCCGAGCGAACGTGAAGACCGGGTCCACCTGCTTGCCGCGCGACAGACCGAGGGATTCAACGGCGCCCGAAAAACCATGGCCGAGACCATGCTTCGCCGGGCCAGCGCCGTCATGCTCGAGTATTCCCAGCAGTCGGTCGCCGTGCGCTACATGATCGACGGCGTTTGGCACAACGACGAACCCCAAGAGCGCGAAATCCTCGATCCCGTGCTCGAAACGCTCAAAATAATCTGCGGCCTGAACCCCCAGGAACGCCAGGCCCGCCAGGAAGGCGTGTTCCTGATCAACTACGACAACGTCGACTACAAAGCCGCCTTGACCAGCCAGGGCACGCAGACCGGCGAACGCGTCGTCATTCAACTCGAAAGCGAAAAGGTCCAATTCAAAACCCTCGACGACCTCGGCATGCGTCCCAAGATGCAGGAACAGCTTCTCCAGTTGCTCAACGGCAAGCAGGGATTCGTTCTCTTCTCGGCGATGCCGGCCACTGGGCTTCGGAGTACAACCAAAATCGTCCTGCAGAAGACCGACCGCTTCACGCGCGAATTCATGGCCGTCGAGGACGAAGCCAACCCCTACGAACCCGTCGAAAACATCCCCGTCAGCACGTTTGCCCTGGGCGAGGGCGTGCCCGAAAACAAGCAACTCGAACGCGTTCTCATCCGCCTCTTCCGCATGGAACCCGACGTGATCGTGATGCGCGACCTGGTCAACGGCGAGGCCGTGAGCATGTTGTGCGACCGCGCGGTCGAGGGTCGGCTGGTAATCGGAACGATTCGGGCAAAAGACTGCGCCGAGGCCCTGTTGCGTGTTTTGGCCTTGAAAGTGCCGCCCAAATCGTTCGCCAAGAGCATCACCGCCGTGTTGAACCAGCGTTTGGTTCGCCGGCTGTGCGCGTCGTGCCGCGAGGCCTACGCTCCAACCCCGCAGCTCTTGCAGCAGTTGGGCATCCCGCCGGGACGAATCCAGGCTTTTTACCGGCCTCCGCAGGAACCCGAAGAAGTCTGCCCTGATTGCGGCGGCATCGGCTACAAGGGCCGGATCGCGCTGTACGAACTCATGATCGTCGACGACGCCATCCGCAAGCTGATCGCCACGGGGGCCAAAACCGACCAGATCCGCCAGGCCGCCCGCGCCGCCGGCATGCAAAATTTCCAGGCCGAAGGCCTCCTCCTGGTGGCCAAGGGCATGACCTCCCTGCAAGAACTCATGCGCGTCTTGAAACAGTAGTTTCTGCGAAATTCCAAATCCCCAAATCCCCAAATCCCCATGTCCATTATTCTCCCCCTACTGCTACTCGTGATCTTCATCGCCGTCGTGGCCAGCCTCTATACCGAGGGAATGTGGGGAAACGCGCTGATGTTGATCAACGTCGTAACGGCCGCGCTGCTGGCCACGAACTATTTCGAGCCGCTGGCCCGCTGGATTGAAAGCATGGACTGGGCGGCCAGCTACACGTATTTGCTCGACTTCCTCTGCGTGTGGCTCGTCTTTGTCGTTGCCTTGATTATTATGCGGGTCATCACCGACAATTTGTGCCGCGTCAAGGTCCGCTTTTTAAGCCTTGCCAATCAGATTGGAAGCGTCGTTTTCGCGTGTCTCGTGGCCCTGGTCATGCTATGCTTCACGACCTTCACCCTGAATACGGCCCCGCTGGCCAAGCATTTCATGTGGGGCGCCTTCCAGGCCGACAAAGGCGCCGTCTTCGGCTGGGCGCCCGACAAATGGTGGCTCTACTTCGCCCGAATGGCCTCGAAACAAGTCTACGCTCGTTCTCCGGCGAATACGTTCGATCCCTACGGCCAGTTTAAAAACAACTACGAGGCTCGCCGGGCCGATCTTGAAAAAAACGTCAAAAGCACCGGTAAAATTCGCGTGAACCCATAGCGCACGGACAATCGATTCATGATGGATCAAGAATCCTCGCGGCCGCGATTCACTTCGCCGCTCGAAGCCTCCCGGAACGACGAGTACCACGTTCTCAGCGGTCTGGCCGTCGCCGGGTTGGTGCTCGGCATCCTTTCGGCGGTTGCCCTGATAGAGCCCCGGGCCGCGTTTGTGGCGGCGGCGGGAGTCCTCGCGAGCATTCTGGCTCTGTGGCGCATCGCTCGACGCAGCCCTGAACTGGTCGGCCGCAAGGCGGCGGTCGCCGGCCTGTTGCTCTCGCTGCTGTTCGGAAGCGTGGCCTTGGGCCATGCCCTGACCTATCGCTGGCTGCTGATCCATCAGACCCGGCAAGTCGGCATGGCCTGGTTCGACCTGCTCGCTCAGGGACAGCCGCAAGCGGCCCATCAACTTCTCGTCAAGCCAAACGACCGGCAGACGCGCGGCAATGATTTGTGGAAGTTCTACCGCGCCGACGAGAACCGCTACAAATCCCTGGAGCACTTCGTGAACGAACCGCTAACGCGAACCCTGCTGGCGCTGGGCGATCGGGCGACGATCCGTCCTTACGCGACTGAGTCGTTCGAAATAAGCAGGGTGGGGACCGTGGTGTACGAACTCTTCAGCGTCACGTTCGACCGCGACGGCCAAAAGACCACGTTCCTCGTGCGACTGGGAGCCAGACGGCATCCCGACGCCCCGGCCGGCGGAACCCCCTGGCAAATCGTCGTCGCCGACGGCGGCGTGAAACCCGAATGGGAAGAACGCGACGACTGGCTGACGTCGTCCTAATAGCCGGCTTGCCCATTAAAGCCGCTGATAATACCGCCCTGGCCGCCGCGCCCGCGAGACATTGGGCCCCTTTTTACTTCCCTCTCCCCGGCCCATACCATTCGATGTGCGACCGCGGACAATAGCCCAGTCCATGGTTGTGGCAATAGCAATCGAGCCATCGGGCTCGGTCGACCAGCACGGCGGGATCGGTTCCCTCGGGCATGAGCATTACCCGGCCGCGGTCGATCTCCGGCAGTTCGGTCAGATAGCGTTCCACGTCTTCGCAGTCCTTGAGCCGCTCGACGACGAATTTCACCTGGTAATCGTAGTTGGCGATGAGCTGGCGAATTACCTCGGGCGCGTGCCGGGCGCGACGGTGGCGAGCGAGCCATCGCGGGTCGTCCTCGGCCGCCGGATCCGAGTTGGCCGTTTTCGGGCTGATCGACATCAAGTCGCATTCGACCGGCAAGAATAGCGTGCCGGCCGTTTCGACCGTGACGTGATAATCGCGCCGGCGAAGTTCCCGGCTCAAGGGAACCAATTCGGCGAACAGCATCGGCTCGCCGCCAGTCAAAATAACGTGCTTCAATCCGTGCCGGCCGACCTCTTCGACGATCTCGTCGACCGAGAAATCCTCGCCCTCCGGCGACCACGAGGCATAGGGCGTGTCGCACCATCGGCAGCGGAGGTTACACCCGCTGGCGCGGACAAACACGCTCGGCGTTCCAGCCAAGCGCCCTTCGCCCTGTCGGGATGGAAAAATTTCACAAACACGCATGGCACGTTCGATCTGGTTGCTCAAGGACGCGCGAACCATTGCGTCGATACGCCAAACCACGAACTAGTGCGTTCTTCAGATAACTGTAGCTGGTGTGATGCATATTTCGCCGCCACCGCTGGCTTCCGCCCGCGGCTATTATCCTAGGAAAGACGCTACTCGTATCTGAA
>JAFGAY010000377.1 GCA_016933425.1 Pirellulales bacterium
ATGAAACAAATGCTCCAAAACCTAAAATCCGGCAAGATTTCGGTCGCCGAGGTGCCGCGGCCCTTGTTGTTGCCCGAGGGGATTGTTGTCCGAACTCATAAGTCGCTCATCTCGGCCGGCACCGAGAAGATGATGCTTGAATTGGGCAAGAAGAGTCTTTTGGGGAAAGCCAAGGAACGGCCCGACCTGGTTAAAAAGGTTCTCGAAAAGGTCCGCCGCGACGGTTTTCTGGCAACGTTCAAAACGGTCCGCGACAAGCTCGACAGCGACATGCCGCTGGGCTACAGCAACGCGGGCGAAGTGCTCGAAGTCGGGGCCAGGGCGCGGCGATTCGAGGTCGGCCAGCGCGTCGCGTGCGCCGGGGCCGGTTTTGCCAACCATGCCGAGGTGAATTACATTCCTCGGCTCTTGGCCGTCGGCGTGCCCGAGGGCGTGTCGATGGAGGCCGCCGCCTACGCCACCGTCGGCACCATCGCGCTGCAAGGCGTCCGATTGGCCGATCTTCGGGTTGGCGAGACGGTCGTCGTGCTCGGCCTGGGGTTGATCGGCCAACTGACCGTGCAAATTCTCAAGGCTTCCGGCTGCCGCGTGGTCGGGCTCGATTTCGCGGCCGACCGCGTCGAGCTTGCCGCCGCCCACGGAGCCGATCTGGCTCTGGCGATCGAGGGTGAAGTGACCGAAAAGCGGGTTCTCGCATTCACGCGCGGCCGCGGCGCCGATGCCGTCGTGATTACGGCCGCCACCAGCAGCAACGAGCCGGTCGAGCAGGCCGCCCGGCTGGCCCGCGACCGCGCCCGAGTCATCATGGTCGGCGTCACCGGCATGGACCTCCCGCGACGCGATTATTTCCAAAAGGAACTGACCTTCATGGTCTCGCGGAGCTATGGGCCGGGCCGCTATGATCCCGATTACGAGGAGCACGGCCACGACTACCCGATCGGCTACGTCCGTTGGACCGAGAACCGCAACATCGAGGCGTTTCTCGATCTGGTGGCATCCGGCGGCGTGCGGCCCGAGGCGCTCACAACCCACCGTTTTCCGATTGCCGAGGCCGACAAGGCGTTCGAGCTGATCCTTACCGGCAGCGAGCCTTATCTGGGCGTCGTGCTCGACTATCCCGAGGATGCCGCCGGGCCGGCCGCGGCCGACGTGACGCGGATCGAGCTCCCCAAATCGGCGGCGGCCAAGTCCTCGGGCACGGTCGGCGTGTCGTTCATCGGCGCCGGCGGTTTCGCCCGATCGTTCCATCTGCCGAACCTGGTCAAACTGTCCTCGGCGCGACCGCGGGGAATTATCGATGCCTCGGGAGTCGCGGCCCGCGCCGCCGGCGATAAATTCGGGTTTGCTTTCTGTGGATCGAGCGAGGAGGACGTGCTGGGCGACGCGGAGACCGACGCGGTTTTTCTCATGACTCCCCACTCGCAACACGCCGACGGCGTGTGTCGTGGGCTGGCGGCCGGCAAGTCGGTTTTCGTCGAAAAACCACTGGCCATCGACATCGAAGGGCTGCGCAAGGTCTGTCGAGCGGTCGAGGCTCACTCGGGCAGCCTGATGGTCGGATTCAATCGCCGGTTTTCGCCGGCGGCCGTGATGCTCAAGGAGTTTCTCGCCGACCGGGGTCCGCTGGCCGTGCAATACCGGTGCAACGCCGGACCATTGCCCGAGAAACATTGGATCGCCGATCCGGCGGAAGGCGGCCGGATTATCGGCGAGGCTTGCCACTTTTTCGATTTGTTCGCTTTTTTGACCGGCGCTGCGCCGGCCATGGTCATGGCCGCAGCCCCCTCGACCGGCTCGGCCGACGACGCGGCCGTCACCGTCACCTACGAAGACGGTTCCGTGTGCCAGTTGGTTTATACCACGGTGGGTCCGGGCTCTTATGGCAAGGAGCGTCTCGAAGCGTTCGCCGGCGGCGCGGCGGGCATGATCGACGATTTCCGCGTGCTCACCCGGCATGGCGGCAAACGCCGCATGAAACCGGTCAAGTGGATGCAAGCCGACAAAGGACACGCCCAGGAGCTTTCGGCGTTTGTCGAGTCGCTCCGCGACGGCCAGCCGTCGCCGATTAGCGTTCCATCATTGATCGACACCACGCTGGTCACGTTCGCAGCGCTGGCAAGCATCCAGCGAGGCGAGCCAGTAGCGCTGGCCGCTATGAGGCAGTTGCTCCGCGCCGACGACCATCCCACGGCACCGCCGGAAAACGCCTGACCTTTTCTTGCGGTTCCAAACATGCCTAACCTGGCCAGAACCTATCGCACGATCCGCCATTTGCGGCCGTCGCAATGGTACTGGCGATTGCGCTATCGGTGCGAAAGCCGGCGGCCGGCTGTCTCGCCGCGGGTCCCCGCCACGTTGACCGTTCGCGGCGATTTTCCCGAAAATGCCGCAACCATCCCAGAAGTTTTTTCCGAAGCATCGCTCGGGCAAGATGCCCGGGGCGCTCTGGACGATGCCCGCGACAATCGGGAAGGAGTCCGCGAGCCGCTGTTGGACCGGGAATTTCTGGACCAGTTGGATCGCGGCCAATTCACGCATCTGAACGAAACCCGCGACTTGGGGACCGATCCGGTCGACTGGCGGCTGGGCGACCAGCAGTCCGATCGACTTTGGACGATCACGCTTCACTATCACGCCTGGGCATGGCGACTCGCCCAAATCGTGACGCGCGGCGGCCAACCGGGCCAGCGGGCCGACCGGCTCCTGCGACGCTATTTGGGCGACTGGATCACTCGATGCGATCTGACCGTCGACGGCAGCCGCGCGCTGGCCTGGAATTCCTACGCCATCGCCACGCGGATCGGCTGGTGGTGCCGGCTCTATCACCTGCTGGGTACGTCCGGTCGATCCGCCTGGGAATCGCTCCAAACCGTTTTTCTTGATAGTCTCTGGTGTCAGGCTGCTTGGCTGAGCGAACATCTCGAATGGGATCTTCGCGCGAATCACCTGTTGCGCAACGTCGTGGGCCTGGCCTGGGCGGGGCGGTTTTTCGAGGGACCGCGCCCCAAACAGTGGCTCCAAACAGCCGCCCGACTCGCCGTGCGGCAGGCCGGCGAACAAGTGCTTCCCGACGGAGGGCATTTCGAACGTTCGTCCATGTATCACGTCGTGGTCATGAACGACTTCTTGGCCCTCGCCGTGCTGTTGAACGACACGCCCGCCGGCGAACCCCTGAAACAAACATGGCGGCGGATGGCCGAGTTTTTGGCCTGGGCTCGCCATCCCGACGGGCAGGTCCCCTTGCTGAATGACGGCGGCTTCAACGGCGCGCCCACGCCGGCAGCCGCACTCGCCGGGGGAACGCAACTTCTGGGCGTCGACGTCGATCCGTCACCGCGACAAGGCGGACGACTCTTCCCCCATTTCGGCATGGCCGCGTGGCACGACCCGCGATGGAGCGTCTTCTTCGACGTCGGGCCAGTCGGCCCCGACTACCAGCCCGGCCACACCCACGCCGACACGCTCGCGTTCGAGGCGTCGTACCACGGCCGGCGGGTCTTCGTCGACCCGGGCACTCTTCGATACGACCATGACGCATCGCGTGCCTCCGATCGGGCCACGGCGTCGCACAATACGATCGCCGTCGACAACGCCGATTCGTCCGAAGTCTGGCACATTTTCCGCGTGGGTCGCCGGGCACGGCCCATCGACGTTGCGTTCGACGCCGGCCCGGACCACTTTCAAGCGGCCGCCGGACACACGGGCTACGACCATCTGCCGGGTCGTCCTCGCCACCGGCGCGAGCTCCGGGTCGACCGTTCCGGCACATTGGTCATCGTCGACCGGCTTGAGGGGCGGGGCCGGCACCACGTCGAGGGCGGATTGCTGCTGGACCCCGGCTGGCAATGCCAAACGAATCCCGACGGCTGGACCATCCGCCGCGGCGAGCACGTCCTGCGACTCGTCCTGGAGGGCCACGGCATGACGCCTTCCGCCGATCCGGCTAAATACCATCCCGAATACGGCCTCGAACTGGCCACCCATCGGCTGCGGTGGCGAGGCGTGGTACAATTTCCCTATACTCAGACAATCCGCGTCGAGTCCGAAGAGGACGCATCCACCCCTTGAGGAGCCCGCAAAGTGCGCATCCTTCTCGTAACCGATAGTTTTGCTCCCGAAATTCGCGCCCCCGCATTTCGCGCGATGGATCATGCGCGGGAATGGGTCAAAATGGGTCATGAGGTCACGATTGTCACCACCGCGCCGAACGCTCCCCGCGGCAAGATTTTCCCGGGCTATCGAAATCGCCTCTACCAGGTCGAAATCACCGAAGGAATCCGCGTCGTTCGCGTCTGGTCGTACATGGCCGCCAACGAGGGAACCATCAAACGGACGCTCGATTTTCTCAGCTTTATCTTCACCGCGATTTTGTTCTTCTGGCGCTATCGAAAATTCGACGTCATACTTGCCACGTCGCCGCCCTTGTTTGTTCCGATCGCCGGATACGCGATCTCGCGGCTTCGCCGTCGCCCGTGGATTTTTGAACTGCGCGATCTCTGGCCCGACTCGATCGCGGCCGTGGGCGCCAAGGGGGGCGAAGGCCGAATCTTCAAACTCTTGACGCGGCTTGAGATGTTCCTGTACCGCAAGGCCGACCACATCGTCGCGGTGACCGAGTCGTTCCGCGAAAATCTCACCGGGCGGGGAATCCCGGCCGAGAAGATCGACGTCGTCACTAACGGCGTCGACGCCGGCAGGTTCAATCACCAGAACGTGCGATTCGACGCCCGGGAACGACTCGGAATCGGCCCAAACGCATTTCTCGCGGCTTACATCGGCACGGTCGGAATGGCGCACGGCTTGGAAACTATCCTCGACGCCGCCGAACGATGCCGCGACAATCCGGACATGGTCTTCCTGATCCTCGGCGAGGGCGCCGAACGCGACAAACTCGAGGCGGACGCCAAACAGCGAGGGCTTGGCAACGTCATTTTTCACGATTTTGTTCCCCAGGAGGACGTTGTGTCCTATCTGGGAGCGCTCGACGCCACCATCGTCCACCTTCGTCCCCATCCCGTCTTCAAAACGGTCATCCCGTCGAAAATATTTGAAAACATGGCGATGGGCATACCCATGATTTACGCCGTCGAGGGACACAGCGCCGAAATCGTCCAAAAAGCGGGGGCCGGAATCTGCATACCTTCCGGCGATCCCCAGGCCATGGCCAATGCCCTCGCCGAGCTCGCGCGCGATCCCGAGCGCCGGGCCCAGCTCGGTCGCAACGGAACCGAGGCGGCCTTGAGCCAATTCAGCCGCCAAGCCAAGGCAAAAGACCTGTTCCACGTTTTCGATAAACTTCTGACCCGTTGCGGCCGGACGCCTTCGCAACCGTCGACGTGCCGCGGTTGCGAAAACTCGCAAACCATTCCTCCTGGAGATCATCCCTCGTGAAGCCGCTACGATTCGCCTGCATTGTCGGGGCCCGACCCAATTTTATGAAAATGGCGCCGCTGTTGCGCGCGCTCGATTCTTATGAGAACGTCGAAGCCGTGTTGGTCCACACGGGCCAGCATTACGACAAAAACCTGTCCGACGTCTTTTTCGAGCAACTCGAAATGCGACGGCCCGATGTGACGCTGGAAGTAGGCTCGGGCTCCCACGCCGTTCAGACGGCCCGGGTGCTCGAACGGTTCGAGGCCGTGTTGGTCGAGGCTGCCGAGGCCGGGCGGCCGTTCGATCGGTTGGTCGTTGTCGGCGACGTGAATTCGACGATGGCCACCACGCTGGCCGCGGCCAAGCTGCATGTGCCGGTCGCCCACGTCGAGGCGGGACTTCGGAGCTTCGACCGGACCATGCCCGAGGAAATCAACCGCATCGTGACCGACGCGATTGCCGACCTGCTCCTGGTGAGCGAACCGGACGGCATGGAAAACCTCCGCCGCGAGGGCCACCCCGAGGAACATCTCCGCCTGGTGGGCAACGTGATGATCGACACGCTGCGGTTCATGCTGCCCAAGGCGCGACAGTGCGACACGTTGGCGCAAGTCGGGGTCGAGCCCGGCCAATACGGCGTCGTCACGCTCCATCGGCCGGCGAACGTCGACTCGCCCGACACGCTCGGTCCGCTGCTCGACGTGCTCGCCGACGTCTCCGAACGCCTGCCGATCGTTTTTCCGATTCATCCCCGCACGCAAGAACGAATCAAGCGATTCGGACTCGCCAAGAAACTCGGCGCCGCGCGAAACGTCATTCTGACCGACCCGCTGGGCTACCTCGAATTTCTCGCCTTGACGAGCCAGGCCAAGGTGATCGTAACCGACTCGGGCGGCCTCCAGGAAGAGTCGACCGTGCTAGGGATTCCCTGCCTCACCGCGCGGCCCAATACCGAACGGCCCATCACGGTCGAACAAGGCACGAGCACGCTCGTGAGCAACGACGCCTCCATGCTCCGGTCGCTGCTCGACGACGTGCTCGGCGGCAG
Source organism: Pirellulales bacterium (assembly GCA_016933425.1). Lineage (GTDB taxonomy): Bacteria > Planctomycetota > Planctomycetia > Pirellulales > Thermoguttaceae > UBA11386. The sequence continues at coordinate 6,422 of JAFGAY010000377.1, forward strand.
GTACAAACAAGGAACCTGTCCCGAACTGTGGGACGGCCGCGCTGCCGAGCGCATTGCCCAGGCACTGGTCGAAGGGAGTTGAACACGCGATGGATTCCTCTGGCGGTTGCTCGAAGGGGATCATCCTGGCCGGCGGCACCGGCAGCCGGCTCCATCCGGTCACCCTCGCCGTGAGCAAGCAACTCCTGCCGGTCTACGATAAACCGATGGTCTACTATCCACTATCGGTGCTCATGCTCGCTGGAATCCGCGACATTCTGCTCATCGCGACGCCCCAAGACCTGGCCTCCTTCCAACGCCTGTTGGGCGACGGCGGCGACCTCGGCCTGTCGATCCGCTACGCCGTCCAACCCCGTCCCGAGGGCATCGCCCAGGCCTTTCTCATCGGACGCGAATTCATCGGGCGCGACCGAGTCGCGCTGATCCTGGGCGACAACATCTTCCACGGCCAGGGCTTCCAAGCCAAACTCGACCTGGCGGTCCACCGACCCGTCGGCGCGACGACCTTCGCCCACGGAGTCAAAAACCCGCAGCGGTACGGCGTCGTCGAACTTGACGAGCAAGGCCGGGTCGTTTCGATCGAGGAAAAACCGGCCAAACCACGATCCCATTACGCCGTGACGGGCCTCTATTTCTACGACAACCAGGTCGTCGATCTGGCCGCCGATCTACGCCCCTCGGCCCGCAGCGAATTGGAAATCACCGACGTCAATCGGGCCTATCTTGAGCGAGGCCAACTCCACGTCGAACTGCTCGGACGAGGATTCGCGTGGCTCGACACGGGCACGGAATCGTCGCTTTTGGAAGCGGCCAATTTCGTGCGAACTATCGAGGAACGGCAAGGCCTGAAAATCGCCTGCGTCGAGGAAGTCGCCCACCGCAAGGGATTCATTACCGACGACCAACTCGAACGTCTGGCCGCGCGCTTCGGCAATAGCTACGGAGAATACCTCTCGCGATTGCTGCCTGGTGCTCGTTCGTCTCCGCTCTGCGAACCAACGGGGGGCTAATTGGCATCACGGCCGCACGGTCCGTCCTCTGGCTCACAACTTCCGCGAGGGCCTATAATTTGGAACCTGACGCACGAAGATCACCCGGAATAAATTAGATTTGCTTTAACACCGAGTCTCTTCGCTTCCGGTGCTTTTGGCCTCTACGTGTGCTTCGTGACCGCTTCGTGGTAAAAAACCGCATACCAGCAGCATAGCCAAGGGGATTCGGTTGTTTTTCGATCTTGGATGTTGGAATTTAAGAAAAGATGGGGCTATTCGCCGCGAACTTAACCGCGGTGGCGGGTGTCCATGGTCGGTAGGATCCGTCTTCGGCGGCAATGCGTTGGGCGCATGGGCCGCATGACAAGTTGAGGAGATAGTCGACATGGCGCAATGGTACGAGACGCTTTTTGAAAATTTCGGCAAGACCTACGACAAGGAATGTTATACCCAGGGAACCGTCGGCGAAGTGGATTTTGTCGAGCGGGAGCTTGGGGCCGATCGATCGAAACGAATACTCGATATTGGCTGCGGCACGGGCCGGCACGCCATCGAGCTTGCCAAACGGGGCTACCGGGTGACCGGCTTCGATCTTTCCGAGGGGCAGCTTCGCGTGGCGCGGGAAAAGGCGGCCGTGGCGGGCGTGGAGGTCGATTTTCAACGCCGCGACGCCACCAAGCCTCACTTCAACGAGGAATATGACGCGGCCATCATGTTTTGCGAGGGGGGATTTTCGTTGATGGAAACCGACGAGAAAAACCATGCCATTCTCATTCACGCGGCAGCGGCGCTGCGGCCGGGCGGAAAGCTGATGATGACGGCGCTCAACGCCCTGTTTCCCCTTTTTCACTCGGTCAAGGATTTTATCAACGCCAACGAATTGGGCTCGGTGACCAGCGAATTGACGTTCGATCTCATGACGTTCCGCGAGCGCGCCGAGATGACGTTTACCGACGACGACGGCCAATCACGCGCGATCTCGACGAACGAACGCTATTACACGCCGCCCGAGTTGCGCTGGCTCTTGCGGACGGCGGGATTTGCCGAGGTGAACATCTTCGGTTGCCGCCTGGGCCAATTCAGCCGCGACCATGTGCTCGCGCACGACGATTTTGAAATGCTGGCGGTTGCCGAGAAGGGCGAGTGAGAAGCTACTGCCCAGACGCGGGCGGCGACTTCATTTCGGAAAACGCATTTCCCAACACCCGGATCGTGGTGCAATCATCCGATTGGTCGACGGCGCGATCGATCGGGTTGCGCGTCCGGCAGCCGTGGATGAAGGCGTTCTCGACCTGCCGGAGACGAATCATGCAATCGACTTTCGCGCCGGTCTCGGCCCTCAGCCCAAAGAGATCCAGTTCGCGCACGTCCTGGCACACGATGGGCGGTCGGGCTTCGTCCTTGCCGAACGATAGTTCGACGTTGTGCAGCCGCAGATTGGCCATGTGGCGGCCGTAGAAACCATAGGCCGGCAACGGGCCGAAGGTGTGGGCATTGGGATATTCCTTTTCGTTCTCCGGCACGTCGAGTCGCCGGGCGGCTTTTTCCCTGCCGCCGCCCGCCGTGCCGACTTGGACATTGCTGAGTGTGACGTTTTCGATCGGATGCCCGGGCAAGCCGGTCATGAAAATGCCCGCGGTTTTGGCGCCCGACGCTTGAACGTTTGAGATCATGATGTTGCGCATTTTACCCACCCCGGCTGTCGGCGGCGCGTCGGAGGGTTTGTCGCCGGGCCGGGCGATCCAGTAAGGGCGAGCCCGATTGCCCAGGCGGAGGAAGATGGCGGTGGAACGCACATTGCGGATGATCACGTTGTTGACGCAGATGTTTTCCGTAATGCCGCCGTCGACCGCCAGGATCGTGATGCCCGTGCCGAGCGTATCGCGAATTGTGCAATTGCTCAGCGTGACGTTTCGAAATCCGCCGACCGATTCGGTGCCCAGCTTGAAGCCGTTGCGATCGGAACGGAGCGTGCAATTGGTCACGGTGACGTCCTCGCAGCGGCGCGGCGTGGTGCTTTTCAGGACAATCGCGTCGTCCTCGGTGCTGATGTCGCAGTTGGCGATGCGGACGCGGCGGCTGGAGTCGACGTCGATACCGTCGTTCGTATCGTTTACCGCAGGGAGGGTGTTGATCCTCGCGCCGTCGACCACCACGTCCTCGCAGGCCAGCAGATGCAGCGACCACATGGCGGCGTGTTGCAGGGTAACATCGCGCACGCGGACGTTGCGGCACTCGATCAGGCGGATCAGATACGGCCGCGACTTGAAGGCGTGCCGACCCGGGAACCACTTGCCCTGTCCATCGATGGCGCCCCGGCCGACGATGGCGATGTTTTCAGCTTTTTCGGCGTAGATCACCGATCGCTCGGTGTAGAAATCGGTGTAGGATCGCAGCGCGGGCACGTGCGACGGATAATCGGCCAGGTCGCGGCTTCCCAAGATGGTCGCTCCCGCCTCGATATGCAACGTCACGTTCGACTTGAGTACCAGGGTTCCACAGAGATAAGTGCCAGGTGGAAAGTAGACCGTTCCTCCTCCGCCGTCGGCGCACCGGTCGATGGCTTTCTGAATGGCCGCGGTGCAGAGGGTCTTGCCGTTGTTGGCGACGTGAAGCTCGGCGAGGTTGACCATCGAGTCACTCGCTGCCGGGGCAAACGACGCACCGGCCGCGATAATAGCGCAGGCGATCAGCAGCATCGGCGTTAAGAAGCATCGCATGGTGATTATCCCTCGTTCGAAAGGCTCCTTGGTGGCTAATTTCCGGTAACGTTTCCCATGGATTGGAGGGCAGCCGGCGAAGCGTCGTCGGCCAATTCGCTCGGCCGGCCCATGCGGCTGAGATCGTTGCCGATCAAGGAGATGCCCGAGGTTTCCTTGCCCGCCAGGCGGAGGAAGGCGCCCTTGCCCTCGGGCAGGCATCCACGGATCAGCGAATCGCGGGTATTGACGAGGCCGATGGTCGCGGCGGCGGAAGGAGCCTGGCGGCAGGACAAACCGCTGATGTTCGCTCCGGCGACGTCGTCCAGCACCAGGGCGTGGCGGTCGTCCGGCGCGTCGGTTTCCAGCCGCACGCCGTCGAGCGTCAATCCGCGAACGTGCCGGCAGTAGAGGCCGTATGCCGGCAGCTTGCCAAACATGGTCGCTTCGGGATATCCGCGTGGGTGCTCGTCGATTTTCGCGTCGGCCCATTCTCGCTTGCCGCCCCCCTCGCTGCGAATGACGACATTCTGGAACGACACGTTTTCGATGCAATGACCGGGAATGCCGGCGACCGAACAGCCGGTTTTGCCCGCGCGGGTGGCGACGATATTGTTGAACAAAACGTTGCGCACCGTGCCGGGAGGAATGTCGGTTTTGGGTTTCTCGGCGTGGAGGGTGACGCCCGTGCCGCGGTTGCCCAATCGGACGAACAGGGGCACTTCGGGGCCGTCGATCGTCACGTTCGAGACGACGACGCGGTCGATTTGGCCGCCGTCGACCAATTCGAGGGAAATGCCGCTGATTCCCCGTTGCGTTCCATAGATCATCTTCGAGTATCGGCAGGAAATGATGGAGCAGTTGGTGACGGCGATGTTCACGAATCCGCCCCAGGAATCGGTGCCGAACTTCAGCGCGTTGCAATGGCTGCTGATCACGCAGTTGTTGATGAGGACGTTCTCGCACGGCCTTGGGGTGGTGCTCTTGAGGCAGACGGCGTCGTCGTCGCTGTCAATGACGCAGTCGGTCAGAATGAAATCGCGGCAGCAATCGATGTCGATGCCGTCGGCGTTATAAGTTGCGTGGTTAAAGACCCGAATACCCCGCACCAGGACGCGCTCGCAGCGCAAGTAGTGTTGGTTCCAGAAGCCCGAGTTTTGCATGGTGATGCCTTCGACCAGCACGTCGCGGCAGTCGACGACGCGAAGGATGAGAGGGCGGTAGCCGTCGTGGCGGCGAGATCGATACTGGCCGCCGTTCCCGTCGATCGTGCCGCGGCCGGTGATCGCGATTTTGTCGAGGTCCTCGGCGTAGATCAAGCAGCGGGGGCTGTAGGCGTTGGTGCGCGACTTGATTTTCTTGGGCGTCGTCGGGGAATAATCCTCCAAGCGGCCGCTGCCCAGGAGCGTGGCGCCGGACGCCAGATGCAGCGCGACGTTGCTTTTCAGGAATATCGTGCCGGAGAGATACGTGCCGGAGGGGAGGTGGACGGTGCCTCCGCCGGCGGCGGCGCACTGGTCGACGGCCTTCTGAATGGCCTCGGTGCAGAGAGTCTTGCCGTCGGCCACGGCGCCCAGGTCCTGAACGTTTACCATGGATTCGGCGGCGGCGGCGAGTTGGCTTGCCAGGAGACCAAAAACAATCGCGAGCATTTGGATGGTCTTGTGCATGGGGATTCTTTTTTGCAGGGGAGCGAATGGGGGACAAGGAATACGTGGGTTCTTTTTCAAGTGGTATGATAACACATTGCTTGGTCGAAAGAAAGCGACCGGGGGCATGGGGAGGTTGGTTGCTTTTTTCCATCGCGCAAAAAAAGCGGCTCGCCCGATTTGCATCCGGCGCGCCGCTTGGTTTTTTTGAAGGAGCCGCTTGCTATTCTTCCTTCGGCTCTTCCGGTTCGGTGTTGTCGTCCGCCTTCTTTTCCTCGGCCGGTCCGATTATTTTTTCAAGTTCCTTGCCCAACATGGGGCCGCGGGCTTTTTCCGAGACGACCTTGCCGTCGCGGTCGATAAGGACGAGCATCGGGATGCCGGTCACGCCGTAGCGAATGGCCATGGGGGTTTCGAATCCCTCATTGCCTTTGCTGTCGTCGAAGACGACGGGCCAGGGGAGCGGGTTCGTGGCAAGGTACTTGTCGATGTCCTCGCGGCTCCGGTCGAGACTAATGCTCACGACGTCAAAACCGCGATCGTGATAAAGGTCGTAGTACTTCTTGACGTTGGGGATCTCGCCCCGGCAAGGGCCGCACCAGGTCGCCCAGAACTGGATGAGCACGACCTTTCCCTTGTAGCTATTCCAGTCGAGCGGCTTGCCGTCGAGCAAGGTTCCCTCGATGTCCATGGTGTTGCCCAACAACTGCATCCGCCGGGCGTAGCCTTCGATTTTTTTGGCCAGCTTGGCCGCCCCTTCGGCCTTGCTGTCGGCAAGCGACTGGGAGAACTCGTTGCACAAGGCGACGGCGTCGTCGGTCGATTTGATTTCCTTAACGCCCTCGACAAGCATGTTGACCAGCGATTGGGCGGTCCGGTCGGGCGTCTCGACGACCTTTTTCTTGACCGTGGCGATAATCTCGTCGAGCGGCTTCGCGCCGGGAACCTCGGCCAACGAGCGGCGCACTTCCTGCTGCAAGAGGGCCGCTTCCACCTGCCGGGCCAGCCCGGCCAGGCCGAGATCCTTGAGCTGTTTCGGAAAATCCTTCATCGCGTCGGCCGCCTTGCTGCCCGGTATGTTGGAAAGCAGCATCAGCGCGCGATACTTCGCCTGGGCCGCGATGGTCATTTGGGCCTTGGTCGCGCTTTTGTCGTCCAGAATCTTATCGGCCGCCTTCCACATCGGTTCGGCCGACTGAATCATGTATTGAAAAACCTTCTTGCGATACGCAATGACGGAGTCGCGGTCGCGCTCCTTGGGAAGGTCTTGCTGCACCTTCATCAGTCCCGCTTGCAGCCCCTTGAGATACTCGACTATTTCCTTCGGTCCGCCCTCGGGCACGACGAACGGGTCGGCTTCGGCCGGTTCGTCCGCTTGGGCTGCGTCGGGTGGCGCCGGCATGTCCGGCTCATCGTCGCCAAACGCCGCGATCGACGGCAAAAATGCCAATGCCAAAAGTACGGCAAAACCAACGCACAAAAACCTTCTTCTCATGAGCGACATAGGGGTACCTTTTCTAAACACGGGGTGAGGAAGTGGGAGGGAGATACGGCGGGCCGGTTGGGGTTGTCCCCTCGGTTCGACTTACCCAGCACAACCCACGGAACGCGGCTACACGAATGCTCGCGCCGGCACGCGAGCGAAACCAGCGGCGCGGTCCCTTGGCAAATCGGACTTGCGTGGTCCGGGCGGCAATCAAACCTGGATAAGTAAGTCTACACCCGGGCTTGACGGAGTTCAACGTCCGAGTGGTCGGGAATAATCGGGCGGCCCTATGGTCCAGACCGGACATCCGGCTCGATCGGCCATGTCGCGGGCACTTCCTGTCCGGCTACTTCCGCCAGGGCGAGGAGTTCCTTAGAATGCGCGGGTATCTTGGGGGAAGCGTTATTCCGCCAAGATTGACCAGGGACGCCCATTTGTGGGGAGAACGATCGCGGCGCGACGGCTAAAAAACGTTGGGAATCGAACCAAAACCTCTTGCGGGCCGTAATGAATGTCGATATACTGTTCGGATGTACAGTATATTCCGGCGTGGGCCTCGCCTCGCCGCCGTTATCGTCTCTTGAACCGGAAAGGAGCCCGTCCATGGTCACCGGCACCGCGATAGCCCCGAATTCCCAGACCTCAAGCAAAGCGAAGAGTAGTCGCATGGCCAAGAAAACCACGTCCCCGACCAAGTCGGAAAAGAGCGCGCCGGCGTCCAGCGGCGTCACGCGGATGCTCGAAGAGCACCCCACGTTGAAAACCACGGTGGACCAGATCGAGAAGGAATTTGGCGAAGGCGCCATCATGCCGCTGGGCATCGATCGACAGGGCGCGATTCCTGGTATTTCGACCGGAAGTCTCTCGCTGGACATTGCCTTGGGCGGCCGGGGGATTCCCCGCGGCCGGGTCGTCGAGGTTTTTGGGCCCGAGTCGAGCGGCAAGACAACCCTGGCCCTGCACGTCGTCGCCCAAGCCCAACGCGAGGGGGGAATTGCCGCGTTTGTCGACGCCGAACACGCCCTCGACCCGACCTGGGCTAAAAAGCTGGGCGTCGATCTGGAAACCCTGCTGGTGAGCCAGCCGGGCAGCGGCGAGGAGGCCATGCACATTACCGAGATGCTGGTCAAATCGAACGCCGTCGACGTGATCGTCGTCGACTCGGTCGCGGCGCTGGTTCCCAAGAAAGAACTCGAAGGCGATATGGGCGACACGCACGTGGGACTTCAGGCCCGGCTGATGAGCCAGGCGCTCCGCAAGCTGACCGGCGCGATCTCGAAGAGCAAAACGCTCGTGATTTTCATCAATCAGATCCGCGAGAAGATTGGCGTCATGTTCGGCAGCCCCGAAACGACGCCCGGCGGCCGCGCCCTTAAATTCTACGCCACTTGCCGAATCGACGTGCGCCGCATTGGCCAACTCAAGGAGGGCGAGGACGTCGTCGGTCAGCGAGTCAAGGCAAAGGTGGTCAAAAACAAGGTTGCCCCGCCGTTCCGCGTCGCCGAATTCGACATGATGCACGCCGATGGAATCAGCTATGAAGGCGACCTGCTCGATCTGGCCATGGCCCAGAAACTCGTCACGCGAACCGGAGCCTGGTTCCGCTATGGCGAAACGCAACTCGGGCAGGGCCGTGAGAAGATTCGCCTTTATCTCAAAGAAAATCCCCAACTGTGCGAAGAACTCAAGCAAAAGGTGCTCGCCGGCTTGGGATTGGTCGACCAGGATGCTTGAGGGGACCCGTTGATTCACGCTCCCATCAGGTATAATGGAAAGTGAGCCCCCGGGCCGGGCCCCGTGCCGATTTATCGCGGCCGCCGCCCTGTTTCACGCTTCCATGGACCTCGAGCATTCATGAATCATCGTTTCGGACGGTTCAGTCTGGCGATTCTTACCGGGGTCGTGTTTCTATCGGCCGCGTCGGAACTCGCCGCGCAGCGATTTGCCCGCGGCGGTCTTACCCAAGCGCTCGAACTCGATCTGGTCGACGCCATTGCGCGGGCAGAATCCTCGGTTGTCGCCATAGCTCGGGTCAGCCGAGACACGCCCGACGAGGTGTTGCGGCTCGAATTTCGTCCGGATTTGTTCGACCGTCGCGGCGGCGTGCTAGGCCAACCCTCGCCGACCGATCCCGACTTCGTGCCCAACGAATACGCCACCGGCGTGGTCATTGCCCGCGAAGGACTGATTCTGACGACCTATCACGTTCTAGCGCCCGAGAGCGATTACTACGTAACGACGTCGGACCGCCGCGTTTGGCAGGCGACCATTCGCGCGGCCGATCCCCGAAGCGACCTGGCCGTGCTTGCCGTGGGGGCGACCGATCTTGCGCCAATCGACCTGGGCGACGGTGGGGCATTGCGCAAGGGACAGATCGTCGTTGCGCTGGGCAATCCCAACGCCATCGCCCGCGACGGCCAGGCCAGCGCTGCGATGGGCATCGTGGCCAACCTCGCGCGCAAGGCTCCGGTCGATCCGACCGATTTTCAATCGGCCGGTAAGCCGACGTTGCACCACTGCGGCACCCTCATTCAGACCGACGTTCGGCTCGGCGTGGGGACCAGCGGCGGAGCGCTGGTCGATTTGTCGGGCCGCATGGTTGGCCTGCTCACGAGTCTGCCCGCCGCGATAGGCTATCAGCGCGACGCCGGCTATGCCATTCCCGTCGACGCGACCTTTCGCCGCGTCGTCGACGAATTGAAACAAGGACGCGAGGTTCAATACGGATTTCTCGGCATCCAGCCCGCCAACCTCACGCGCGACGAGGTTCTCGCCGGCCAGCAGGGCATGAGGATCGACCGCGTCATGCCCGGTCCCGGCTCGCCGGCCGCCGCCGCCGGCCTGCGGGCGGGCGACGTCATCACCGCGGTGGGCGGGCGACCCATCTTCGACGCCGACCAGCTTGTGCTCGAAGTCGGACGCTTCCCGGTCGATTCGATCGTGCCCGTGACGATCCTGCGCGACGGGCGCCGTCGGACGATCAACGCGCGACTGGGCAAGTTTCCGGTGCGGGGAACGAAAATCGTCACCAATGGTTCCCCGGCCTGGCGAGGGCTCCAGGTCGACTACCCCACGGCAATCGTCGACCCACGGTTCCGTGCTCCCGGCGAGTCGGTCTACTTCGAGGACGCCGTCCTCGTGACCGAGGTCGAGGAAAAGAGCCCTGCGTGGCAGGCCGGTCTCCGCGCGGGCATGTCGATCAGCCACGTCGAAGGCCGCGCGGTGCGAACGCCCGACGAATTTCGAGCGACGATCGCCGGCCGCGGCGGCCCGGTCGCCGTTCGCCTGACCGAGCACGATTCACCCCAACGCATCATCGCGCCGGAGTCGTAGGCCGGGTCGCGACCCGGCAATAACACTCATTCCTTGGCTCCCTTCGCGTCTTCGCGGTGGGAAAATGAGAGCGTGGTCAGACCACCGGCTTCGGCGCTCCTTCAGTCAACCGCCAGAATCGTTCGTCCTGGTTCACCGTAACGCGGCGGACGAGGAAGATGGTCACGAGGGCCGCGAGAACCGTAATAAGAGAAATGACCATATCGACCTGGCTCAGGATGAGCAGCTCCTCGATCGACGAAGCACGGATGCCAAGCTGTGCGCCGACCTGCCCGGCGAGGTTCATCAGCAGAAAAAAGAACCACCACCAGCGAACCAGGGCCAGGCTCGAACGAGACCAGGGGGAATCGGGAGCGCCGGGTATGGCGGCCGGGTCGCTTCCTTTCCATATCTCCTTGGCCACTTGATAAGGACGAAAGAGATTCATTATCGGAATAAACCACCACCCCACGGCCCAACCGGGTGAAAACCGCGGCTCGGCCGCCCCCAGCGCTGGCAAATTGCGATGGGCGCGATGAAACCACATGAGAAAGGAAACAATCGTTCCGATATTGGCCGCCAGCAACACGAGAGCAATAAGACCTTCGCGAAGGTTGCTCGCATCAATGTCGCTCTGGTGAAAATCTCCGTCGAGCGTCTTTTGCAGCACGCCGAGGTGCATCCAACTTGCTCCGGCCGAGGCCAGACTTCCCACAAGAATGACGGACAAAAAAACCATGGTCCATCGGGCCCTCGGGCGGGCCGTGGCGTAAGGAATCACCGGTCCCCGCTCGGTCCACACGGTCCCCGGCGGCGCGCTATCTGTCGATTCCCCCGGGCTGGCATATGGATTGACGTGATCTTCCATGAAAGTTTCCCCCGGATCGAGTCGTGCATCAGGCCGATTGTCCTGAGACGCGATTGTCCTGAGACGCCTCATTCTACGACGAGCACCGCGTGTGAAGGAACCCCAGTTTGGCCGGTTGAGGGCCCGTG
>JAFGAY010000066.1 GCA_016933425.1 Pirellulales bacterium
CGCGTGGCCCAATTCCAGCGATGGCGCGGGTCGAAACGGGCGGCCGGTTCGCCGACTCCAACCAGCACCCGAGGATAACGCCGGTGGAGCAGGCCGCGGAGTTGGTCCGTGCCGGGCAGATTGGGCCAGAACGTCACGACCTGTTGCATGGCCCGATCCGCCTCGCGGAACTGGCCGCGGCCGGCGGCCTCGCGCGCGGCGGTCAACGCATCGGCGGCCCGACCTTTGAGATTCGATTCCCATTTGACGACCGTCGGATGGTCCGGGAACCGATCGCGGAGATTTTTCAACAGGGCGCGCATGCCCGCATAGTCGCCCGCCGCGTTGAATTGTTGGAGCAGCTTTTCCTCGGTCACCCCCAGCGCGTTGGACAGCTTGGGATAGCCCGGGTTATAGTCGTACAAATTGAACAACACGGCCAAGGCGCCGTAAAAATTGTTTTTTTGGCTCTGAATGCCGGCCTCACGGTACAGATAGTCGCTGATCGACTCGCGGAGTCCCGGCAGCTTCGGGTCCTTGTTTTTGAGCCACTGGAAGTAGTCGTAGGCCGCTTCCCGGTCGCCGTTTCGGACCAATTCATTCGCCTGGGCGAGAACCAACTGCTCGAACAGCTCGATCTTGGCGATCGATTTCCAGCGGACCTCGTATTTTTTCTCGGGCTGGTCCAACAGCGAGAGCGTGAATCGTTTGGTTGGAGAAACGTATTGCGGCACGCGGCGATCCGGCAGATCGATGGGCTCGACCTTCAAGGGTTCCTTGTTCTCGTGGCCCTTGAGCGTGACCAGGTCGTAGGGATCTTGTTCGTAAAGGGGCGTTTCGCGCGAAGGGGTGTCGGCGTCTTCCTGCGCGAGGACCTCGCCGGCCGCGCCCAGACAGCCGATCAACGCCAGCGCGCAAAATCCGAGCGCGGCCGTTCGTCGAATCCCGAAATGCCCGAATCCCGAAATCTCCAAATCCCTTCCTCCCTTATTCCGAAGCCAAGGGTTGCTTGTTCAAGTACAGCGTCCCGTCGTTGCCCACCAACAGCACGTCTTCTCCGACCAGAACCGGTCCGGCGCCGAGCGGGGCGCCGGTTTCCGTTGCGGCCAGTTCCCTGCCCGAGGTCCCTTCGACGCGCGCGAGATGCCCATCGGCAAAAGCGAGCAGGAAATCGCCGCCGACCGGCAAGGGGGGCCCGGCCAAGGGGCCGTGTGCCAGCGGGACCTGCCAGGCGATTTTGCCCTCCCCGTCCAGGCAGATCAACTGATCGTTCTCGGTGGTCAAAAAGACGTTCTGGCCCGCCTGGCGCGGACCCCACGTCGCTCGGCCGCCAAGTCCGACCGGTTCCTCGGCCGCCAGGTCGGGCAGCCGCAGCCGCACCAATTGGCCCGTCTCGTCGGCCGCGAAGACCAGATTGCCCAGCACGGCCAGTTCCGAGGCGATGGGGTTGGCCAGAGTGGTCTCGGCCGCGGCGACCACTTGCCGCGCCGGTTGGTCCTTGACGACCAGTCGATACACTCGATCGCGCCCGTCGGACAAAACCACTGAGTCCCGATCCACGGGCGCGGGATTGCGCCATTCGACCGTCGCGCCGGCGGTCAGTTGCGTCTGGAACGGCTCGGCCAATGGGCCGCCGGTGCGCGGATCAATCAGGTGAACCTGTCCCAGTCGCGAGAGAACCAACAGTCCATCGGCCATTGGCGCGGGATTGGCGCCCAATGGATCGCGCAGCACGATCGGCCGAAACTGCTTCGGCGAGCGGCGCGGATCGAAAACGGCCAGTTGCTCGCTGCCTGCGCCCATCGACAAAAGGATCACGCCGTCGGGCATTCGCAAGACGTGCCGCACCGCTTGGCGCAGATCGCCCGTCGGAAGCGCGACCATGGCCTGGTCGATCGTGGATTGGGTCGCCAGCTTCGCGGCCGGCACATTGACGAGGCTTCCGAGGGCCGTGACCACCTCGACATCGCCGGCGGGCGTCACGACCGGTTCGCCGACCAGCGGAACGGCCAGATGGGTTTGCCAGAGCGGCGCCGGCTTGTCCAACGGCACGGCCGCCACCTCGACGCCGGGCAGATTCACGTTTCGCCGCGCAAGAAACACGGTCTGGCCCAGCGACGTGATCGGCTGGAGAAACGCGCTCCCCTTGAAGGTGGTCCAGGCAGTGCGGAAAGTGCCCAGCGCCGCCTGAAGCTCGTATTTCGTCAGCGTCTTGTCGGCCACGACGAACTGATCTCGCAGCAACAGGGGAAATCGAACCAGGTTGGGTTCGTCGCTGGTCTGGAGTTGGGCGATTTGTTCGAGCGGCTTCTGGTCCTCGGTGCCGCTCACCCGATAGGCGACCACGCGACCCGAGTCGGTCGTCACCAAAAGCCGCGATCCGGAAACCAGCGGCGGCGCGTCGACGTGCCCCTCGACGTCGATTTGTTGGACCTCGGTCAGGGCGGGCGCGTCTCCCACGGCGTCGAGCGAGAGGACGCGCAACGTCGCGCTGCGATAGCCTCGGTTTTCGGCCACGACCAAAAGCCGGCTGATGATTACCGGCGCCGCGTTCACCGTGCCCGGCTCGTGCGCCAGATAAACCACCGCCTCGCACTTGCCTTCGAGCGTGAGCGCGTAGAGATTCGAGTGGTCGGCCACCTGGTAGATTCGGCCGGTGGTCGGATCGACGACCGGCGCGGATCCGAGTTTTTGGGGAACATTGATGAATCCCGACGAGGCGCCCGACTCGGTGTCGATCAGGAACAAGCGGCCCGAATCGGCCGCCAGCAGAATTCGCATGGACGGGTCGACGACCGGTTGGGCGTGGAATGGCTCGCCGACCGATTGTTGCCAACGGACGCGGCCGGTGGCCGCTTCGATGCGCACCAGCGCCTGGTTGCTCGCGTCGACCACGAGAACGTCGCTTCCGGGGGTGTTGCCCAAGGGGATGGGCGTCGCGCGGAGTCGGGCTGCGTTGTCCGCGTAGCCGACAAAACGCCGCCACAGCACCCGGCCCGTCGCCGCATCGAGCCCGTAGGCAGCTCCGTCGGCCAGCGAGTAGACCACGCCGTTTTGGGCTCCCGGCGCCGGGTGGCGCAGGTGTCCTTGGGCAATCGCCACCGCCGGACGGTTGGCGACGGCCGGCTCGGGCGCCGCGGCCGGCTTGGACTGCTCGACCAACTTGACGGCGGCCTGCTCGGCGGCGGCCACGCGCAACACGGCCTCGTGCAATTGCGGGTTGTCGATCAGGTCGGGATAGGACTTCAAAAGCGCGCGCCGCACGTTATAGGCCCGCTCCGGCTCGGACTTGGCGATCATTTCGTCCATCGCGGCAATCGCCTTGTTCAACTCGTCTCCGCGTGCGATCTCGCGCTCGGTTATTTGCAGCGAGGCGGCGATGTCGTCCATCAACTGCTTCGACCGCTGCGACTTGACGATGTTTTCCTCGATCAGTTTCACGGCTTCCCGGGTTTGGGCGACCAGTTTCGGGTCGGTCTTCTGCCGGGCCTGGTCCGAGAGCCCTTTGGCCGTCGTTTCCAACAGGCTCTTGAGTTCGCCCTTGGCCTCGCCGAATGCGTCCTCGCTGCGAATCTTGCCGAGCACTTCTTTTGCCACGGCCAACGACTGCGCGTGGTCTTTGGTCATCTCGACCGCCTGACGCAACTGGGCCAGGCCCCGCTGCACCTTGGCAAGACTCGCTCCCTTGTGGCCCGGGTACTTGCTGATGAACCGGTCGTATTGGTCGATGGCCTTGGTGTAGGCGCCTTGGCGATAGAATTTGGTGGCTTCCTCGAGCATTTGGTCGCCGCTCTGGCCGAACAATAGCCAGATCAGGACGCCGCCGCCCAACACCAGGAGCAACAGCGAGCCGCCGCCAATGAGAATAAGCGACGAGTCCCAGGGATTTTCCTTGCGCGCCCGGCGGCGATGGGGCAGGATGCGGTCGAGCAGGCCCTGGAGCCCCTTGCGGCGCCTGGCCGTCAGCCGGCTTCCGTCGTCGGCGTCCTCGCGGACCTCGCCGGCGGGCGCCGCGTCCATGACGACCACGCCCTCGACGACTTCATCCTCGACGACCTCGCCGTCCATCACGTCCTCGTCGGACGAAGCGGCCGGACGTGGCGGAGCTGCCGGAACCGGGGCGGCGGGCGCCGGTTTTGCCTTCGGCTTCTCGACCACCGGCTCGTCCACCGTGAGCTCGGGAAATTCATCGAGGGGTTCTTCCGCTATATCCTCAATATCCTCCGGCTCGGCGGCGGCCGGCGCGAAGCCCAGGACGCTTTCCTCCGGCTTGGGTGGCTTGCGGTCCGGCGCCTTCTGGTCGGCCGCTTGTCCGCTAAGCTTTTGCTCGGCTAGGGCGGCCGTCTTCAACATGCGTTTGGCCAGCGGCGCGGTCAAATAACCTTTCTTCACAAGCCGCTTGGCCACGGCCTCGGCCGGAATCGGCGTGGGCGACTCCTCGATCTGCCGCTTCAGCTTGCGGATCGCCTCGCTAGGAAGCAGATCTTTCTGAGCCAGCACCTTCAAAAATATCTTGGCGGAAATCATGAGACGTTTCGTTGTTGAGTTGGCGGTAAGCCGTGGTTCGTGGTCCGTAGTTCGTTGTCCGTGGCGATGGTAAACTACCCGGCTCTTGGATGCCCAATTCTCAGGCAGCGGATTTCAGATCTGAAATCGCAGATCTGAAATCCGATCGTTCCTATTTGAGACATCCACCCGGTCCCGCGTCCTC
>JAFGAY010000067.1 GCA_016933425.1 Pirellulales bacterium
AGCCCCTGGCGCGTCGCTTATCATTTTTCTCCCGGGCACGATCGGATCGTCGGACTGCCGATGCAAACCTGGTCGACGCGAAGTTTTACGGGCCGGTGGAACGCGCCCTGGACCGGCGGCGCCGTGGCCGACGTGATTCGCCGCGACGACGAGCCCGGCGGGCAATTGACCAATCCGCTCAACGTTGAATTGGATCGCTGTCTGTTCGTGTTCGATCGCTGGGTGTATGATCTGGGACGCCTCGGGCCGGGCGAAACCATTTCGCTCGACGTGCTGCCCGAGCGAACCGAATTGAAGACGCTTCTGACCGGGTTGCACAACGTGCTGGAAGAGCGCGGCGACACGATGACGCGCCAGGTAACGCTCTATGAAGCCGACAGCGTCGATCTGCCGTATATCCTCCGCACCATGATGTTTTTCGAGCACGCCGGCGGCCGCCACTACACGCACTTGTCGAACCAATATCAGCCGTTTGTCGATTTGAGCTACCTGCTGGGACCCGACCGTGCCATGTTCATCGGGCTCAGCGGCGCTCCGGCCGCGGTGCTTTCGCGCGGCGACCAGCCCCTGACCGACGACGCCAGCGGCCATCTGACCGTTTACCGCTTCGTTCTTCCCGTCAAGGACACTAAAACTGGCGAGCCCTGAGATTCCCAAATCCCCAAATCCCGAAACCCCATGATTAAAACCCAAAACCTCACCAAGGCCTACGGCGACCTGCACGCCATCCACGAGTTGAACCTCGATCTGGAGAAGGGCGACCTGTTTGGGTTCATTGGCCCCAACGGGTCGGGCAAGACCACGACGATGCGGATTCTCGCCACGCTCTTGCAGCCGACCTGGGGCGAAGCCTATGTCTGCGACTATTCGATCTATACCCACCCGAAGGAAATCCGCCGGCTCATCGGCTACATGCCCGACTTCTTCGGCGTCTACGACGACATGAAGGTGATCGAATACCTTGAGTTTTTCGCCGCCGCCTATCGGATCAAGGGGGCCGGGCGGCGCAAGGTGTGCGACGAGATGCTCGCGCTGGTCGGGCTCGACTACAAACGCGACGCCTTCGTCACGAGCCTTTCGCGCGGCATGACCCAACGGCTCGGCCTGGCCCGCGTATTGCTGCACGATCCCCAGGTTCTTTTGCTCGACGAACCGGCCAGCGGACTCGATCCCCGCGCGCGAATCGAAATCCGCGAGCTATTGAAAAAGCTTCGCGCGATGGGCAAGACGATCATGGTCTCCAGCCACATCCTGCCCGAACTGGCCGACATCTGCAACAAGGTCGGCATCATCGAGCGGGGCGTGTTGATGGTCTCGGCCACGGTGGCCGACGTCATGCGCCAGGTTCGCAAGCGGCCCGTGCTGGTGATTGCCGTGGCCGACGACGCGGAAGCCGCCGCCCGGCGAATCGAAGCCACGAAGCTGGTCGACTCGGTCGAACTGCGAGGCGGCCGCATCCATGCCGCGTTGGCCGAAGGCGTCGACGACTACAGCCCGCTGGCCAAAATGCTGATCGAGGCGGGCCACCGTTTGACGCTGTTCAAGGAAGACGAAATCAACCTCGAAACGGCATTCATGGCCCTGACCAAGGGCATCACGGCATAAGCGGCCGGTAGGTCAGGCACGCCGTGCCTGACAAAAATAACCGATGACGACGTTGTTAGGCTGACAAGATTAACCGGTGGCGACGTTGTCAGGCACGGGGTGCCTGACCTACGGCTACGGCTTCTGTCACGCGCCGAATTTTTCGAGTCGTCCCGCGTTGGCCAGGGCCAGCGGCATGAGGTGGACGGCCTCGAACTGGCCGAGCCCTCCGCAGATGGCCGCTTTTTCGCCGAACGTGGTGCACCCGTCGGGTCGGCAGTGGTCGGCGACCAGCAGGGTCGGCACCGGGTGCCAACTGTGGCCGGCCAGCGCCGCCGGCGTGCTGTGGTCGCCCGTGACGACGAGCACGTCGGGCTTCAAGGCCGTGACGCGTGGCACGATTGCGTCGAACTGTTCGATCATCTTAACCTTGGCCGCGAAATCGCCGTCCTCGCCTCGGCTGTCGGTGTACTTGAAATGGACGAAGAAGAAGTCGTAGTCGTTCCACGCGCCGGCCAACACGTCGATTTCTTCCTCGAGCGTGGCGGGCGTGCCGATGATTTCCATGCCGACCAGCTTGGCCAGACCCTTGTACATCGGATAGACGGCGATTGCCGCCGCTTGCAAGCCGTAGACCTCTTCATAGGTCGGAATATGCGGCTTCACCGCGAACCCTCGCATCGTGAGCCCGTTGGCCTTCGGCTGGCCGGCCAGCAGTTTCACGGCCTGGTTGTAAAACTCCTGGGCGATTTTGGCCGTTTTCCGGCTCGGCTCGTCATGGGCCGCCGGGGCCAGCGGCGGAACGCCCGTTTTTTGTGGGTCGGTGTCGTCCACGGCGGCGCCGAGTCCCTTAGCCCGAAACACGACGGCAAACCGATGTTCCTTGACCGGCTCGACAAAGACGTCGATGCCCGGGATTTTCACCTTGTCGTTGAGCATGTTGGCCAGCGGCGCGCTTTCTTCCGTCGGAATGCGGCCGGCGCGGCGGTCGGTGATGCGGCCTTGGTCGTCGAGCGTGCAGAAGTTGCACCGCAAGGCGACGTCGTCCGGCCCGACGTGGAATCCGATGCCGGTGGCTTCGAGCACGCCGCGGCCGATGACGTATTTCAGCGGGTCGTAGCCAAAGAGTCCCAGGTGGCCCGGGCCGCTGCCCGGAGTGATTCCCGGCTTGATGGGGATCGACAATCCCGAGACGCCCCGCGCGGCCAGCGCGTCGAGGTTGGGAGTGGCGGCCGCTTCGAGCTCGGTAGGCCCACCCGGCTCGACCGGCAATCCGCCCAACCCGTCGGCCACGAGCATGACGATCTTCGTGTTGTTTTTGACGTGCAACAACCGGGTAAGGTCTTGAGTATCCATGTTTGAATTTCCTGATGGGGGGATTGGTCGGAATCAAAAAAAATACGGGTTCGCGTTAATCCTCGATGATGGTGTTTTTCTTGTGACTATCGATCCGCGTGGATTAGCGATCTTCTTTTTCCTACCACAAAAGTCGGCGAGCACAAGTGGGGGGCGTTCGCCTAGCCCTGCCTCGGCTGAACGGTTGTCGACTTCCCAATCTCTTGCCGGAAGGACCTCTTAGCGTGAAAATTCGGATTACGCCGACCGGCGCGGTCGTGAACCGCGACAAACCGTTCGTGGGCAACCAACCCGAAGAGGACCCCACAGCCGATATACAGAGAATCGGGGGAGGCCGGGCCATGGCCCCAGGCGGTTTTCCGGGGCCTTGCACGGACTCCACCCGTCGTCAACCGTTTCTCCATTTTTCAGCAGCACGGTGACCCATGACCGACTCGACTTTCCCTCTAATATCCTATGATCCTTCGGGCGCGATGCGGCCCGAGACGGGCATTGGTCCAGCCGATCTCGATTGGCTTGCCCCGCGGCTGGTAGCCGCGCGAAACGAGGTGCTCGACGACCTGGCGCTGTGGCGTTTGGGCAAGCCCGTGCCCGAGGAGAAAAAACCGCTCGATGCCGCGTTCATCGACCTGCCCGAGCGATTGCTCGAGGAATTCGCCGCGAAGGGCGACCAGAGTGAAGTCGCGCGGATCCAGGCGACGGCCGGCCGATTGATCGAGCAAGCCGGCGCGGTCGTGGTGCTCGGCATTGGCGGCTCGTACATGGGCGCCCGGGCCTTGTTCGAGGCTTGTTGTCATCCCTATCACAACGAGTTGAGCCGGCAGCGGCGCGGGCAGCGGCCCCAGATTTTCTTCGAGGGAAACAACGTCGACAACGACGCCATGGCCGGCCTGGTCGACCTCCTCGCCGACGTGGAGCCTCGGCGTTGGGCGATCATCGTCATCAGTAAAAGCGGCAGCACGCTTGAAACGGCCGTCGCGTTCCGGCTTTTGTTGGGCCATCTTCGCGCGGCGCGCGGCGGTGATTTCGAGGAAGTACGCGATCTGGTCGTTCCCGTCACGGGACGGGACAGCCGGCTGCGCAAACTGGGCGAGGCGATCGGATGCCCGGAGATATTTCCGATTCCCGAGGGCGTTGGGGGGCGTTTTTCGATCATGTCGGCCGTGGGACTGCTGCCGGCCGCCGTGATGGGGCTCGACATTGTCAAGTTGCTCGAGGGGGCCGCCGCCGCCAACTATCAATTCCGCAACACCGATCCCGGCGTCAATCCCACGCTCAACTACGTCGGCATCTGCCACCTGATGGAATCGCTGCGCGGCGCTACGACGCGTGTCCTGTCGACCTGGGGCAAGGGCCTGGAGTCCGTCGGTCTGTGGTACGACCAGCTCCTGGCCGAAAGCCTTGGCAAGGACGGCCGCGGCGCGCTTCCATTGACGTGCGTCAACACGCGCGACCTCCATTCCCGCGGCCAGCAACACCAGCAGGGCCGGCGCGACAAGCTGATCACGAATCTCGTCGTCGAACGAACAAAACGCGAGCCGATCGTCATTCCACGAAGCGAACTCGACCAGGACCGGCTCAACGAGCTTGCCGGCAAGTCGCTGCCCGAGGTGCTGGGCGCGGCGCTGGCCGGCACGAATCAGGCCTATGGCGACGATGGCCGCCCAACCACCGACTTGCGACTGCCGCGGCTCGATGAAGCCTCGCTGGGCCAATTATTCCAGATGCTCATGCTGGCCACCGTGGTCGAGGGACGCCTGATCGGCGTCAATCCCTACGGCCAGCCGGGGGTCGAGGATTATAAACGAAACATGAACGCATTGCTGAGGGGAAAAAGGGGTTAGTTTTATTGCATGGCCCGTGGGAATAAAAGAACACATGGCCCGAGATGATTCCATGCCAACCACGCTCACCTGGCTGGGCCACGGAACCTGGTTGATCCAGAACGGCGCGCACCGGGCGCTGTTGGATCCGTTTCTGACCGACTCGCCCACCGCTCCCGTCACGGCCGACCAGATCGAGACCGATTTGATACTGATTTCGCACGGCCACTCCGACCACGTGGCCGACGCGGCGACCATTGCCGTGCGGACCGGCGCCACGATAATCGCCAATTACGAGATATGCGAGTGGCTCGGCCGCCAAGGAATCGAGAAGACCCACGCCATGAACCTTGGGGGGACGTGCCGCCGGCCGCTGGGCGCGATCAAGATGACGCTGGCCCACCATTCATCGATGTTGCCCGACGGTTCGTACGGCGGCAACCCGTGCGGCTATCTGCTCGGATTGCCCGAGGGCAACGTCTATTTTGCTTGCGACACGGCATTGTTTTACGACATGAAGCTCATCGGCGAGTCGGGCCTCGAGCTGGCCGTGCTGCCGATCGGCGACAACTTCACGATGGGGCCCGACGACGCCGTCCGCGCCGTGCAATTGCTCAAGCCGCGCCGGGTCGTTCCGGTTCACGTCAATACGTGGCCGATCATCGAGCAGGACGTGCATGCCTGGGCCAATCGGGTTCGCGCGGTGACGGCGGCCGAGCCGGTCGTCCTCGCTCCCGGCGAGAGTCTGACGCTTTAACGACACGTCGATCGGTTCATTTCGTTTGCGCGGAAGGCTCCGGCGGATAGAGCGCGAAGTCCCAGATCGTCGGTCCGCCGGTCGAATCGGTGACGGCCAGACGGACCCGATCGGCCGTGACGGGCACGAAAGTCACGTCGATGCCCGGCCCGCCGATCGTGCCTCCGCGATAAACGGCCTTCCATCCACCCTGGCCGTCGGGCACCTGGATCTCGAACGCGCGGATCGAGTCGAGAAATTCGCTTAGCGTGGCCCGCGAGAACGTTTTATCGCCTCCCAGATCGACTTCGAGCCAGGCGGTTTTCGCGTCGACGTCGGTGGCCCAGCGCGTGCCCGCTTTGGGCGTGACGTCCATGTCGACGGCTCGGTCGGGTCCCCACTCGGCCGTTTTGCCGAGATAGACGTTTGAGGCGGTTGCCGGGCGGCCCACCAGAAGCGAGTCTTGAACGCACTCGGGATGTTGGATCATTTGATTGACTTCCAGCACGCGCTTCGCTACTTCCGGGGGTATCCGGCCTGTTTTGTCGGGCCAGACGTTCAAAAGAAAATTGGCGCCGCGCCCGACGGACTGTTGATACATCTCGAACAATTGCCGTGCTGGGCGGACGTCGTCCTCCTCGTCCCAGAACCATAACCTTTGCCCGATCGAATCGCACACTTCGTCGGGAATGTAGTAGGTCTTGCCCTCGAAGACAATGCGCGGATTGTGGCCCGAGGCCGGCGGTGCGGCCCGCTCGCCGTTGTTGATGTCTTTGGGCCAGATGGACTCGGGCGTTTCGGTGAGGTTCTTGCCGCGGTAGCTGGGTCTTCTTTTTGCGACGAAGCTGCCGTCGACGAAGCTCTGGTTGTGCAGCACGAGGCAGTCGGGCTGCAGCGACTTGCAGTGGGCGTACAATCGGGCTAGCGAGCCGCGCATGTCCAGGCCCATGTCCCAGGGAATGTCGAACCACATCACGGTGATCGGTCCGTACTGCGTCAGAAGCTCTTTCACCTGGTTGTGGACGAACTGTTCGTACTCCTCGGGCTTCATCTTGGGCATGTGGCGCGTGTCCCAGCCAATTGAGTAGTAAAGGCCGGGCGCCAGGCCGCGCGCCCGACAAGCCTCGACAAACTCTTTCACCACGTCGGTCTGATTCGAACTGGTGGCTACCGTGAAATCGGAGTAGGCGCTGGGCCATAGCGCATGGCCGTAGTGGTGCTTGGCGGTCAGAACCATGTACTTCATGCCGGCTTGTTTGGCGATCTCGGCCCATTGATCCACGTCCAGATGGGTCGGCGCGTAATCGGTGCTCTTGGCGGGCTTCCGGCCAACCTGATCGCCGACACACGTGCTGAGGCCGAAATGGACAAACATGCCGTACTTCAGATTTTCCCAGGCGCGGAGAACGGGAGTCGGCTCGGTGGCCACGCCGGGCTCGGCGGCAATCAACTCG
>JAFGAY010000068.1 GCA_016933425.1 Pirellulales bacterium
AGGCTCTCCTGGGCGGGCTCGATACCCGCAGGGTTTCGATAATAGGTTTCAGGTCTATCTGACGACCACGCACGCAGAAGATGTAAATATGGGCAACATGGGCAGACTTTACCTGTTAATTCAGCAAAACTTTGCCTAATGTACCAAATGTACCGATTATGGAGATGTTACTTTATTCCTAGGGGCTGCGCGCATGCACTCGTCGGTACCCGGTTGTTTTCGCCTTTTTCTTCTTACGACGCTGGCCTTCTGCGCCGGCTGCACTTCGCTAGAGCAGTGGTGGCGCAACGGCTACAAGGTGGGACCGAATTACTCGGCTCCGGCGGTCCACGTATCCTCGCATTGGATCGACCAGCATGACCAACGTCTGCGTACCGACTCAGACAACAACGCCGCATGGTGGTGCTTGTTCAACGACATACAGCTTGATGAACTGATTGCGGAAGCCTATGGGCAAAACCTTACTCTCAAATCCGCGGGGTGTCGCGTTCTTGAGGCCCGGTCACGCAAGGCCGTTGTCCAGGGCAATCTGTTCCCGCAAAGCCAAGAAGCGTTTGCCGATTTCAACCGAAACAACCTCAGCACCAACACGGCCAACCAGGAATACGCGACACAACCCGATTTCGACTTCTGGGACGCCGGTTTCGGTTTCACTTGGGAACTAGACTTCTGGGGTCGCTTCCGCCGCGCGGTCGAAGCTGCTGAGGACGAATTGGACGCATCCGTCGCCAATTATGATGACGTGCTCGTGACCTTGCTGGCCGACGTCGGCAAGACCTATGTCGAGATTCGCACCCTCCAGAAACGGATCGCCGTTCTCGACGAGAACATTCGCATTCAGCGCAGATCGCTTCACATCGCCGAGATTCGTTTCAAGGAAGGCAAAACCACCGAGCTCGATCCTCAACAAGCCAGCACCGATCTGGGAAACACCGAATCCCAACGCATTTTGCTGGAAATCGCCCTGCGCCAAGCAAACAACCGTTTGTGCGTTCTCCGGGGCATCCCGCCGCAAAATCTCACCGCCGAGTTAGGCAACAGCGACATTCCCCGAGCGCCGACCGACGTCGTCGTCGGCATTCCCGCCGACCTGCTCTGTCGCCGCCCCGATGTTCGGCGCGCCGAGCGTAAACTGGCTGCCCAGTGCGCCGAAATCGGCATCGCCACCTCCGAGCTATATCCCCGCATCGCGTTAAACGGCACGATTGGGCTGGCCTCCGAGGATCTCAATCAGCTCTTCACTTCTGATTCCAGCATGGGGGTTATTGGCCCGTCGCTGCGATGGAACATTCTCAACTACGGGCGAATCTTGAACAACGTCCGGGCTCAAGACGCCCGCTTCCAGCAATTCGCGCGTGACTATCAGCAAAAGGTCCTCCAGGCCAATCTTGAGGTCGAGGACGCCCTTGTCGCATTCCTCCGCGCTCAAAAACGAGTTGCCATCCTCAAGGCCAGCGTCAAGGCCGCCCGCCGCGCCGTCGACATCGCGATGGTCCAATATCAAGAAGGCGAGACGATTTTTACCAGCGTCTCGACGGTCCAAGAATCCCTCGCTCATCAGCAAGACCTTCTTGCCCAGGCCGAAGGGCAGGTCTCCATGAGCCTTATCGAGGTTTACCGCGCCACCGGCGGTGGTTGGCAAATTCGTTACGGCGAGGGGCTCTTAGGTTCGGTGCAAGTCTCCGGCTAGCAACGACAAACGATTCTGCCAATTGTGCGGCTCACACGGCCTTCGCGTCGCCGCTGACAGGGACGAATTGCCCACGCACGCTTAGTCCTTAAGCTATGGTTTTATAACATTCTAGGGCAAATCTAGCGCGGGTTTCGCGGCACTGGATCATTGATCCATCGAGAAACGAGACAGGGCAGCAATGGGAGGCAGCATCTCAACCAATTCCGGCAATTACTCCGATCTGTTCGCCGTTCCATCACTCGGACCCAACTCCGAAGACGTGCAAATGGAAGCGGAGACGGGAATCCCCGGCTTTGGCGAAGCTCCCCTGGCCCAAGGTCCGCGAGCTTCCAAAGCTACTCCTCGTTCCGCCGCGCCGTCTTCCTTGCCAAAGCGCACCCCCCGAGCCGCCGCACCGCCTGCACGCCCCACGCCGCTGCCCAAGCGACCGAAGGGCCGTTGGTTTGTCGGTGTTTTCATACTGGCCGTCTTCGCCGGCGCGGCTTACTTGATCTGGAACACTTGGTTCCGATTCGAAGTTTACGGCGTTGTGTCGGGCCGGATCATTCACATCTCTCCAGCCGTCGGCGGCGTCATCAAGTCGCTCCACGTCCGCGAAGGAACCACCGTCCACCAGGGCGAATTGCTCGCCACGCTCGAAAACCTCCAACTCGAACAGCAAGCGGCCGCCCTCGGCGACGCCCTGCGAATCGCCCAAGCGAATCTTGAGGCCGAGATTACGCTCCATCGAGCCCAGGTCCAGCAAAAAAACGATCAAGGTCAAAAGGCCCAAGCCGACTACGTTAGTCTCTGGGGCGAATTGCTCGCCAAGCGTTCGAAAATCGACTCGCTTCGCGCCCAGCTTCAACGAGCAAAAAAACTCGTCCTGCAGGGCGCCGCCAGCGTCGAAGAAATGGAACGCCTCCAGTTTGAACACGCCGGTGAAACAGCCAAATGCGAAAAACTCGAATCGGCAGTCAAAGAACTCAAGAAACGAGCCGAACTTTACCAAGACGCTGACTCCGAACTCCAACGTCGATGCAAACCCCAACTAGTTCGCATCGAGACCCTTCAAGACGAGCTCACTCGGCTCCGCGAGCGTCTGCAAGAAAGCGAACTACGCTCGTCGGTCAACGGACGTGTCGTTCGAATATCGCGTTTTGCCGGCGAATATGCCGAAACCGGTCAAGACATTCTCGAAATTCTTGAAGACGATTCGCTAGAAATCATCCTCTACGTACCACAAAACAACCTCGACCGCTGGCACAAGGGATCGGAGGTCTCGGTTTGCGTAGAACCCCATGCCGAAATGGTTCCCTGCGTCGTCGAACGTTTCGCTGATGAACTTGAAGCGGCCCCGCCGAGCATCCGTCGCTACTACCGCAGGGGCGAGCCCCTGGTTCCCGTCTATCTGTCCCCGCGAAACACCATCAGCGATGATGCTCCCTTGCGTCTTGGCAGCGAAGTCCGCTTGCCCTACGCATGGTGAGTCCTCAGCTCCCGAAAGACCATAACACATAATGCTCTACGATTCCGCACTCAATCTGTTCTGCGACGCTCCCTCCGTCGATGTCGGACCGTGCGGCTCCGCGCCATATGAAAATCCCAAGGCCGCCGAACGTCGTGTCGCGGCCCGCTACCTTTTTACCAAGCCGATGGCCGTCATCCCCATCTTGCCCGACCATTCACCCGACAGCGCTTTCCGGGGTGACGCGATTTCCAGCGACATCAGCGCTTCCGGCATGGGCTTCGAAATCGATGCTCTGCGATCTTTTCCGGGCCGGCGCATGTTGATTGGTGTTGAAGGCGACGACGGCCTTCTCTATTACGCTACTGTCGAAGTCCGCAACCAATGTGAATGCGAGGGCCGCCTTCGGGTAGGCGTTCGTTTTGTTCCCCATAATAATGACCTGCTCCGATGGGAAAACCTTTTCCCCACACTTCAACCGTGCAGCTATCAATTCGCCACCGGCTTGCCCGAATCAACTCTCCGCCGCTGGGTTGAGATCGGCGTGCTCGAACCTTTCCTGGCCGACAGGCCCTTGCTCTGTCCTCGCTGCCATGCATTGCCGACCTATCATCAAGGCTGCAAACAATGCGGATCGGCTCGCCTCGACAACCAGCGACTCATTCACCATTTTCCCTGTGCCTATGTCGGCTACACCGAAGAGTTTGACCGCACTGGAGAAATGATCTGCCCAAAATGCCGTGTGCGAAACCTCGTCGTCGGCGCCGATTACGAATATCTCCAAGGCCCCCATCGCTGCGCAGATTGCGGCTGGTCAGGCACCGATCTCGAAACCGTAGGCTATTGCCTCGCGTGCCATTGGCGTTTCACGCTTCGCCAGGCGTGGCAAGCAGAGTTCATTGGATATCATGTTAACCGACTGGATCCATTGGCTATCATCGGTCCAACCTGACGCAATGCTCGTCTTGTTGTTGCCGATTCTGTTTCTCGAAATCCCGCGCTACACGCTCGGCGCGGTCGCGCTCTGCCTCGGCCACATGTTGTACCAGCTGTTCAACTACTGCTTCCGCAGCCCATCGCCTTGTGTGTTCGACTATTGCCCCACAATCACCGTCGTGGTCGCCGGCCTCAACGAAGCAAAAACGCTTCCCCACACACTCGAATCACTCTGGGGCACCTATCCCCGAATGAACATCGTCGTCGTCGACGACGGATCAACCGACGAAATGACGTCCATCGCCCAATCGTTCGCCGATGCCCACGAAGGCGTCATCGTGCTCAGCCGCGCCGAACGGGGCGGCAAGTCCTCCGCGCTCAACTACGCTCTCCCGTTCGCCGACGACGAAATCGTCGTCTGCGTCGACAGCGACTCGCACCTCGCCCCGAACGCCCTCTGGGAAATCGTTCAGCCTTTCAGAGATCCCCGCGTCGGCGCGGTCTCGGGCACCGTTCTGGCACGCAATGCCTTTTGCAATCTTGTCACCTGGCTTCAAGCCTTCGAATATCTACGCTGCATTTTCCTCGGGCGCATGTTCGCCTCGAAAATCGACATCCTCGGCATTACTTCCGGAGCCTTCGGCGCTTTCCGCCGCGAGGCGCTCGACCGCGTGGGCGGTTGGGACGTGGGCCCCGGCGAGGACGGCGACCTTACCCTGCGCATCCGAAAATCAGGCTACCGAGTCCTATTCGCCCCCTACGCTCAATGTTTCACCAACGTCCCTACCCATTTTTGGCGACTCCTCAAACAACGCCGCCGCTGGGAATGGGCCGTCATCACCTTCGAGTGCCGTAAACACGTTGACATGGGCTCACCACTGAGCCCCAACTTCCGTTTCGCAAATCTCCTACTGCTCATCGAGCGATGGACATTCAACGTCCTGCTCACGTTCCTCTTTTGGGCCTACCTCGTCTGGCTAGCGTTCCATTGGCACGCCAACGTCCCCCTGCAACTCTTCACCTACTACGTCATCTACGTGGCCCTCGATTTCCTCACGCTCGGCGTGATCCTCTACTACTCGCTCGATCCCAAACGCGACCTTATCATCGGCCTCATCGCCCCGCTCATGCCGTTCTACCAATTCGTCCTCCGCGCCGTCTCGCTCTGGGCAATCACCGAAGAAATCTTCGTCCGCAGTTCCTTCCGCGACACATTCGTCCCCGAACACGTCCGCAACGCCACTTGGCACTGGTGAACATTCTCCCACCAACCTCAAGCTTCGCCCCCTCAGACTTCACGCCCAAAACTCGCTTGACGCTGCCTGAAGCACGACACGGACTTACTGCGTTACGAGTTACAGGGAGCAAAAACAGCTCAGAGAAAGCGCCGGTCAAAACCGGCAAGGAGTAGCGAATGAAAGAGTCGTATGGGAAAGGGCCGGCGACCCGTCCCGGCCCTGAGTCATGCGCCGGTCGTGGCAACACGGCGGGTGAAGCGTTGACAAGGGCACACGCAGGCCAGCCATTGAGCTCCGAAATCATTTTTTCGGCATGCCGACCCTGTTCTGACAAGGGGAAGGCAGCTTCTTGAGCAATTTCACGTTGCTGCCCACGCGCACCAGCAGGTGACGGCCCGCGTCCAACACCGTTTTCCACAGGTCGTAGCCGACGAACCCGGCATCGGCCGTCAACAGAACGGAAAAAACGGGGAAAAACGGGACAGGTTCGATTTTGACAAGTGCCCCAGATGCATATTGCCTATAGCACCAATATCGGACCTGTCCCGTTTTTAGCACCCTCCGTTTTTAGCACCCAGGGAGGGTGAGCGTCAATCTCGTCGGACATTGGGTTTCCGGCGGGCTTCCGCTCGCGGCTATGAAGGCGAGGCTAAGACACTATTCATGACTGATCCGCATCGTGCCGATAGGCGATGACCCGTACCTTTTCGAGAGTGACCAGGCCTTCGGTGATCATCCGGTCGAGGTCGGGCAGGAAGGCTTCAATGCGGTCTTCGCGGTCGACGATTTCGACGACCACGGGCAAGTCTTCAGAGAGTCGCAGGACTTTCGACGTGTGGATGCGGCTGTTGGCGCCGAAGCCGAGGAATCCGCGGACGACCGTTGCCCCGGCAAGGCCGCGGCGCCGGGCTTCCTCGACCAGCACCTCGTGGAGCGGGCGGCCGTCGCGCCGGTCGCTTTCGCCGATGAAGATTCGCAACAGAAAGGCTTCCGAGGGGAGTTTCATGGTGGATTTCTCCTTTAAGCAAAGCGGCCCAGCGCGGCTCCGGCCACCAGCGCCGCGAATCCCAGGATATTTTGCAGGCCGACATTGGCCGCGGCCCGAAGCCACTCGGCCGAACGGACTAACTCGCTCGTTTCGAGCATGTAGGCCGAAAACGTGGTGAATCCGCCCATGAATCCAACCAGCACGATCAGGCGTATTTCGCCGGAGACCGGCCAGCGGTTTTCGAACAGCGCGGCGAGCAGCCCAACCGCGAAGCAACCGCCGACATTCACGGTTATCGTTCCCCAGGGAAACGACGCCCCGTCGATCCGGTGAACGAGCCCGGCCAGCCCATATCGGGCCAAGGTACCCAGTCCGCCGGCGGCGGCCAGCCATAGCATTTTGTGGATCATTCGTTGCCACTCACTAATCGTTCGATCTCGGCCGCGCATTCGTTCTTGTGGATTCGCCATTGGCGCAGCGTGTCGCGGTCGCGGACGGTGACCGTGCCGTCTTCGAGCGTCTGGCCGTCGACCGTGATGCAGTAGGGCGTGCCGATTTCGTCCTGGCGGCGATAGCGCCGGCCGACGGCCGACTTTTCGTCGTAAAACACGTTCAGCCGCGGTTTCAAGGCGGCGTAGATCTCTTGGGCGACCTCGGGCATGCCGTCCTTGCGAACCAACGGGAACACGGCCGCCTTGTAGGGCGCCAGCCGCGGGTGAAACGCCATCAGGGTCCGCTTGGTCAGTTTGCCGTTTTCGTCGGGCACCTCGTCCTCGCGGTAGGCCTCGCACAGAAACGCGAGCGTGGCCCGATCGGCCCCGGCCGACGGCTCGATCACGTGCGGGATAAAACGCTCCTTGGTTTCCGCGTCGAAATAGGACAGGTCGCGCCCGCTGCCGCGATAGCGCGGCTGGCCGTGCTCGTCGTTTTCCACCGCCAACGGCCGGCTTTTCGGGTCGAGCTTGCCTTCCATGTGGCTTCGCAGATCAAAATCGCCCCGATGGGCCACGCCCTCCAACTCGCCGAACTCGCCGGGCGCCATGAACGGAAACGCATATTCAATGTCGGCCGTGCCGGTCGAATAGTGGCTCAACTCGTCGGGATCGTGGTCGCGCAGCCTCAAACGGTCGCGGGCCAGCCCCAGGTCGAGATACCACGCAAACCGCCGGTCGCGCCAGTAGGCGTACCAATCGGCCGACGTTTCGGGCCGGCAGAAGAACTCGATTTCCATTTGCTCGAACTCGCGCGAACGAAACGTGAAATTGCGCGGCGTGATTTCGTTCCGAAAACTCTTGCCAATCTGCGCGATGCCGAAGGGAATCTTGACCCGGGTGCTATCCAACACGTTTTTGAAGTTGACAAAAATGCCTTGCGCCGTCTCGGGACGCAGGAACGTCTTGCTGCTCTCGTCGGCCACCGCGCCGGTGTGGGTCTCGAACATCAGATTGAACTCGCGCGGCTCGGTCAGCGTGCCGAGCTTCTTAGCGTCGGGCGCGAGCACTTGCGAGTGATCTTTGATCGTCGTCAGGCAGACCACTGGTCCATCCCATTTTAGCTCTCCGGCGTCCTTTGCCCGAAGACCGAGGAATTTGAGTGCTCGGTGCTGCATTTCCTCCTGGCCCTCGTCGCCGAGCGTCTCGGTGGCGACGAAAAACCGCTGGCCCCGGCCCTCGACCCAGCGGCCGAAAACCTGATCGTGGCGGTAACGACGCTTTTCTTCGCGGCAATCGACCAGGAAGTCGTGGAACAGATCGTAGTGGCCCGAGACCTTCCAGACCTGTGGGTGCATGATGATGGTGCAATCGAGCCCCGTCATTTCGTAGGTCGAGGGAGCGCCAGGCCGAACGGCCTGCTCGTTGTGGGCCGTGACCATGTCGCGCCACCACGCCTCGCGGACATTGCGCTTCAGTTCAACGCCCATGGGCCCGTAGTCCCAAAAGCCGTTGAGCCCCCCGTAGATTTCACTCGATTGAAACAGGAAGCCGCGGCGTTTGCACAAGGCAACGAGTTGATCCATTTGCATGGGCACGGGAGTCGCTCCGGGAACGGGGTAGGGTGGGCATTGCCCGCCAAAAAAAACACACGAGAAATCGGAATTCTATTTAACCACTGCCCCCGGCGTGCAGGGCCGGTCGGGCCGCAGGAGGACGACGGCCTCTCCGTCGCCGGCGGCCAGCAACATGCCGGCCGACTCCTCGCCGCGAATTACCGCCTCTTCGAGGTTGACCAACACGACGACTTGGGTGCCGACCAGGGTGTCCGGCTCGTAGTGGCCCCGGATTCCCGCGATGATCTGCCGCTGGGCTTCGTCCACCTTGACTTGAAGCAGCAGGAGTTTGTCGGCGTTTGGGTGTGGCCGGGCCGCCGTGACCGTGGCCACGCGGAGGTCGAGTTTTGCAAAATCCGGGTAAGAAATGGGTGGTTTCATGGTGAGGGCGATTAGGAATCAAGGATTGGGAACTAAGGATTGCCCGGGCCGTTGTCAAATGGGGGGGCAACGAGGTAGTATACAATATTGCCGCGTGCCGGAGAAAGGGTAGGGGGGCTGATTCGCCCGGTTGTGGACGCACCTAAAGCCAGAAAGAAGCCCATGACGAAAAAAGAAGGCTCGACCAACGAAACGGCCGCCGGCGGCGAAATGACCTTGGCCGATTTCCAACGGTTGATCCGCGAGATGTACCTCCCCAAGGACGTTGCCCGGGGCGTCGACGGCACGTTCATGTGGTTGATCGAGGAGGTTGGCGAGTTGGCCGGGGCCCTGCGCGACGGCAACCACGAAGACCAGGAGAACGAATTCGCCGACGTCTTGGCCTGGCTCACGACGATTGCCAACGTGGTGGGCGTCGATCTGACCGAGGCCGTGCGCAAAAAATATGGCGGCGGGTGCCCAGGCTGCGGCCGTTTTGTGTGCCAGTGTTCCGACTCGGGGAAGCCATGATGCGGTTTTTGCACCGAATACCGAACCGCGCCCATCAGGAAGCGGCGTCTTCGATCAATCGTGGAGCGGCCGTGTTTCCCTTGGCGTTGGCTTGCATGCTTCTCGTGTTGATTTTCGCCGGTCCGGCCCGCGCCAACGACGAGGTTGGCCCTTTGCCCGAGATTGCCGGCCTTCAGATCGGTTTTGACGGTTGCTACAAGGTCGGACTTTGGACGCCCGTCCGCATTGAGCTGCGCGGCGGCAGTGAGCCGGCGGTGGGCCGGGTGTCGATCACCGTGCCCGACGGCGAGGGCGTGGCCAGCCGCGTGAGCACGCCGGGTGAGGAGCCGGTCCGTGTTGCGCCGGGTGAGACGGAGAGTGTTTTGCTTTACGTTCGATTCGGCCGCATTCACAGCGCGGCGACCGTCCGTTTCGAGACGGACGACGGACGATCGGTCCAGCGGCGGTTCCAATCGTCGGCCGAGCCGGGCCGTGACGAATATCCGTCGGCCATTCCGGCCGATCGCCGGTTGGTCGTGTGTTTCGCGGCTTCGGACGTCGGCCTCGAGGAAGCGGCCGCGTTTGTCAGCTTCGAGCCGTCGCGCCAGCCGGTGGTTGCGAGGATTGACGACCTGGCGAAAATGCCCGACCGGTGGTACGGCTACGAGGGCGTGGACCGCGTGGTGATCGCCACGAGTCGGCCGGAGGTTTACCAAGGGCGCATTCCACCGGGCGGCGAGCAGCAAACCGCGTTGGACCGTTGGGTCCGTCTCGGCGGCCGCGTGTTGATCATGGCGGCGGTCCGCGCCGAGCAAGCGGCCGATCCGAGTAGTCCGCTGGCCGCTTTTATCCCCGGCACGTGGAAAGCGACCATTCCGGTTCGAGGGCTTGTCGGCCTGGAGAATTATCTTGGCGAGTACGCCGTTGGTTTGGCCGACGCTCAGAGCCGGCGGCCGACCGCCGTCGCGCGGATCAAGCCGGCGGAGGGCCGCGTCGTGGTCGAGGAGGGAAATCTACCGTTGGTCGTCGAGGCGACGCGGGGTTTTGGCCGGGTGACGTTTCTCGCCGTCGATCTGGACGAGCCTCCGTCGAGCAAACGAAAGGATCGCGGCGCGCTGGTGGCGCGGTTGTTGGACTGGCCCAAGGAGCCCGAGGCGTCGCCGGCCCGGACGACGACCGCGACCCACCTGGGTTTTTCCGACATTAGCGGCCAGTTGCGCGGCGCATTGGATCGTTATCCGGGCGTGAGCATGATCCCCTTCGGCGTTATCATGGCGGTGCTGGTCGTTTACGTGATGCTGGTCGGGCCCGTCGACTATTGGCTTTTGCGCCGCTGGAACCGGTTGGGGTGGACGTGGTTCACGTTTCCTTTGCTGGTCGTGGTCTTTTGCTCCGGCGCGTACTTGGCTGCTTATTGGTTCAAGGGAACCGAAATTCGGCTCAATCAGGTCGATCTGGTCGACGTCGATACGACCGGAAAACTGGTCCGGGGAACCCATTGGAGCAGCCTTTACAGCCCGAAGGCCGACACCTACACGCTTTCGTTGCGGCCGGCCGTCGAACGTTTGGCGCCGAGCGGCGCTCCGGCCATGCTCGCCTGGCTGGGTTTGCCGGGAAGCGGCCTGGGCGGAATGGATCCC